>CAVCRI010000191.1:0-5725 GCA_963604545.1 Lachnospiraceae bacterium | reverse complement strand
GGCAGAGACTCTACCACGCTCCATTTCATACCATAAGACTCGATGTACTCCTTCAGTTCATGAATCTTCTCACGGGTCCATACCTCGCCGAGAGGTACATCGTGCAATGCGGTCACGATACCCTCAACACCGATTTGCTTCAACTGGGCAAGGGTAATCTTATCCTTCTTGCCAAACCAACGCCATGTTCTTTCCATATATCTAACTTCCTTTAAATTCTCCTAAATTCCTATCGTTAATATTATCTTTTCAATGTATATTTGTGCAATGTCGCTCTCACTGCGCCCTTACCAGCAAAGAGTTCCTTCACCATTCCCTCAATCTGCTCGCCGAAGCCAGCCTCATAGAGGTCGAGACCGAAGACATCCTTACGAGTATAGAGTTGCTTGAGACAAGAGTAATCCTGGTCAGCCTTGCCTACCTCCAAAGGAGCAACGATGGCTTGCAACTCTGCCAACAATGGGTCGGATGATGGTTCGAATGGTTTCAGGTCATCATCAAGTGCCTTGAGATAACGAGCATAACCTGCCAATACGAGAGGAATCAACACGAGATTTGACTTGTCCAAGCCACGAGCGATATACTTCTTGATGGTCTCACCGAAACGGATGGAGAGTTTCTGGCTGGTATCGGTTGCGATACGCTGTGGAGCATCTGGCATGAATGGGTTAGGCAGACGCTTGTTGATAACTGTACCGATAAACTCGTATGGGTTCAATACTCCTGGGTCTGTAACCACTGGCATTGCCTCGATATAACCTATCTTCTGGATGAAGGCACGGAGGTCCTCATCTGCCATCTCTGCGGAAATCAAGGTATAGCCGAGCATACAGCCATAGATAGACATCGCTGTATGGAGAGGGTTCAAGCAAGTTGTCACCTTCATGGTCTCTACCTCATCCACGGTCTTGCGAGTGGTATAGAGTGCGCCACCCAACTCCAATGGTGGGCGACCGTTGGTATAAGTATCCTCACAAACGAGATACTGCACCTCCTCTGAGTTGACGAAAGGAGCGGTATAGGTATGCTTCTCTGTGATGATGGTCTGGTTGTCCTCAAAACCATCCTCGGCAATCATCGCCTGCACCTTCTCGTGTGGACGAGGAGTAATCTTATCGATCATAGACCAAGGATAAGTAACCTTAGTCTCATCATTGATATAGTCGAGGAAGCCAACCTCAACGATGCCATCCTTGGTCCAGCGCTCAGCGTATGCCTTGACACCAGCCTTCACATGGTCGCCATTGTGAGAGCAGTTATCGGTGGACTGGAGGGTGACAGGCAACTTACCTGCCTTATATCTTTCATAAAGGAGAGCGGTGAGCTTACCCATGGCAAAGACTGCATCAAGACCACGAGCGAGGTCAGCATCATTATATGAATAACCCTTCTCGGTGATGGTGAATGTAACCATCTGGAGTGAAGGAGCCTGGAAAATCTCTACCAAACGAGCCCAATCCTCACCAAACTGCTTGTCTGCCTTGAGACTCTCG
This sequence comes from Lachnospiraceae bacterium, assembly GCA_963604545.1. Classification (GTDB taxonomy): domain Bacteria; phylum Bacteroidota; class Bacteroidia; order Bacteroidales; family Bacteroidaceae; genus Prevotella. The sequence goes on along the minus strand of CAVCRI010000191.1, from coordinate 4,232 downwards.
GTGATTGAGGCGATGACCTTCTTCTCGATGGTGCCGTTAGACTGGAGGCTGACGAGAAGGGAGAGATTGTTGTAAGGGCGATAAGCCTTGTCGATGATTTCGTAGTCGAAGCTTTCTGCCACGATGACACCACGGTCGTACTTGCCTGTGTTGAGTGCATCGTTGAGAACAGCAGCAGGGAAAGCACGGAAGATGTTTCCGGCGCCAAAATGTACCCAAGTAGGCTCATCGTGGGTCTTCTTGGCTACAGCTGCGATGTCATACTTAGGAAGCTGGTACCCCTTTGCTTCCCATTCAGCAGCATTAAATTTGCTAGATAGAATGTCGTTCAGTTTCATTTTCTATGATTTTTTGATATTGTTTTAATGTAAATTCTTCTATACTTTTATACGAAGCACATCGTCGATATTCTGATTGTGCGCAGCAAAAGTACGAATTTATTCCGATATACCCTACCTTTAGGGTGATTATTTTCTGTTCTTGAACAAATACTAACGTATTTTGAACGAAAAACAAAAGGCGAAACGTATTTATGACGTAGCAACAAAGTAAATGTAACATACGGAAAACTGGTATTGCTTCCTTTCAAGCGTTAAATAAGCACAAGAAAATGTGCTTTTGTTTGGTATTGTGTTTTGAAAACAGTACTTTTGCAAAACATAATTATTTGCAAATATGAAGAAACTATTATATCTCGTGGCAGTCATCGTGGCAGCCACTACATCTATCTCGACAACTACCAGTTGCAAGTTTGCCCCAGACCAAGTGGATGGCGACACGGTAGCTGCCAGCGAGTTTTATCCTGAGGATACCTCTGCCGCACACGCCAAGAAGATGGCGAAGAAAGCGGCTGCACAGAAAGCCATCGTGGATAGCGTGGGCATGTATTATGTGGGAAGCGGTTCTACGAAGGACCAGATACAGTTGGTATCCTACCCTTCTCGCCGTGACACCTTATTATATAGTAAGACTCGCCATGTAAAGGTGAAGGGAAGTGCCGATATCGACCACGTGGTTCGTGTGGACTTCTATCTCTTGAATGGCAAGGACTCTCTGGTGAAATACGTGGAGGAGGTTGTTCCTGCTACGCAAAACAAGTAACTTTTTCAATCTAAAGATAACCGAGAATGGAAATCATCATTGGATTAATCATAGGTCTCGCCATCGGATTCTTCATCGGGAAACTACTCATGGGGAAAACGGCTGGCGAAGAGAAAGCAAAGCTAGATGCCAAGGTACAAGCACAAGAGGCAATCTTGATGAATGAGCGTGAGCATCATGCTGCAGAAATACAATCCCTCAAAGAAAGTCATGAGAAACAAGTGTCAGAACTGAAAGAGCAGATGTTGAACGAGCGCCAGTATGCCGCAACTCTTCGTGCTGAGAGCGACCAGCAATGGGCACAGAAGTTGGATGCCTTGAAGCAAGAGATGAAGCGAATGACCATCGAACAACAGAAAGCTGCCGCTGAACAACTTGCACAAAAGCAGTCTGCTTTGCAAGAGAACAACCGCCAGCAAATGGATGAGCTGCTGAAACCTATCAAGGAACAGTTCGCAGACTTCAAGAAGTCGGTGGAGGAAAGCAAGACGATGAACGAGGTGAACAAGAAAGAACTGCAAAGTTCCTTCGAGGCAACGATGAAGCTCTTCCAACAGGAACAGCAGCAAACCGTTTCCTCGCTCAAGGAACAAACCCTGAAGATAGGTTCTGATGCCGCCAACCTGACCAAAGCTTTGAAAGGCGACAGCAAGATGCAAGGAGACTGGGGCGAGATGGTATTGGAGACAATTCTCGAAAACAGTGGTCTTCGCAAGGATGAGGAATTCTTCATCCAGGAGAACACGAAGGATGAGAATGGCAAGAACTTCCGCCCGGATGTCATTGTCAGATTCCCAGAGGGCAGAAGTGTGGTCATCGACTCCAAGGTTTCGCTCACGGCCTATACCGATGCCATCGCAGCTGACAATGATACAGACCGTGAACGTCTCTTGAAGGCTCATGCCCTAAGCGTTCGCAAGCATATCGACGAACTTGCCGAGAAGGACTACAGTCAGTTGGTGGATGATGCCATCGGCTTTGTCTTGATGTTCATCCCAAACGAGACGAGCTATATTGCGGCGATGAAGCAGCAACCAGACCTCAGCCGTTATGCTTACCAGAAGAAGGTCATCATCATCTCCCCAAGCAATCTCCTCATGGCATTGCAACTTGCCTATAACCTCTGGCAATATGACCGTCAGAACAAGAACGTGGAGAAGATAGTAAAGACTGCCGCCGACCTCTATGACAAGGTAGCCGTCTTCGAAGATACTTTCTCTGGCATCGGTGACCTCATCACTCGCCTGTCCAGCACCTTCGACAAGGCTAAGAAACAACTCTATGATGGCACTGGCAATGTGATGAGAAGGGTGGAAAGTCTGAAATCGCTCGGCGTTACACCGAAGAAGCAGATTAAAAATCTGGAGTAAATCAATGCTATCTTTTATACTATAAGTCATTTTTCGAGCAAAAATGGCTTATATCTTGCCGATAATACATAAAAAGCATTAATATCGGCAGAATATAGTATAGCATATTTTGCCGATATTGCTATTTTTTGTATCTTTGCGGCAGATTATAATAACATCAACCCTTATGATAGTAGGAAGAAAAGAAGAAATAGCTGAGCTCGAAAAGCTATACAACAGCGACCGCCCTGAGTTTGTGGCGGTTTATGGTCGCCGACGTGTTGGTAAGACTTTTCTTATCAAACAAGCACTGAAAGGTCGCATCACCTTCCAGCATACAGGTGTGTCGCCAGTTGATCAAGATGGAGACACGAGTCGCATGAAAACGCAATTAGAAAGCTTTTATTATGCACTATTAAACCAAGGCTTGGAAGGTTATAAAGCCCCTAAGTCCTGGATGGAAGCTTTCTTTCTATTAGAACAACTCTTGCAAAACCAAGACAATGGGGAGCGACAGGTTGTCTTCATCGACGAATTGCCTTGGATGGATACACCACGTTCAGGTTTTCTTCCTGCATTCGAAAACTTTTGGAATGGATGGTGCAGTGGAAGTGACAACATCATGTTGGTGGTCTGTGGTAGTGCTACCTCTTGGATTCTCAGCAATTTGTCAAGGAGTAAGGGTGGTCTATATGGTAGATTGACAGCAGAAATCAAATTGTCACCATTTACACTGAAAGAATGCGAAGAGTATTTTGAGCATGCCCATATTGCCATGAGTCAATACGATATACTACAGAGCTATATGGTGTTTGGCGGCATACCTTATTATATAGGATACTTTCAAAAAGGACTGAGTTTCGAGCAAAACACCGACAAAATTCTGTTTGGCAACAAGCCACGGCTCAAAGATGAGTTCAATCGTCTCTTTGCAGCCATCTTCAGTAATCCTGAGGATTGCAAGAAGGTAATCCGCCTTTTGGCAACTCGACATTCGGGATTTACAAGAGAGGAAATCAGCAAGAGCACAGGTTTACCACTGGGCGGAGGACTGAGCAATACTTTGGCTGCCTTGATGGAAAGTGATTTTATCACCAGTTACTCTCCATACGGTATGCCCAAAAGTACAGTATGCTACAAACTGATTGACAATTTCTGCCTTTTCTGGCTCAAATACGTCGAGCCCAACAGCAAGGATGCAGGATTCATCGCCGGCAACATGAGTTCAGACATCATGAAGGCATGGCATGGAGTAGCTTTTGAGGAAGTATGTTGGCAACATATCTCGCAAATCAAGAAAGCATTAGAAATCGGTGGAGTCAAGTCTTCCATTTCTGCATGGAACGTGAAAGGCGACGAAGAGAATGATGGTGTGCAAATAGACCTTCTTATCATCAGAAACGACAATGTTGTCAACCTCTGTGAAATGAAGTTCGCCAGCACCCCTTACACTATCAGCAAGGAAGAAGAGATGCGTTTACGCCATCGCATCGAGGCTCTCAAATCCACCCTTTCGCCCAAGCAATCCATTCATCTTACACTGATTACGACATACGGAGTGGCGTATGGCAAGCACAGTGGCATTGTGCAGAAAGAAGTGAGGATGGAAGATTTGTTTGAATAAATCAAAAACTAACGCTCCCTCTTTCATCGCACCATTGATGCGATGAAAAAGGGAGTAATTCTACTTTGCCCCAGTTGCCTGCCTCATCCCTTCATAAAACTTCTGCTGCAACTGCTTCGCCACTTCATTCTTAGGATTCAACTTCAAAGCCTTCTCCA
>CAVCRI010000190.1:2772-5735 GCA_963604545.1 Lachnospiraceae bacterium | reverse complement strand
ATCATCCTCCCGCGTACCTATATTAATATGTATAACTTCGGTTTTGCCCAGAGCCATTCGCTCCCCAAGATCAGCGAGGGACTGGTGGGCATGATCGACTTCCATATCTTCATCCAGGCAGGTGGCAAGAAGGAAGAATTCAAGGGCAAGGTGATAGGCTTCTCCTCCCGCCTGAACACCATCCTCGTGCCACAGGCGTTCATGGACTGGAGCAACCACGAGTTCGCCCCCGATAATCACAGCGACCCCAACCGCATCATCGTGGAGGTGGGCAATCCTGGCGATGAGAATATCACCAAGTATCTCGACGACAATGGCTACGAGGTGGAGACCGATAAGCTCGATGCCGAGAAGACCACCTACTTCCTGCGCATGATGGTGTCGATGGTGATGATTATCGGCTTGGTTATCTCCATCCTGAGCTTCTACATCCTGATGCTCAGCATCTACCTGTTGGTTCAGAAGAACTCTAGCAAGCTGGAGAACCTGCTCTTGATAGGTTACAGCCCTAACAACGTGGCGAAGCCATATCAGGTGCTCACCATCTCGCTCAACGTTGCTGTGCTCATCGTCGCTTGGGGCATCCTCTTCTTCGTGAGAGGTTATTACATGGACTTCATCGAGGCCATCTTCCCCGCCATCGATGAGGGTACGATGTTGCCCGCCATCGTTTTGGGACTTGCCTTGTTCCTGTTGGTGTCCGTCTTGAATGTCATCGCCATCCGCCGCAAGGTAATGGGTATCTGGAAGAGAAAGGAGTAGGAGAGAGTGCTTCTGCAAAATACAGACATTTTTGCGCCGGAAACAAACTTCTGGCCAGCTTAGCTGAAATACCCGAAAATAATTGTAAGTAAAAAACTAAAAGAACTTACAAATTGTAGAAATTCTGCGCTATTTGCTTAGTGCAGAATTTTTTTTGCATAAAAATAACACTTTTCATTTCTTTGTAACATTTGTATCGTTTTTTTTTATTAATTTTGCACCCGAACAAAGGTGGGACAGGATAACGTCCCAAGAGTTTATTAATTAATCTTATAAAAAAAAGGTATGCAGAAAAGATTGCATTTACTCATTGCTTTGCTGGCCTTTTTGGTTACAACAGCAATGGCACAGGTTACAACTTCTGGTGTTAGCGGACTTATCAAAGCTAATGGAGAAGAAGTGATTGGTGCAACAATTACGGCGACCCATACTCCTACAGGGTCGGTTTACCGTACAGTTTCCAACTCTTCTGGTCGTTTTACCATTCAGGGTATGCGCGCCGGCGGTCCTTACAAGGTTGAAATTTCCTATCTCGGTTATAAGACCAAGGAAATCAAGAATGTAAGCCTAAAGCTTGGTGAGGTGGCAGACCTCTCCACACAGTTGGAAGAAGATGCCCAGGCGTTGGGCGACGTTGTCGTAACAGGTAAGTTTGGCTTGGATGCCAGCAAGACAGGTGCTGCTGCTAGCTATAGCAGCAAGGACATTGCCAACATGCCATCTATCAGCCACAGCATTGGCGACATTACTCGCATGAACCCATTGGTGAGCGTTTCTCAGTCGGGTGCCATGTCTTTCGCCGGAACTAACAACCGTTACAACAGCTTCCAGGTAGATGGTGCAGTAAACAATGACGTATTCGGTCTTACCAGCAATGGTCAGAACGGTGGTCAGGCTGGTACACAGCCTATCTCTACCGAGACTATCGACCAGGTGCAGGTGAGCGTAGCTCCATTCGATGTTCGCCAGTCTGGTTTTACTGGTGGTGCCATCAACGCCATCACCAAGTCGGGTTCCAATGAGTTCCATGGCTCCGTCTATGGCGACTGGCTGAACCAGAGCTTGATTGGTTCCAAGTACACTTTGATGAACGGCAAAGACAGTGAGAAGTACAACGATGAGACTGAATATCGTTATGGTATTACTCTTGGTGGTCCTATCGTAAAAGACAAGTTGTTCTTCTTCGCCAACTATGAGAAGTCAAACAAGGAATATCCTAACAACTATGGTTATGGTTCTTCTGCCTCTAAATTGGGTGAGGAAGGCTTTGCTGTAGCCGATGAGGTACTCGGTATCTTGAAAAATAAGGGTTATGTAGATTCTTATAATAATCCTAAGAACTATACCAAGAGCGATAAGGCTGGTATTAAGCTCGACTGGAACATCAGCGACAAGCATAAGGCTACTATTGGTTGGCGTATGGTGAACGCCAAGCAGTTGAGCGGCAATAGTACTGCTTCTTATCTCAATGCATCTAGCTATCAGTACGACTTCAGTTCCAAGACGAATACTTTCACTGCTGAGTTGAACAGTAATTTCAGCGATAAGGTAAACAACCAGTTCCAGGCATCTTACGTTTCTGTACGCGACAAGCGCGATCCTCATGGTATCCTCCCAATGATTCAGATTAAGAATGTAGGTGGCGGTACTCTCTGCTTGGGTACAGAGCGTTCTTCTACAGCCAACTCTTTGGACCAGGATATCTTTACATTTACAGACAATGTTAACTTGTATCTTGGCAAGCACAACTTGACCTTTGGTACTCATGGTGAGTATTACAAGTTTAAGAACCTCTTCATTCAGGACAACTACGGTACTTATTACTTCAATAACGTAGATGACTTCAAGATGTTTATGAACGGTCAGACCACTGCATCTTCTGATGGTGGTACAACCTATTACAATACATTGAATCAGTATCGTTACAGTTCTGCCAATGTCAGTGTAACAGGCGACCCACGTTGGGCACCAGCCTTCGCAGCAGGTCAGATTGGGTTCTATGCACAGGATAAGTTTAATATCACTCCTAACTTTGAGTTGACATACGGTTTGCGTATGGACATCCCATTGTTCTTCGATACTCCTACTGAGAATGCCGACTTCAACAATTCTGCAGCCCTTCAGGGATGGAATGTTGTAACCAACCATAAGTTGAGCAGCACTCCTATGTGGTCTCCACGTGTAGGCTTCCGTTGGAATGT
>CAVCRI010000190.1:0-2549 GCA_963604545.1 Lachnospiraceae bacterium | reverse complement strand
TTGGCAGCTTCTGGTAATCAGACCGTAAATGTGTTCTCGAAGGACTTCAAGTTCTCTCAGAACGTGCGTCTTGATTTGGCACTCGATTTCACATTGGCTGGAATCGACTTCACTTTGGAAGGCGTGTACTCAAAGAACTTGAACGATATCTACTATAAGGACTTGACTCGCCAAGCATCTGGCAAGACCGTAGGCGAGACGTACTCTTCTTTGTCTTTCGACAATCGTCCAATGTTCACCAAGATTACCAGCTCGGATGATGCCAATTTCAAGAAGTTGGCTAATGTTTACATGTTGGACAACACAAGTAAGGGTTATAGCTACAACCTCTCTTTGTCTGCTGTTAAGCACTTTGACTTCGGTTTGGACGTAGCCGCATCATACACTTACTCACAGTCTAAGTCTGTAAACTGCGGTACTTCTTCTGTAGCTCAGTCTAACTACAACTACAATTATACTTACCAGAATCCAAACGATCCTGAGCTTGGCTTCACGGCCTTCAACGTGCCTCACCAGGTGAAGGTTTCTGCCTTCTATCACAAGGATTATGCTAAGAATTGGAACACTACAGTAGGTCTTATCTACACAGGCTCATCTGGTTCTCCATACAGCATCTACTACTATGGTGACTTGAATGGTGACGGTTCTAATGGTAACGACCTGCTCTTCATCCCAACAGATGCGCAGATCGACCAGATGCAGTTTAAGGCTACTTCCAAGTACACTGCCGACCAGCAGAAGGAGAACTTCAAGCAGTGGATTGCAGGTGACAGCTACCTGAGCAAGCACCGTGGCGAGTACTTTGAGCGTTATGCTGACAACGAGCCATTCGAGAGTCATTTCGACTTCCACTTCGCTCAGACCTACAAGTTCAGAGTAGGTAAGGACATGCATTCCGTAGAGTTGTCATTCGATGTTTTGAACATCGGCAATATGCTCAACAAAAAGTGGGGTCGCTACACCTCTACAGGTTCTGCTACATACTACTCGCCTGTTACATACTCAGGCAACGGTCAGTTCCAGTTCTTGCACGATGGCGACTACAACATGCGCTCTTACAGCGATTACTACAGCCGTTGGCGCGGTCAGATTGGTCTGAAGTATACCTTCTAAGATCAAGTAAAACTCAATATAAATGGGGATATGTCATACAGCAATGGAATGGCATATTCCCTTTTTACTTTTTAATGCGTTTTTAATGATATGAGAAAAAAATCATTTGTCTGTTTCGTGGAGAAGTCCATTCTTCTGGTAATGTTCCTCCTGTCTCCGCTGATGAGCGCAGTAGCCCAGCAGCACCGCACGGTTATCATCTCCCTTGACGGCTGTCGCTGGGATTACCCTGAGATGTATAACACTCCCTTCCTCGACCAGTTGGCTAGCGAGGGCATCAAGGCCATTATGCAGCCCTCGTTCCCTTCCGTCACCTTCCCTAACCATTACACACTCGCCACGGGACTGGTGCCCGACCATCACGGCATCATCGCCAACAGTTTTCTCGACAAGGAGAGCGGACTCACCTTTAGCCTGGGCAATAAGGCAACCAAGCAAGACCCTCGTTTCTGGGGAGGAGAACCAGTCTGGATTACAGCGAAGAAGCAGGGTAAGAAGGTGGGCGTCGTGTATTGGCCAGGTTCCGATGTTGCCATCCAGGGCATCTATCCCGACATCTACTACGACTATGAGAAGAAGCCTCTGCTCACCTATGTGGAGCGCATCGCAGAGATAGAACGTATGCTTAAGATGCCAGAGAGTGAACGTCCGCAACTCATCATGGCCTATTTCGACGAGCCCGACCATTCCGGTCATACCTATGGCCCAGAGAGCAGACAGACTCGCAAGCAGGTGGAGACACTCGACTGTCTTCTTGGCCAGTTGTGGAAAGACATCCAGCAAATGCCCGACGGCAAGAACATCAATCTCATCGTTACTGCCGACCATGGTATGGACCGCAACTCCAACGAGCGCATCATCAATCTGGCCAACTATCTCGATAAGTCGTGGTATCAGCGCATAGCCAATGGCTTCCCCACGATGATTTACCCCAACAAGGGTTGTGAGGCAAAGATACTGAAAGCTTTGGCAAAGGTGCCACACATCAGGGCATGGCGCAAGTCGGAGATGCCTGCGTACTTCAACTATGGCACCAATAAGAATGTAGCCGACATAGTGGTAATTTCAGATATCGGCTGGGTATTTAGCGACAAGGACAAGGTGCTGGCTGGTAACCATGGCTTCGACCCCAACTATAGCGACATGCACGTGCTCTTCCGTGCCGCCGGTCCCGACTTCAAGCAGGGTTATGTGAAGGAGAAAGTATTTAAAAACGTAGATGTTTATCCTCTCCTTAACCATCTTCTGGGAACCACCCCTGCCCAAAATGACGGTACGCTGGATGATATTACTGATTTGCTGAAATAAAGGTCCTTCGGAAAGGACAGTGTGAATACATCATAAAAATTAAAGATGCAGTTTACGGTCTTTTATAGTACTGTGAGCTGCATCTTTTTCTCTTCCTTTTGTTATTTCAATGTATCTATTATTCTTTT
>CAVCRI010000189.1:0-5790 GCA_963604545.1 Lachnospiraceae bacterium | reverse complement strand
TAATCTTGTCGAGCTTGCTCTTGCTGTTCTTGGCAAACTGCTCGGCGGTCTGCTCGGCATTCTCTATCGCCTCCTGCATCATCTTAGGCTTCATCTTGCGAAAGGCGACATACTCGTACTTCACAGGATTGTCGTAACCACCATCCACGATGGCAATGCCCTTCTGGAGCAACTCACCCTGACGGGCAATCAAACTACGGATGAGCTTCACATTGTTGGATGTTACCGTGATGATGGACGTGATGTTGTAACGATATGGATTTTTGTTGTCGCCATATCGTTCCGCATTGAGGTCAATGACCACAGGGGCATTCACGCTAATCTCGCTCGCCTTCACACCGTTACTCATCAAGAACTGACGGATGGTACTCGTCGTGGCATTTATCTTCAGATAAAGCTCTGGCAGGTCGTTGCCTATCTCCTTTGAGAGGATAGGCCAGGTAACCTTGTCTGCCTCCACTTCCTTCTCAGCCAAGCCCTTAACAACTACCTTGCGGCCCTTATCTGCCAAGCCTTCGAGCCCCGACTTGATGAAAAATCCCAGCCCAATAATGCCAATGGCTAAGATTGCAGCTTGCTTGATTCCAGTATTCACATTCATAATCTTTCCTCCATTTTAAAATAATGAATATTCGTTATTAGTATCTTTTTATGCGGACAAAGATAAGCATTATTTCAGTACATTGGATATTTAAGTACTAAATATTATTCATTTTTAATGAATTACACATAAAAATAGCATCATAAAGAACATTTTTCCACATAAACTTGCATATTTTGCAAAAAAAGCCTACCTTTGCAAAAGAACAATAAAATGAATCAAGTATATGAATATCAAACTATCCAAACTATCATTCACAGGACAAATATTCCTGGCTCTCATCCTGTCAATCATCGTTGGTTGCCTAATGCAAGGCATCCCAGAGATTGCCAACGACTATATAAAGCCTTTTGGCGTCATCTTCCTCAACCTCCTCAAGTTTATCGTAGTTCCACTGGTGATGCTCTCCATCATCTCCGGCATCATATCCATGGAGGATATTTCCAAAGTGGGCAAGTTGGGCATTCGTGCCCTCATCTACTTTACGCTGACCACCATAGCCGCCGTTACGGTGAGCCTTGTGGTCTCCACCTTCTTGAAAGGATATTTCCCGCTCATTAAGTTGCCTGAGGCAGAAAGCCAGATAGAAGTGCACGACTATACGTTCATGGATCAAATCGTAAACATGTTTCCTAACAACGCAGTGCTGCCTTTCAGCCAGGGAAACATGATGCAAGTCATCGTTATCACCCTCTTCTTTGGTTTTGCCATTGTCCACGTGGGTGAGAAAGCCAAGCCTGCCAAGGAGATACTCTTGAGTTTCAATGAAATTGTACAGAAGATATTGGGATACATCCTGTCGCTAGCTCCAATAGGCGTATTCTGTATGCTCACACCGGTGGTGGCAACCAACGGTCCACAAGTAGTAGGATCTTATGCCAGTCTCATCGGTGCCGACTACCTATGCTTCTTGATTCACGCTCTCATCATCTATACCCCTTGCGTTTACTTGCTGGGAGGCCTGAACCCTATCACTTTCTTCCAAAAGATGACACCTGCCATGATGTTCGCCTTCTCCAGTGCTTCAAGCGTAGCCACCATCCCATACAATGTAGAATCTACCAAGAACATGGGCGTTAGAGAGGAAATCAGCAACTTCATATTGCCACTGGGTGCTACCATCAATATGGACGGAACTGCCATCTATCTTGGAGTGACAAGTGTATTCATCGCTACTTGTTGCGGCATGGACTTAACGATGCAGCAGTATATCGCCATCGCCCTTTCCTCTACCATCGCCTCCATCGGCGTGCCAGGAGTACCTGGTGGTGCTTTGGCTTTGATGGCCATGGTGTTTGCCTCTGCAGGTATCCCTATCGAGGGAGTTGCCGTAGCAGCTGGCGTAGACCGACTAGTGGACATGGGTAGAACCACAATGTCAATCACGGGTGATGCCTCTTGCGCCGTGGTGATGCAAAGATTCAGCAAAGGCATTTTCAAGAACTAGATGTCTATTTCTTTGAAATAAAAACGAAATAAACTAAAGAGGTCTTCGTGTGACCTTTAGGTCATCGGCAAATCTGGGCAGAAGCTTCATCATAAAGCTAATTTTGTACTTTTGCCATGTCATTCAGTGTTTTATTTGTTTTTATAGCAACACTAAGATAAGTAAAATTTCTGACATGGCAACACAAGGACATTGCCAAGAATGCCACGAGGTGGAAAGGCAAGGTCAGGGCACATGAAACCAAGGTGCTTGTGGTGAAAAACTAGCTAAATGCTATTTCTCTTTACATATACCTTTGCTGTAGCCCTGCCACTCGTGTCAATCCCCGACTCAGGATTCTTTCTGAATTCCTGCAGTTCCACGGTGGCAGCGGTTCTGGATAGTCCTGTCAACGCCACATAGTCGGCGATGCGCATGAAAGGATGCTCAGGGTTGGAAAGATAATCTAGGGCGAGCTGCAAGCGCTCCTCCTTATTATATTTAGAGTGGTGTACTCGGCTAACTCCAGCTCGCTCCAATTTGCACTGGCGATTCACATCATCGACCAAGTTCTTGTCGGAGCGGTAAGTCACATTCTTCACCTCCAGGCTCCGGGCATTTCGCTTCACCTCATCACCCTCCATGGTGTCTTGCTCCTTGTCTTCCTTCACGCCAATACTCGCCGAGAACGTACCGAAGCCATCTAGCGTCACCGAATAGCCATCCGCCAACAAGTATGCCAGCTCGTCGGATACGGTTTCCAAGACATGGAGCACCGTTCCACGACTCAAGCCGCTGCCTCCCCTATCGCAAATGCGGTGAAGCAGTCCTTGTGTACTCACATTACCATGTTTCTGGATGCGATAATAACTCTTGTCTTCTCCCTTGCCATTGAGATCGGGCAACTGTTGCTTGATGTATTTTGCCATATCTTCTTTTCTAGGTTATGTATTCTATGTTTTGTTAGTTGTTGTGAGGCAAAAGTACACATAATCTTCGACATACACAAGGATATTGTGTTAAAATCCGCATCAATCGAAAAATAATCGTCAGAACTCTTGGCTTTCACAAATACTTTTCGTATATTTGCAGCACTTTTCCACAAGAAAAGACATCAGCAAGGCTACATTCCTACACTACACCTATAACTCTCTGAGTTACAAAGCAATGCAAAATGTATGCTAGGTATTCAAACTACACTAAACAAGAAAAATGATTACATTTATCAAGCAAGAGAGGAGCGAGCGAACCTATACGCTCATCCATGAAGGTGAACTCATCAAATATCTACGCCTCCAGACTTTCCAAGTGATTCTCAACGACTTGAGAAGATGCGCCCTTGCCGAAAACGCCGAGGGCAAGGCTCTCTCACCCCAGCACTCCCTGTTCAAGCACCTGCCAGTGATCCGCTTTTCGGGGCTTTGGAAAAAGCAGAAAGGCAAGCTCGTGCTGAAGCAGCCCAACCCACTCGTGCTGCTGGAAATCAACAATCTGGCTTCGGAAGAGGAGGCCGTCGGACTGAGAAGACTTGCCTCCGAGATACCTTACACCTACCTAGCCTTCGTGGGTGCAACAGGCAGATCGGTTAAGATAGTTTGCCGCTTCGGCGTAAAGAATGGCAGCCAGATTACCGAGGCGACACTGCTCAATGCCTACAAGCAGTACCACTACATGTACACCACCCAGCTCAACATCGCCGTGGAGACCAAGAAACCTAGTTTCGACCGAGAGTGCCACCTCAGCATGGATGCCGATGCCTACATCAATGAATGTTCCATGCTCCTGATGGTGGACGAGCTTCCACAGAAGCTCCCTACCCCTAAGACTGACGATGACAAATACCTGGACACCAATGCCCTGATAGGACTGTCATCTTACCAGGCCAACATCGTGATATACGAGCACTGCCTGAGGGATGCTTACGAAAAAGTGGTCTCACGACCAGGTGACGAGGAGTTTGACGAAGAAGTACTCACCCACCTTGCCGACAACTGCTTCCGATCAGGACTTCCCATCGAGTTTGGGTTGCACCATGCCTTCTTCAAGCCTGCCTTCTGTAGACTTGGCGAACAGATCGTCAACCTTAAGTTTGAGAATGCCTACGCCAAGAAGATGCTGAAAAAGCTCCCACTGGGCAAGATTCCCAAGTCGGCACTGCTCACCTACAAGACTGCCTTCTTCCTGAATGAGCATTATGAGTTTCGACGCAACACGATGACGGGTGCCGTGCAATACCGCATAAGAAACGGATATGACTTCGACTTCACCGACTTGACGACACAAGCACGTAACTCCATGACCATCAAAGCCCTGAAAGCAGGACTTGACAGCTGGGACAAAGACTTGAAGCGATTCATCGAGTCTGACGACATTTCTCTATACGAACCGCTCGACGACTACCTAGACCAGTTGCCACAGTGGGATGGCATCGACAGAGTAAGCGAGTTGGCAAACCGAGTGCCTACCGCCCATCCCCTTTGGCACCACCTCTTCCATATATGGCTTCTCTCGATGGTGGCCCACTGGCAAGGCAAAGACTCCATCCATGGCAACGCCCTCGTACCTATCATCATAGGCCACCAAGGTTGCGGCAAGAGTTCCTTCTGCCGCATCATCTTGCCCCAAGAGTTACGCACCTATTACAATGAGAACATCAACTTCAAGAACGACAATGACATCAATCTTGCGCTCTCCACACTGGCGTTGGTCAACATGGACGAGTTTGACAAGCTCACCAAGAGCCAGCAACCACTCTTGAAGTTCCTTGTCTCACGCAGTGACTTCCAGATGCGACCACCTTATGGCAAGGCACTGGAAAGACGCCGTCGATATGCCTCGTTTATAGGCTCAACCAATTCCAAGCGACCACTCACCGACACCACGGGCAGTCGTCGTTTCCTCTGCGTAGAGGTAAAGGAGGGAGAACGCATCGACTATGAGACCCCGATAGATTATGACCAGCTCTATGCCCAGCTCAAGCAAGAGCTAGAAGAGAACAGCCGATATTGGCTGACCGACGAGGAGAACCTCCGCCTGTCTGCCTACAATGAGAATTACCTGCATGTCAACGACTTGCAGACCATGCTCAATATGACATTCGACATTCCCAAGGAAGGCGAGCAAGCCGAGGAACTGAGCCTGGAGGAAATCATGGACGAAATAACCCATCACTTCCCTTACTACACCCGTTCCGACAATCGTAACCAGAAACTGGGCATCATCTTGAAGCGAGAGCTCGGCTTCACCTCCAAAAGAAAGAGCAATGGTATGGTATATCTAGTGAAAAGACGAAAGCAACTATAATGCTTATTGATATATATAGTGATTATCAAGGATATATAACATATTATTTATAGAAGAAATAGTTAATCATAGGTTTTGACTAATTAGTCATAGCTTATGATTAACTAGTTATAATCTTTGATTAACTAGTCAGAGGTTATGATTAGCCTATGCTTCCAGGTACATCCTATTTTTCTTCTGCCTCCATGGAGTTTATCCTTAGGAAGCAGAAGGTTATCCTCTCCCCAACCATAGGCTTTTGCCCCATGTAGGCTCATGTAGGTTCAGTGTAGGCTCAAGGACTAGCCTACACTAGCCAAAACGCCGATAAACACAGGCGATTCAGGGTGACGAGTGTAGGATGAAGGCTCTTGAAACATCTTTTGTGTAAATTTCTGTTTGACGATTCTTTCATCTCATCTACATAAAAAAATCCAAACTTACAATGTTATTTCAAAAGAAATGATTATTTTTGCAAAAC
>CAVCRI010000188.1:0-5828 GCA_963604545.1 Lachnospiraceae bacterium | reverse complement strand
AAATCTTATCCAAGTCTTTTAGAAATTGGTTCGAGAACAGAACGCTTAGGGGTACAAAAGAGCTGCAAATCGAAAGATTTGTGGCTCTTTCTCGTTTTAACACTTATCCACCGAAAACGTTTGCGATGTTTCTCGCAATTATCCTTACCCGATTTTTGCACATACCAGATATTATGCTTAAATTTGCAAGCGAGAAAAAGAAAACTATTTTTATAACTCTATTAAGACCTACAATTCATGAAGAAAATATTCTGTCTTGCATGCGCATGCTTGCTTGCATTAGGTTCCATGGCTGCAGAAACCGACAAGTACGACGCACTCTATGAGAACTTACCGTTCCAAATGGAAAAGGTGACTCGTCCGCAATTTCCTAACAACGAAGTCAATATCAAGGACTACGGTGCCATCGGTGACGGTTCGTCACTCTGTACGGAAGCCTTTAGTAAAGCGATAGATGCTTTATCTAAAAAAGGAGGTGGCAAGCTCATCGTACCACAGGGAGTTTGGTTTACAGGCCCAATCACACTCAAAAGCAACATCAACTTGCATATCGAAAAAGGTGGTATCATCCTCTTCTCTTCGGATGTCAACCTCTACCCTCTTGTAGAAACATCGTTCGAAGGACTTGACACTCGCCGTTGCCAATCACCAATATCAGGCAAGAACCTAACAAACGTTGCCATCACCGGGCAAGGTGCCATCGATGGAAACGGCGACTATTGGCGTCCTCTCAAGAAACAAAAGGTTACCGATGCACAATGGAAGGAAATAACCTCCCGTGGTGGTGCATACAAACGCCCAGACTATTGGTTCCCTTCAGAAGCTGCACTCAAGGCAGACGCAAAAGGCGCAGGCATGAATGTACCACTCGGCATCACTAACGAAGAAGAATGGAACGAGCTAAAGGATTATCTCCGTCCTGTGATGGTGAGCCTCATCGGATGCAAGAATGTTTGGCTCAATGGTGTCATCTTCCAGAACTCTCCTGCTTGGAACATTCATCCGCTAATGTGCGAGAACGTGCTCATAGAAGATGTATTGGTACGCAACCCTTCTTTCGCACAGAATGGCGATGGATTGGACCTAGAATCTTGCAAGAACTCTCTCATCGTCAACTCCACCTTTGATGTAGGCGATGACGGCATCTGCATCAAAAGCGGAAAGGATGCCGACGGAAGAAAACGTGGCATCCCTTGCGAGAATATAATCGTAGATGGCTGCACGGTATTTAAGGGACATGGCGGCTTCGTGGTTGGTAGCGAGATGAGCGGTGGCGTGAAGAACGTGATGGTTACTAACTGCCAGTTCCTTGGCACCGATGTTGGCTTGCGATTCAAGAGTGCCCGTGGCCGTGGCGGCGTGGTGGAGAACATCTACATCAAGAACATGTCTATGTTCGACATTCAGACAGATGTCGTTACTTTCGACCTCTACTATGGCGGCAAGTCGGCCGTTGAAGTACTGAACGATGGCGACCAAAAGAAGCAGCAAGAAGTAGACATGAAGAAGGTAGACGAGACCACTCCAGCCTTCCGCAACATCGACATCAACCATGTCATCTGCCGTGGCGCCCGCCGTGCAGCTTACTTCAACGGTCTGCCGGAAATGCCAGTACAGAACATCCACATCAAGGATATGGATGTGAACAATGCCGAGCAGGGCATCGTCATCAACCGCACCGAAGGCGTAACACTGGAGAACATCAAGGTATCTGCCAACACACACACCTTCGAGGCAAAGAACTCAAAGAACGTGAGTGTGAATGGCAAGAACTACAAGAAGATAGACGAAAAGGGAATCGCCCTTGACTTTTAGTTGAAATATCGGCGCACATCACGTGGCAGACAAGCGCACAACAGCTGATGGGCGACCGCACAACAGCTGATATGCGGATACAAGAAGAGGCAGTTGGAACAATTTCCGACTGCCTCTTTTAATAACTTCTATTCCTTGCACAGACAACTTCTATTAATCCTTAAAGTCGATAGATAGCTCTCCAGTGCCCAAGAGATTATAGCTCATGCGATGATAAGGAGTAACTCCAAACTCCTTGATGGCGGCACGATGTTTCTTAGTAGGATAGCCTTTGTTGCTCTTCCAGTCGTACTGAGGATACTCCTCTGCCAAGCCATCCATGTAGTCATCACGATAGGTCTTAGCAAGAATGCTAGCCGCAGCTATCGCCATATACTTACCATCCCCTTTCACGATAGTGGTATAAGGCAAGTCCTTGTAAGGTTTGAAACGGTTGCCATCCACGACAACTGCCTCTGGACGAACCTTTAGTTGGTCGAGGGCACGGTGCATAGCAAGGAAACTAGCGTTCAATATATTGATCTTGTCTATCTCCTCGGGAGTAACTATACCTACAGCCCAAGCCACAGCATCATGTTCTATCTGTTTACGCAATGCCTTGCGCTTCTTGTCGGTAAGTTTCTTACTATCGTTGAGGTCTGGGTTCTGATAGTTGGGAGGGAGAATGACGGCGGCGGCATACACGCTGCCTGCCAGGCATCCTCTGCCTGCCTCATCGCAGCCTGCCTCTACCATATCCTTATAATAATGACTTTCTAGCATAATCTATATCTTAGAACATTTGCGCCACTCGCTTGACACCTGCCACCAGCGCATCCACCTCTTCCTTTGTATTATAAAGGGCGAAACTAGCACGTACCGTACCAAGGATACCATAACGCTCCATTAAAGGCTGTGCACAATGATGACCCGTGCGAACCGCAATACCAAGACGGTCGAGAAGTGTACCCATATCCATGTGGTGAATATTGCCAACAAGGAAGCTAACAACTGCATCCTTGCCTTCTTGCTCACCAAAAAGCCTGATTCCATCGATGGTTCTCATCTGCAGCATGCAATATCTGGTAAGTTCTTGCTCATGCTGAGCTATGTTGTCCATGCCTAGCGCTGAGACATATTCAATAGCCTTAGCCAAGCCATGGGTAGCCACATAGTCAGGCGTACCTGCCTCAAACTTGAATGGCAACTTCTCAAAGGTGGTTTTTTCAAAGCTTACGCTCTCTATCATCTCACCGCCACCCTGATATGGAGGCAATCTGTCGAGCCACTCTTCCTTACCATAGAGCACACCAATACCAGTAGGACCATATATCTTATGACCACTGAAAGCGAAGAACTCGCAATCTAAGTCTTGCACATCTACCTTGAAGTGAGGAGTGCTCTGCGCACCATCCACCATCACAGGCACACCATGCTCATGAGCTATCTTGATCATCTCCTTCACCGGATTCACTGTACCGAGCACATTGCTTACGTGAGCAATGCTGACTATCTTGGTACGCTCCGTGAATAAATTGGCGAATTCATCGAGGTTTATCTCTCCCTTGTCGTTGATTGGGATGACACGGATAGCGATGCCTTTCTTGGCTGCTTGCAACTGCCAAGGCACGATATTGGAGTGATGCTCCATGGTAGAGATGATAACCTCATCGCC
This sequence comes from Lachnospiraceae bacterium, assembly GCA_963604545.1. Classification (GTDB taxonomy): domain Bacteria; phylum Bacteroidota; class Bacteroidia; order Bacteroidales; family Bacteroidaceae; genus Prevotella. The sequence continues at coordinate 2,359 of CAVCRI010000188.1, read as the reverse complement.
TTCACTCATAAACTCATCACAGAACGATGAAACCACGAGATTTAGGCTCTCAGTAGTTCCACGAGTAAAGATGATTTCCTCGGCCTTAGGAGCATTGATAAACTTGCGTAACGTCTCACGTGCCGCCTCATGCAGGTCAGTTGCTTGCTGAGAGAGATAATGCACTCCACGATGCACATTGGCATTGACATTGAGATACTCATCACGCATCGCATCCAGTACACAGAGAGGCTTCTGGGTGGTAGCGGCATTATCCAAATATACCAAAGGCTTATCGTATACCGTTCTCGATAAAATCGGGAAATCTGCTCTTACTTTATTTATATCATACATAATCCTAAGACTTTCTATAATTGATTAGACAAAAGACGCTCCCTAGAAAGGAGCGCTTTTGATATTGTTTTACTTACAGAGTTTGCAACCTTCACATTTATTCAGCTCTCCACGGAATCGTTTCTCTACGAGATGATGGAGGCGGTCACGCAATGGTTCTAGTTCCATTTTGTCGATGACTTCGTTGATAAATGCGAATTGGAGGAGCAATTTTGCCTCCTCACGGCTCACACCACGCTGCTGCATATAGAAGAGAGCGGCATCATTGAGCTGGCCTACTGTACTGCCATGGGCACACTTCACATCGTCTGCATAGATTTCCAACATAGGCTGGGTAAACATGCGAGCGGTCTTGGTGGCACAAAGGTTCTGGTTGGTTTCCTGAGAAACGGTCTTCTGGGCACCATGACGAACCAACACTCGACCTGCGAAAGCTCCACGAGCCTCATCATCGAGCACATACTTGTAAAGCTCATTGCTGGTGCAATGACCTACCTGATGGTCGATGAGCGTATTGTTATCCACTACTTGGTTCTTGTCGGCGATGACGCAACCATTACAGAAGCACTCCGCTCCCTCTCCCTTGAATACGAGGTCGAGACGGTTGCGAGTGATACCATTGTGAAGGGTAATCACATTATGGTTCACACGGCTGTTGGCTTGCTGCTCGATATAAACATTGCTTACTCGGCGGTTCTTGATATGAGTCTCCTCCAAGCAATAGAGGTCTAAGCTGGCATTCTCGCCAACGAAAGCCTCGATAACCTGGGTAGCAAGGAAGTTCTTGTCATCTGCTGCATGGTCGCAGAAGAGGAATTTTGCCTCTGCACCTTGCTCCAAGATGAGGAGAACGCGGCGATTCACCATCAAATCGACATCAGAACGAAGGATATTGATAACCTGGATGGCACGCTCCACCTTGGTGTTCTTTGGCACGTAAACGAGCAAGCCATCCTGTGCCAGCATCGTATTGAGAGCGGTAACACCATCCTCATCAGTTTTAGCGATTTTACCGTAATATTTCTCGATGAATTCGGGCTTTTCTGCGGCTGCCTTGCTCAAAGAGTCTACGATAACGCCCTCTGGCAACTCCACCTTAGGCAACGCCTTGCTATAGAAGCTATCGTTGACCACGAAGTAGAGCGAAGTGCTCAGATTAGGAACATCGCAGCGAAAAGCCTCGTATGGATCGACAGGAATTTCGAGACGATTCAAGTTCAAGCCATAGTTTGGCTCGAAGATGGCGTCCATATCGGTATACTTATATCGCTCCACCTTGCGAGAAGGGAAGCCCAAGCGGCGGAAATCCTCGAACGCTGCATCACGCACGGCATTGAGCACCTCGACACTGTTCTTCTTGATCATTCTCGAAGTAGATTGATACAAGTCTAAATATTGTTTTTCTGCATTCATAGCAAACCTCCTTATTCTTTGCCGTCAACCTCTGCCTTAATCCAGTCGTAACCACGAGCCTCAATCTCCTTGGCAAGCTCAGGACCAGCGGTCTTCACGATTCTACCCTTATAGAGTACGTGAACCACATTTGGCTTAATCATGTCGAGCAAACGCTCATAATGAGTGATGACAATGGCTGAAGTCTTGTCGGTGTGCATCTTGTTGACACCATCGGCTACGATACGCATCGCATCCACGTCAAGACCTGAGTCAGTCTCATCAAGGATAGAGAGCTTTGGCTCCAACATAGCCATCTGGAAAATCTCGTTGCGCTTCTTCTCACCACCAGAGAAACCTTCGTTCACAGAACGGCGAGCCAACTTGCTATCAAGTTCCACGAGTTCACGCTTCTCGCGCATCAGTTTCATAAACTCGCTTGTGTTCAATGGTTCCAAGCCCTGGTACTCACGCTTGGCATTGATAGCCGCACGCATAAAGTTGGTCATGCTGACACCAGGAATCTCCACAGGATACTGGAAAGAGAGGAACAAGCCCTCACGAGCACGATCCTCTGGCTTCATATCCAAGAGGTTCTTGCCATTGAAGATTGCCTCGCCCTCAGTTACTGTAT
>CAVCRI010000187.1:0-5848 GCA_963604545.1 Lachnospiraceae bacterium | reverse complement strand
AAATATGGAGTACTCTAGCTATCGTGACGAGAAAATCCGCATCAACTCATCTGTCTTCGCACGCTATCAAGTTCTTCCTGAACTAGCGGCAGAATTATTGGGTAGCTGGCTATTCACCAATAGCGAACGCCATCGCTTCACTCCAAGTTCACTAAACCGATACTGGGCATCTTATCCCGAAGGATATTACAGCACTGGCAGTTGGACAGGAAGCCGCAGCCACAAGTATCTTGGTCAGGCAACAGCTACCTACAACAAAGACTTCGGCAAGCATCACCTCAACGTAGTGGGCGGATGGTCAGTGGAGATAACAAAGGACGGAAGCTCCTATAGCATCGGCGCCACCCAATACCCTAACAATTCGCTAAACGGCGGTTTTTCTGATATGACCTCTGTAACCCTGAAGAATGTATCAGCCAACTACAATACAGAAGACCGCCTAGTATCCTACTTCGCTCGTGCAGAATATGGGTTTGACAGCCGTTACTTGCTCAATGCAAGTTTTCGTAGAGATGGAAGTAGCCGATTTGGAAAGAATAAGAAATGGGGAACATTCCCTGCCGTATCCGGAGCATGGAGAGCCAGTAACGAGAAATTCTGGAAACCAGAATGGATTCTCAACCAAGCCAAGTTACGCCTCAGCTATGGGGTGAACGGTTCTAACTCCATACCAAGTAATTCGGCGTATGGAGTACTCAGCAACAGCAATTATAGCCAAGACGGTAAACTGACAATAGGTTTCATACCTGGCAGCACAACCAATGATGACTTGGGATGGCAGAAGACTGATTCTTGGAATGCCGGTATCGATCTAGGATTCTTCAACAACCGCATTTCAATGGCTGTGGATTTTTACACGAAGAATATTCGTGATATGCTCTACCAAATCACGCTGCCAGCAGACATGGGTTACACCAAGGGCTACACCAACGTGGGAAACATTCGTAACACAGGCATCGAGGCAGAGCTGAAGACTGAGAACTTGACAGGAAAATTGCGTTGGACCACAAATCTACAATTCTCTTGGAACAAAAACAAAGTCATCGACCTTGGAGCCAACTCCACCATATTCACAGGTTACGACAACTCTACCCAGGTCATTGAAGTTGGCCGCCCCGCAGGCGAGTATTATCTCTACTATGCCGAGGGAGTGTATGAGACTGCGGAAGACCTGAAACGCTACCCAACCCAGACTGGGTCTGTAGTAGGTTCGGTACGATATAAGGATATCAGTGGACCTAATGGTGTGCCAGACGGCAAGATTACAGAGGCAGACCGTGTACACATGGGACACCCACAGCCATCCTGCACCTATGGCATGACCAATACTTTCAAGTACAAAAACTGGACTGGTTCTTTCCTTATCACCGCACAAACTGGCGGAAAGATATATGGAGCCATCGGAAGAGCATTCGACCGTCAAGGTATGGGAACCTCCATTAACGTATTGAGAAAATGGAAGGATATGTGGTTCTCAGAAGATGAACCTGGAGATGGACATACACCTTGCGCCTGGATTTCGGGCATCAATGAAGAGTACGACAGTCGCTGGCTCTACAGCAGCGACTTCATCAAGTTGAAGAACGTTACCATATCTTACAACTGGCGCATGTCTAAGAAAGCCTTCGTTGAAAACATTCGACTGAGTGCAAGTATAGAGAATGTCTTCATGATCGACTCATACGATGGTGGTTACTCACCAGAGAGCAATAACTCATCGAGCCGAATATCCAGTTACGACTATGGAGCTTACCCGATGGCAAGGACCTTCAACCTCGGAGTAAATATTCAATTCTAACTGAGATGCAAACTTCCAATTTAAATAAGAAAAAGTTATGAAACTATCACAATATATAACAATAAGTGTAATCGCCCTGAGTCTCACAGCTTGTGATGATTTCCTCACCATTACGCCAAAGAATACGGAGACAACCGAGAATTTCTACAAGACAGAAGCACAGATAGACCAAGCTATCACAGGTTTGTATGGTACATTGAAACCGATACCAAAGTATCTCTTCGCCATGAGCGAACTACGCTCCGACAACACCTGGGTCTTGACCGATAGCAAGCAAAACGACTATGCTGATGTAGCCACCTTCAATGCCAATGGCCTCTTGACCGACAATATCGTTTCGGGATGCTGGAACGACTACTTCAAAATTGTGTCGGCAGCCAATACTTTTCTCGACAAGTTAGAAGACTCGGGCCTTGGTTCTGCATCATTAAGAAGGCAATACATTGCCGAGGCACGCTGCATCAGAGCCTTAGCTTACTTTGATTTGGTGAGATTCTTCGGCAGAGTGCCTACTCCTACCCACATTCTCACAACAGACGAATCATTTGAGCTAGGGCAAAGCGAGACCGTGGATGTCTATAATAAAATCATCGTGCCTGACTTGCAGTATGCTGTGGAGAACCTCGCCGAGAGAGCCTTCGATTATCAAGGGAAAGCACATTATGAGCGTCTCACTCAGTTAGCAGCCAAGGGATTTCTCGGAAAAGTATATATGACAATGGCAGGATTTCCTATCAACGACACAGACAAGAAGGCAGAGGCACAGCAGCTCTTCAAGGAAGTCATCGACTATGCCAATGCCAACAACAAGTATTGGATGACAGATATGAATACCTGGAACGAAAGCTGGCTACATGAGAACGACAACAAGTATGCCATCTTCGAGATTCAGTATATCGCCGAATCAGGACAAGGCAACCCGATGGTACCTCTGGCTGTGCCGAGCAATCCAGGCACCGACTGGTGTGGCAATAATTTGGTAACAGGCACCCATGTCTATATCGAAAGAAGTTTGCAACGACACTTCATAGAGAAAACCGAAGACAAGAAAGGATACCTTGACAAACGTGCCGATGGAACACTCAACCTCAAGGAGACAGTCGATGAAGATGGAAACATCATCACCAGCGAGGGCAATACTTTCTATGTGAAATACTTCGAGAGCAAGGTGAAACGAGCAAAGTTTGGCATGGCCGATCAGGATGCCAGCATCGTCGACCGCACCTATTGGCCACAAAACTTCCAGTTGCTTCGCATCGAAGACATCATGTTGCTCTACGCCGAGTGTATGGGTAATACCACTGAGGGCAGGGAGATGGTCAATAAAATTCGCCGCCGTGCTGGTCTTGCTGAATTGAATGCTGACTTAACCGAAGAAGATTTTCAAACGGCTGTACAAGACGAACGTCGATACGAACTAGCCGAGGAAGGTGTAAGATGGTTTGACCTTGTGCGCCGCAATGAATACGTGGACACTATCAAGCAGATGTTCATCGACGATGATGACACAGAGAATGGCACTTACAAGAAATATGCCACTCGTGTAAACGAAGACATGTATCTCTATCCTATTCCACAGAGTCAGATAGAAGTGCGCAAAGGGCTTTATACCCAAAACAAGGGATACTAAAATAAGAAGCATCAATATTTAAAAAGAGCATTTATCATACCATTATGGGTATTTTTGTACGAATAGCGTACGTTTCGTATATTCATCTATATCCATATTAAATAGAATGTTCTATCTTTGCAACTACAAAAATCATAACAATCTAAAGATATAAAGATATGAGAAAATTACTTTTCCTCTTGACGCTCATGATTTCACTCTCTGCGTCAGCCAAGAAGACCATCTCTGTATTTATCACGGCTGGTCAGTCTAACACAGATGGACGAATAGGCAACGAACTGCTGCCTGATTACATCCAACAAAACAAGTACAAGCATTGCTACTGGTGCTACAATAGTGGCGCACATAGCATGGACGGACAGTTCGAACTCTTTTGGCCTCGCATCATCAACAAAAACAAGCCTGGTCGCTGGACTTACGATGCCGTTACCTACTATTGGCTCGAACAAAGTCTGAAGGAAGACTTCTATGTCATCAAGGAATCACTCGGCGGTACTGCCATCGACCTGAGTTGTGGTAGCAACCAAAAGATGTACTGGTGCGCTTCTCCTGCCTATCTCGATTCCGTTGCCGCATCTGACAGAGGAGGCAAAAGTCTCTTGAAGGCACTCTGTGAGAACATCGACCTCGCCATCGACAAGAGCCTCTCCAAAATGAACGGCAAGTATGAGTTCAAGGCGATGTTATGGCATCAAGGCGAGAGCGACCGCCATGCCAGCCGCAAATACTATGATAACTTGAAAGCAGTCATCGCATACGTTCGCCAACATCTTGTAGAAAAGACAGGCGATAAGAGATATGCCAACCTGCCTATTATCCTCGGTGGTATTTCGCACAAGAGCCGTGGTTGGTCGCAAGGTGTAGAGGATGCCCAAAAGAGACTGCAAGCTGAGGACAAGAACATTCACCTCGTGGAGGTTCCTAATACAGAAATGCAAAAGGACAACATCCACTTCAATGCTGCTGGCGGTGAGATTCTCGGCAGAAAAATGTATAATAAACTGGTGGAACTGAAACTGGCAGGTAAGAAAGCCAAGCAGATTGAGACTGGGGAATAACCTCCCACAATTATACACCTTATTATATATAGGGGCATCTATATAGATACACCTTATTATATATAAATACATCTAGACAATATTAATCATACGATTCATGAAAAGATTTTTTAATTATCTCCTAACACTTCTTTGTGCATTTGCCCCAATAACTGGAGCAAATGCACAAAGTGTTCATATCGCAAAGTTTGCAGACAACAAGCAAGCCGCCCTCTCCTTTACTTTCGATGATGGCTTGAAAGAGCAATACACCGTCCTGTTCCCGAAGTTGAAAGAGCTAGGTATCAAGGGAACTTTTTGCTTGATTGGCGCATGGATGAACAATCCACCCAAGAATCCCAACAAGCAACCTTTCACTTGGGAGCAAGCCAAGGAGATGGCTCTCGACGGACAGGAGATAACGAGTCATGGCTACAACCACAAGAACGTATCGAAGTTGACACCAGCCGAACTCCGCTTTGAGGTTCAACACAATGACACGCTTATCTATCAGCATACAGGCATCTTTCCTCGTACCTATTTCTACCCTGGCAACAGAAAGAGCGATGAGGCTGTGGCATATTGCTCAAAGGACAGAGTAGGTACCCGTACCTTCCAAGTGAGCCTCGGAAGCAAGCGAACACAAGAGTGGTTTGAAAACTACATCAACAATCTCATCGAGAAAGGCGAATGGGGCGTTACGATGACCCACGGACTTCGCATCGGATATGATTGCTTTGGGGATGAGACTCGGCTTTGGAAGATGTTCGACTATGCCATCTCGCAACAATCCAAGCTTTGGATAGCAACCTTCCATGATGTCGCTGCCTACCAGCAGGAGCGAGACAACACTACACTGAAGGTGAAAGTCAAGAAAAACCAAGTGATTGTCACACCGAAGCTGAATCTCAACAAGGAGATTTTCAATGTGCCCCTAACCTTGGTATTGGACTTTAAACCTAAGCAAGCGATACAAGCAGGAAATAACCTAGAGACAAAAGAATCGAATGGAAAATATCTCATCAAAATAGCTCCAACGAAAGAAAGGGTGGTCATCAAACGATGACCACCCTTTTCTATTCTTCATCCATTTCTTTCTATCGGTTTATTTCTTCACTATCAGCTTTGCTCCCTTCTGCAAATCTGCCTGCAAGTCGGTAACGCTAGCATTCTTCACATCTATCAGCATCGCTGCTGGGCGATAATCTGGTTTCATCGTACGAAAGGTGACATTATGTACTTCCAAACCATCCACGTGTCTTGCGAAGAGACCGTATGCTGGAGTTTCCTTGGCAAACTTAGGCTCAGGATAGTTTGTGCCTTGCTCACGATAATCCTTCTTTGCCAACTCAGCCTTGCCGCCGCCACGGAACTTCAACTGGA
>CAVCRI010000186.1:0-5907 GCA_963604545.1 Lachnospiraceae bacterium | reverse complement strand
AGCTGGTTTAGAGCATCTGCCTTACAAGCAGAGGGTCGGCGGTTCGAATCCGTCAGCGCCCACAGGGGTGTTCCCTGTGATGCATTCGTGTGTTGCAGGGATTTTTTTAAGGGCGTTTAGCTCAGCTGGTTTAGAGCATCTGCCTTACAAGCAGAGGGTCGGCGGTTCGAATCCGTCAGCGCCCACTAAGCAAAGGTCTTCCAAAGAAATTTGGAAGACCTTTTTTTTAATTAATGCAAAATATTCTGTGTTTTCTCGTGTTTTTCAATAGAATTCATTAACTTTGCACCCTATATATAATACGTATTGTTATGAATTTAGATTTATTGACTGCCATATCACCTATTGATGGTCGTTATAGAGGAAAAACAGAGCAACTCGCTAACTATTTCTCAGAGTATGCTCTCATTCGTTATCGTGTGCGTGTAGAGATAGAGTATTTCATTACTTTATGCGAATTGCCATTGCCTCAGCTGGCTTCTTTTGATAAGTCGTTGTTTGAGCGTTTGCGTGACATCTATCGCAACTTTGACGAAAATGAAGCTCAACGTGTCAAGGACATTGAGAAAGTTACTAACCACGACGTGAAAGCCGTAGAGTATTTTATCAAGGAAGAATTTGATAAGATAGGTGGCTTGGATGCCTACAAGGAGTTCATCCACTTTGGCTTAACTTCACAGGACATCAACAACACCAGTGTGCCTCTTTCTGTCAAGGAAGCTCTCCACGATGTGTTCTATCCACAGGTAGAGGAGTTGATCGCTCAGCTCCAGACTTACGCTGACGAGTGGAAGGATGTACCTATGTTGGCAAAGACCCATGGTCAGCCAGCTTCTCCTACTCGCTTGGGCAAGGAAATCATGGTTTACGTTTATCGCCTTACTGAGCAACTCAACTCTCTGAAGGCTTGCAAGGTAACAGCCAAGTTTGGTGGTGCTACTGGTAACTACAATGCGCACCATGTGGCTTATCCACAGTATGATTGGCGTGCTTTCGGTAACAAGTTCGTGAGCGAGAAACTTGGCTTGGAGCGTGAGCAGTATACCACACAGATTAGTAACTATGACTATCTTGGTGCCATCTTTGATGCCATCCGTCGCATCAACACCATTATTATCGACTTGGATCGTGACTTCTGGATGTATATCTCCATGGATTACTTCAAGCAGAAAATCAAGGCAGGCGAGGTTGGTTCTAGTGCCATGCCACATAAGGTAAACCCTATCGACTATGAGAACAGTGAGGGCAACCTTGGTATCGCCAATGCCATTCTCCAGTTTCTGGCTCAGAAGTTGCCAGTAAGCCGCTTGCAGCGCGACTTGACCGATAGTACTGTGCTTCGTAACATCGGTGTGCCTCTCGGCCATAGCGTCATCGCCATCCAAAGCACCTTGAAGGGCTTGCGTAAGCTCATCCTCCATGAGGAAAAGTTGCAGGAAGATCTGGACAACACTTGGGCTGTAGTGGCTGAGGCTATCCAGACCATCTTGCGTCGTGAGGCTTACCCACATCCATACGAGGCATTGAAGGCGTTGACTCGTACTAATCATCACATGACCGAAGAGACTATTCATGAGTTCATCCAGGGATTGAATGTGAGTGACAGCGTGAAGGCAGAGTTGAAGGCTATCACTCCAAGCAACTATACGGGTATCTAATAAGCAATCTGCTAGTTTGCATGGCAGCCATGAATGAAAGATATAATATACATGTCAATCATATATTAGGTAAGTAGAAAACAAGATTTATTAACCCAGCCGTGAGGCTAATTATTAATTGAAAAGAAAATGGATTCAGAATTAGAAAACAAACCACAGGACCAGGTGTCTGAGAGTAAGGAAACCCGAGAGGGCTATACCCCAGCAGGCGGTTATCAGAAGAGCTATCGACCAGTAGGTCGTTCACAGCGTCCTCGTATCAACAGTTATCGCTCATATAGCAGCGATAGAAGTAGTAATAGTGAAACAGGCTTCCGCCCAGAAGGTTTCGGAGCAGGTTTGCAGAGTAATAACTCAGAGCGTCCACAGCGTAGCAGTTATCAGAGTCGTGGTAGCTATAACAACAACCGTGGTGGCTACGGCCGTCCACAGGGTGGCTACCAGGGACATGGTGGCTATGGTCGCCCACAAGGTGGTTACAACAATCGTCCTCAGCAGGGTGGCTATCGTCCTCGCTATAATAGCAATGTTGAAGGCGGTGATGACCAGCAGAACAACAGTGGATTCCAGCCACGTCAGCAGGGTGGCTACGGTCGTCCACAGGGTGGCTACCAGAGCCGTGGTGGCTATGGTCGTCCTCAGGGTGGTGGCTATGGCAATAACCGCGGTGGTGGCTACGGTCGTCCACAGGGCGGTGGCTATGGCAACAATCGTGGTGGCTATAACAACAACCGTGGTGGCTACAATAACAACCGTGGTGGTGGCTTCCGTCAGCACACTCCTGGTTATGATCCTAATGCAAAATATAGCTTGAAGAAGCGTATCGAATATAAGGAGGAGAACATTGACCCAACAGAGCCATTGCGCTTGAACAAGTTCCTCGCCAACGCTGGTGTATGCTCTCGCCGTGAGGCTGATGAGTTCATCCAGGCAGGTGTTGTTACTGTCAATGGTGAGGTGGTAACTGAGTTGGGTACAAAGATTCTTCGTACGGACGAGGTTAAGTTCCATGACGCTCCTGTTACCTTGGAGAAGAAGGTCTATGTATTGCTCAATAAGCCAAAGGATTACGTTACTACTAGCGATGATCCTCAGCAGCGCAAGACAGTGATGGACCTCGTTAAGGATGTATGTCCTGAGCGTATCTATCCTGTAGGTCGTCTTGACCGTAACACAACAGGTGTACTCTTGTTGACCAACGATGGTGACTTGGCTAGTAAGTTGACTCACCCTAAGTTCTTGAAGAAGAAGGTATACCACGTACACCTCGACAAGAACGTAACAGCTCATGACCTGGAGCAGATTCGCAACGGTATCGAGTTGGAGGATGGTGAGATTAAGGCAGACGCTGTTGACTATGCTGACGAGCGTGACAAGTCTCAGGTAGGCATCGAGATTCACAGCGGCAAGAACCGTATCGTACGTCGTATCTTCGAGAGCCTCGGCTATCGTGTTACCAAGTTGGACCGTGTACAGTTCGCAGGTTTGACCAAGAAGAATCTCCGTCGTGGTGACTGGCGCTTCCTCACAGAGAAGGAAGTAGATATGCTCCGCATGGGTGCTTTCGAATAAAAAATAGAAACAATGGAAAAGATTAAAAGAACTAAAGTCGTTGATGCGCTCAAGAGCACAGCTTACGACTCAATCGTGAATGTAAAGGGATGGGTTCGTACCCATCGTAGTAGCAAAGCAGTCGATTTTATCGCTCTTAACGATGGTTCTACTATTAATAATATTCAGATAGTAGTCGACCCATCTAAGGTCGATGAGAATCAGCTCCGTCAGATTACAACAGGTGCTTGCATCAGTGCCACTGGTACTTTGGTGAAGAGTCTTGGCAAGGGACAGAGCGTTGAGATTCAGTGTGATAGCATCGAAATCTACGGTCTCTGCGGCAACGACTATCCTATGCAGAAGAAGGGACAGAGCTTCGAGTACATGCGTCAGTATGCTCACCTCCGTCTTCGTACCAATACCTTTGGTGCTGTGATGCGTATCCGCCACAATATGGCAATGGCTATCCACACTTACTTCCATGAGCATGGATACTTCTACTTCAACACTCCTCTCATCACCGCTAGCGACTGCGAGGGTGCAGGTCAGATGTTCCAGGTTACCACCAAGAACCTCTACAACCTCAAGAAGACAGAGGATGGCAAGATTGACTACTCTGATGATTTCTTCGGCAAGCAGACTTCATTGACCGTTTCTGGTCAGTTGGAGGGTGAGCTGGGTGCCACAGCACTTGGTGCTATCTATACCTTCGGTCCTACATTCCGTGCAGAGAACAGTAACACTCCTCGCCACTTGGCAGAGTTCTGGATGGTAGAGCCTGAGGTTGCTTTCTTGGATATGGATGGACTGATGGAGTTGGAGGAAGATTTCATCAAGTATTGCATCCGTTGGGCACTCGACAACTGCAAGGACGACCTTGAGTTCTTGAACAAGATGATAGATAAGGGCTTGATTGCACGTCTTCAAGGCGTACTCGACTCAGAGTTTGTACACCTTCCATATACCGAGGGTATTCGCATCCTTCAGGAGGCTATCGCCAAAGGCAAGAAGTTTGAGTTCCCATGCGAGTGGGGCGATGACTTGGCTTCAGAGCACGAGCGCTTTTTGGTAGAGGAGCACTTCAAGAAGCCAGTCATCATGACCAACTATCCTAAGGCTATCAAGGCATTCTATATGAAGATAGACGAGGAGGAGAGCGGCTTCGGTGGCAAGAGCGGTCAGACCGTTCAGGGTACCGACGTATTGTTCCCACAGATTGGTGAGATTATCGGTGGTTCTGTTCGTGAGGAGAGCTACGATAAGTTGATGGGCGAGATTGAGGCACGCAACATTCCTATGAAGGATATGACTTGGTATCTCGACACTCGTAAGTATGGTTCATGTCCACACGCAGGTTTCGGTCTCGGTTTCGAGCGCTTGATTCTCTTCGTGACAGGTATGCAGAATATCCGCGACGTGATTCCATTCCCACGTACACCTAAGAATGCAGAATTCTAAAATCCTTTAAGATTTTGATGAAAAATAAGATTGATGAGGTTTCTTCTAAGCTTTTTGCAAGGAGAAACCTCATTTTTTATGACAGCGTATCAGATAATTTCTTAAAAGTTTGGGCGTTCCAATAAAAATGTTTTCCAAAATCTTTATGACAGGTGTGAGTCCTGTGACGCTCGATGATTTGACCAGTGGTTTCAATATCGGGTGGCACATCTCTACCAAGCCAGCGTTTAACCAAATGCTTGGCTTCTCTACGGAGGACGTACGAGATCTCTTCACTTACTATAAGGAGAATGGGGAGATAATAGGCAATATTGAGGAAAGTTTCCCTGCCAAGATGTTGGTAAAGCCACAGATGTTTGTCAGCCTTCTGTTCTACTATGGCATGTTGACGATAAAGGGAACTCGTGGCGAACAGCTTGTGCTGGGTATTCCGAATAATAATGTTCGCAAGTTATATGCTTGTTTATTAGGACTGCAATGAATAATGATAGTAAAAACAAGATAAAGGAAGGTGAACTTACAAAAGTTCACCTTTTTTTTGGTATTGTCTGCAATTTGTTGTACCTTTGCACTCAAAATCATTAATATAGCAATAATATGGGAAAGATTATATTGACGGGCGACCGTCCAACAGGTAAGCTCCACTTGGGCCACTACATTGGCTCTTTGCAGCGCCGAGTTCAGCTTCAGAATGCTGGCGACTTCGACAAGATGTTTGTTTTCATGGCCGATGTACAGGCTTTGACCGATAACGCAGACAACCCAGAGAAGATTCGCCAGAATATTATCGAGGTGGCTCTCGACTACCTCTCTGCAGGTCTCGACCCTCAGAAATGTACACTCTATATCCAGAGTATGATTCCTGAGTTGGCAGAGCTGACCACTTACTTGATGAACCTCATCAGCGTATCTCGTGTACAGCGTAATCCGACCGTGAAGACCGAGATTAAGATGCGCAACTTCGAGGCAAACATTCCGCTCGGCTTCTTCTGCTATCCAGTGAGCCAGGCTGCCGACATCACCGCATTCAAGGCTACTACCGTACCAGCAGGTGAGGACCAGGAGCCTATGTTGGAGGTAACTCGTGAGTTGGTTCGTCGTTTCAACCAGACTTACGCACCAGTATTGGTGGAGCCAGAGATTATGTTGCCGGAGAATGCCGTTTGCCGTCGCCTTCCAGGTACTGATGGCAAGGAGAAGATGAGCAAGAGCCTTGGCAACTGCATCTACCTCAGCG
>CAVCRI010000185.1:0-5973 GCA_963604545.1 Lachnospiraceae bacterium | reverse complement strand
AGGTGGTATACTTTTTAATTATTAGGGGTGGTATACTTTTAAGTTAGAATCTACACATCATTTCAAAAGGCGATTTTGTTCTCACTAACCACGAAGGGCATTCTACGTTCTCATTCAGATTGCCAAGTCAAGAGGAAATCATCTTGAAGTAATCTCACGTGGACATGGCCAAGAAAATCAGTACAGCGGACTAAGGATGGTGCTTTTGCAAGAGTGCGACAAGGTATCAACCTCGCACTCTGCCCTAAGTAAATTGTAAAATATAGATTAAACGTTTTTATAGCGAAGATTATGGATACAAAAGAAAGAACAATGCAAAAATCCGAGACATGCAATGTCTCAGAAAAGCAGCATAGCAAGACATGGCTTGCCATGCAAAAATACAGAGGAACCGTAACGGTATATGACAAAAGCTTATGCCCTTGAAGACCGAGCACATGAAGACTTACGCCCAATTGCAATTGAATGAGGCAATGGGACACAAGGACCCCTCAGACCACGTTATCATCAGTCAAGCCATCACCGAGCACCTGCCTTTGGTGTCGAGTGACACTCGTTTCCCTTTCTACAGGGAGCAAGGCTTGGACTTGATTGAAAACAGATGAAAGAACAATAAATATGACAATCATAAAATTATATTGCCAAATTATGATGCAATAGTGGAAATGTGCATTCAAGAAAGCCTAAAAGATTGGCTTCGAAACAATGGTGTTGAGTATGTACTTAATGAAGACCACTCACTAATGCCACCTTATGCTTTTCTCGACTCTACCGACCAAAAGCATAACCTCATAGACCTGAAAGTCTTCAACTGCGCAAATAAACCGAATTTTGATATTGCAGACTTTCGTATGTATGAACGAGAAGTTAGAGAGAAACCTTGGTTGCTTGATATGGATTATTTGATATTTGGTAGAATACAGAAAGCCATTGTACCTTTGCACGCTACCCCCACACATTTGCGCCTCTTTTTTTCAAGAGGCTCAAATGTGTGGGGCTTTTTTCTTCAAAACTTTTCCTCCATTCCTTCGTGTTTCTCGTTTTTATTCATTACCTTTGTACTCGACAAAGCTGATAGAGAGAATATCTGCATCATTTGCCCATTCGCACCGAAAGATTACGCAAGCCCCCACAGAGAGGGAGTCAATGATTGAAAGGTACCCATAGGTCGATGGAGAGTAGAACATCCCGGTATCGTCAACTATATTCATAAAAACAATTAAAACAGACTTAAAAATCTATGGCAAGATTTGCGCAATTTTTCATCAAGTTCAAGCACGAGTTCGCCCCACACCACTGGGAAGACCGACAGCAGCACCTGGGCCACCTCTTCGAGGCGGACACCAGCATCGACTTTCTCCTGGGCGAGGGCGACACGCAGAAAGTATTCAACCACCGAGTGTACCATCTGCTTTCGGCACCCGAAATCATCGTGATGCAGTTTGCCAACAGCATCGACATTCCCATTGAGAAACATTACGAACTCTGTGTGGCGAGAGACGAGCCGTCGTGCTTCGTCATCATCGACAACCGGCACGGTCTGCGCACGGTCGCCATTCACCGCCGCAAGAAGGCTTTCAGCACCCCCAGTCAGGTGGCGAGAATCCTCTCCCGAACCATCAGCGACAAGCTCTACGCCGATTATTGCTACACCCTCGACATCCTGCCCGACTACTACGCTGAAGACCTCTTCAAGACATGGATACGCCTGCAACAGCATTCCCAGAACCTTATCTTCGGCACGCCCGAGGGATTGACGGAGGACGAGATATTGCAGCGAGTGGACAGGCTGAGGACCGAGGGCAAGGAGTACTTCGACGACTCGCTCATGTCGCACCTGCTGCCCATGGCGATGGCAGCCAAGAGAGACAAGTACAAGTCGCTCTACACCGTGATGCCCGAGGAGGCGAAGACGGCGCTCTACGTCGACAAGACAACCACATACATGAAGAATCTTCTGACTTTGAGCCGTGCCACCAACACGCCCGTGGAGCTTATCACCACCGATGGCGCACACTTCACTTGCCTCATCGACTCTGATGAGACCATCTCTGACAAGATAGTAAGCCAAGATTTCGATGCCGTCCTATTGGAGTGCCTCTTCCGTGGCACTGACAAGGAGGGCGCCCCTCTGGAGCAGACGAAACGCATTGAGCTGGAGGGGAAGGTGATAGAGCTGATGAATGGCATCAAGCATGTGGCTGAGGACGATGAGGCGCAGACGGCTTAGCCCTTTCTCTTACGACAGATTCTTAGCTTGATAAAAAATTTTGGCTGATAAGATTCTTTGTCAGGCAATCTTGTAAAACTGAATCAGGCAATCTTGTAAACAGAATCCGACAACCTTGTAAACTGAAAAATATGATAGAACGACTTACATCCCAGCAAATTCGCCCCTTGCGCCGACAAATGCTCTCCGATACCGTGTATGTAATCTTCCACGACATTCTGAAGGCGTGGCACAAGGAGGGCAAGACCCACCTCACGCCCCAGGAGATTTGCCTCTCGGCACGAAACCTCTGCGACGTGATTCTCGGACTCCCCGATGCGGAAGAGGGCATCGAGGATGAGTTGGACGACTTGGAGGAAGAGGCTTCCGACATCGCCATGGCTTCTGGTGGTGGCGAAAGGGGCATGGACGATGGCACCACCGATGCGATGCTTGTTGAGATGTTGGCAGCCTCGATGCTCACCGCCTTGTCGGCAAGGCGAGAGAAGGCTGTCTCTTCGGCAGGTGTCTCTTCGGCAGGTGTCTCTTCGGCTGAAAATGAGAAGGCGAGCTTGAAGCCTGTCATACTCTGCATGATGCGGAGATGGTGTGACCACGAGCTGTTTGATGCCCTGCTCGACGAGGGATGCAAGAAGGAGGAAGCCCGATTTGCCGAGGGCAAGCGAGGCGACTTGTTGCACTACGAACTGATGGAGCTTGAGCGAGAGGGCAAGGGCGAGGGCAATGCCGATGAGATGCGCCAACTCATTGACCAACTCCTTACGCCGGCATACGGCAGGAGCGTGGAGACCATCAAGGAGATGCTGCTCTTCCTGAACAGGTACAACATCGAGCACCACCACTTGCTCGACTCCCCGTTGCTCGAACTCTATAAGCGGCTCGATGGCAAGCCGCAGGGTGTGAGCGCAGGAGGCGACAACCGTGGCATCATGACAGGGGGTGACCTGAACGCTGGCTTCCAACTCACCGACCCACAAGCGGAGATGCTGGCAAAGGTTATCGCAGCCAAGGGAAACCAACCCCTATTGACGAAGAGTTAACCCCTAGTTTGTTTAGAGGCTTTCAGTTAGTATTCTTCCATTACAAAAACACTATAAGTATGGCAATTAGTATCACAGGCAACAACTATGGCATAGCGGTGGATGGCAATCTCACCATCGAGCATGTCGATTTCGGATTTGGAGGTGGCATCCAGTCGGCTTCGGGCATCCGTCAGGAAGAGCCCATCGACTGCGAGACTGTCGAGATAAAGGAGAAATCCATCCCTACGGTAGATGAGAGAAAACAACTATATCCAGAAATCACAGAGCGAAACACAGATTTCTTCGAAAAGACCTTTTGGGTTACCCAAGAAATAAATGGAAGCGTAAGTAGGGCAGTGCAGGACATTCCCACGACATGGATTCTGCATACGATATACGACACGACTACGGACTGGCATCCGTCGGACACCACTTCCGTGCATAAGTGGAAACTACTGTACGAGGTGCTTCGCCGACAGAAATATTTCCGCATAGAGACCAAGCAGCGTTATGCGGAATATGTGAAAGCCGTCGTGAGGTATTGTTTTCCAGACACAAAGGACGGCTATGCCAACAACATTTCAAAGAGTAAGTTAGACGAGCATATAGGAAATTGGACTGCTCCCGACAAACAACTCTACCAGCAACTCAAGACCGCTCTGACTATCCCTTGCCCATAAAGGCATCGGATAGGGGAAAGCCCCCACACATCCCCCTACTAATGAACTTCCTTGAAAGCTCATGTCGCTTCCTCGTAATTAGCGCACTTCCCCGTAATCGACATTCCACTTCCTCATAAAGGGCTCTTGGCTGCAAAAGCTGGGAGTCTTCTTTTTTTTGTTCTATCTTTGCCCTCGGAAATCAGAATTCCACGCCGATTCTGTTCTTCCGGGGGCTTTTGCGTTATACCGTGCCACGCTCGCAAGTGGCACATCTCGTATCAGCCCTGCGCTCTTTGACAAGGTTGATACAATCATTCTTTTCTAAAAAAAGTGCTAGGAGGATTATTCTTCGTCATAGCCAGGCAAAGGTTGCATTTCTAGAAGGTCAAAATACATGAGACGAGTGTTCAGTGGCAATCTGCCAACACCTATTCCCATGTACTTGGCTTCAAGGCGTTCGTCTTCCACAAGAAACTTGAAATCATTCTTTTGGTAGTAGTGAAGTGTAGCATCGCTGTTGTAGGCATCAACAATGATGAAGCGGCAACCAGTCTTGCTGGTGTATCTCAGGCGAAATTTTACAAAGTCCATCACAGCCGTGCCTATTCCTTTCCCTGCAAAAGCCTTGTTGGTGGCTAATCGACCTATTAGGACGGCAGGGAATCGGCGTAAGCGTTTGTTCTCCAAATTCGCATACTTCAAGAAATCGTTCTTAGATTCCTCGTTGAGTTTGTTGGTCATTCGGATGCTGTCGTTAGACAAGGTGAAAGCCGCAACTATGACTTTGGGATTCTCTTTCAAGCACAAAAGATATGTCTTTCCAAGCAGATGCTTGGAATACAATACGGCATCGTTAGCAAAGAAGTCGTTTAGGTCTTCGTTCTCGCAGATAAATGGCTCGCACATAGCAAGTCGTTTGGCTGTAGCAAGCTCTAAGTCGCATACAGCCAATAGGTCTCGATATGTCATGTTACAATCCCCGTTCTCTGCAATAGTTCATCAACCAGTCAACGTCTTCCTTGTTAACTTTGATTCTTCCAGGATGGGCTTCCACCCATTCTGCGTTTTCTAAAAATTTCCTCGCTTCTTCGCCATGAAGTGTGGGAATTACTCTAATAGCTGTTGCCATAATTCTTGTTGTTTTCGTTTATTAATTTTGCAAAGATAGT
Source organism: Lachnospiraceae bacterium (assembly GCA_963604545.1). GTDB lineage: Bacteria > Bacteroidota > Bacteroidia > Bacteroidales > Bacteroidaceae > Prevotella. Next base: position 890 of record CAVCRI010000185.1, on the reverse strand, counting down.
GCAAATGAGCGCAATGAAAGCTTGCTTTCAAATTGCCGAATGCAGCCTATCTTCTGCAAAGATAGTGCAAATGAGCGCAATGAAAGCTTGCTTTCAAATTGCCGAATGCAGCCTATCTTCTGCAAAGATAAAACTAAAAACTGAAACGTGCAAGTTTTTTGGCGACTTTCTATCAAAAAATAATTAATAATTTAATTTTCAATAAGATATGACAAATTCAAATAAACTTAAGATTGGAGATGGCAAGGCAAACGCTATTGCCGTCATGGTGTTCAATAACCCTGAGTTCGGACGCATCCGCATCTCGCTCGATGACAAGGGTGAGCCGCTGTTTTGTGGCAAGGACGTGTGCGAGGTACTGGGGTATCGTAAACCTGATGTTGCTGTGAGACAGCATGTTAACGGACATGATGTAACAAAACGTTACGTATCAACTCCAATTGTTAGTCAAGGAGTTGCTACTGGCAAGAGTAAGCGAATACAAATGCTCTTTGTCAACGAGAGCGGCTTCTACTCCCTCGTCCTTGGCTCCAAGCTCGACTCTGCGCAGCGATTCAAGCACTGGGTCACCTCGGTGGTGCTGCCGCAGATTCGCAAGACAGGCGGTTTCATTCCGCTCCACGAGGGGGAGAGTGATGAGGAGGCCATCCGAAATGCCGAGGAGATTCTTCGCAAGACGCTCCAGGAGAAGGAGGCATTTATTGCCCAGCAGAAGAAGCTCATCCATGAGCAGGACGAGCGCATCCGACAGCTTGACCAGAAGGTGGGTGAACAGGTGGTTCGCATACAGAAGTCGGCTGAGGAAATCATCGACTTGGAGCATGATGTGGATAGGCTTCTCCCGAAGGCTCTCTACGCCGACAACGTGCTGGACAGCATCTCCTGCTACA
>CAVCRI010000184.1:0-5975 GCA_963604545.1 Lachnospiraceae bacterium | reverse complement strand
AAAAACTTTTAAGACTATGGCAACAACCAAAGGAACATTGAAGTATCGCAAGGTGCAGCGCACCCTTCAGACTGGTGACAACAAGGGCAAGCAGCTCTGGTATGCCACCGCAGTGACCGACCGCGAGATGTCGTTCGACGAGTTCGTGGAGCACATCGCCAACCACAACACCCCTTACTCGCGAGGCGTGGTGAACGGCGTGCTGATGGACGCCCTCGACTGCCTGCAGGAGCTCATCCTCGACGGCAAGAGCGTGCGTTTCTCAGACCTCGGCCTCTTCTCCCTCGGCATGAGCAGCAAGGGCGAGACCACCAAGAAGGCAGTGACCGCACAGAGCATCGAGGATGTGCACCTCATCGTGCGCAACACCAAGGCGTGGAGCAACGCCGAGCTGAAGAAGAAGTGCAAGCTCCAGGAGTACGGCACCTACTCTGCCACCGACGATGCCACCGACGATGGAGGCAGCGGCAGCACGCCATCGGGCGACTCTGGCTCGCAGGGCGGTGGAAGCTCCACAGGTGGAAGCTCCACAGAAGGAAGTACTAGCGGAGGCTCAGGCAGCGACAGCGGCGATGTCGGCCTCGACTAAGCCCTAGCTCCACACAAGCTTTAAGAAATTTAAGAAATCATGAAAAGAGAAACTTGGAAAAGCATCATTCAGATTGCCATCAGCATCTTGACAGCCCTCGCCACCTCGCTCGGCGTAACGAGCTGTATGTAAGGTTATTTAAAAAGTAAAATGAAAAAGTAAGGTTATTAAAAAGGGGATTCAGCTTGAAACTGAATCCCCTTTTTTTATATATTTACCCGTTGGCGGAATTAATTCCGCCAACGGGTTATATTTTATATAAAACCGCTATCGCTCGTCTATCGGCGTGTAGTCCAGCTCGCCAAGGATATTCTTGTAAGCAGGACGGATGATGCGGCGACCCTCGAAGTTGAGCTCCTCGATGCGGTGCGCCGTCCAACCCACGATACGAGCCATGGCGAAGATTGGCGTGTAAATCTCCTGTGGCAAACCTATCATCTCATAGATGAAACCACTGTAGAAGTCGAGGTTGGCACAGGCTGGCTTGCTGCCGCCACGATGCTCCTGCAGGCACTTGATGCCCTCCTGCTCTATCAGCTTCAGGAACGCATACTCGTCCTCCCTGCCCTTCTCCTTGGCCAACTCGCCCGCCAACTTCTTCAGCTCCACGGCACGAGGGTCGCACAGGGTGTAGACGGCATGGCCGATGCCATAGATGAGACCCGTCTTGTCGTATGCCTCCTTATTGAGCATACGCTTCAGATAGATGTCCAGTTCGTTTACGTTGTGCCAATCCTTGATGGCCTCCTTCAGGTGATGGAACATGTTGATGACCTTGATGTTGGCACCACCATGCAGAGGGCCCTTCAAGCTACCGATGCCTGCGGCGATGGAGCTGTAGGTATCTGTGCGAGTGGAAGATGTCACGCGCACGGTGAAGGTAGAGTTGTTACCACCACCATGCTCTGCCTGGATAATCAAGAGCAGGTCGAGCATACGCGCATCCAGCTCGGTATAGTTCTCGTGCTTCAACATGTAAAGGAAATTCTCTGCGATGGTGAGGTTCTCACGAGGGTGACGGATGTGCAAGCTCCTGCCCTGCACAGAGTGACGATAGATGTTGTAAGCGTAGGCGATGATGGTAGGGAACTTGGCTATCAGCTCGATGCTCTGACGCATCAGGTTGTCGCGGCTGATGTCGTCTGGATTCGGGTCGAAGGTGTACATTTCGAGCACGCAACGAGCCAGGATGTTCATGATGTTAGAGCCCTCCAGCTCGATGATATGGGTGATGGTGCGGTGGTCGAGCGGCATGTTGTCGTTCAAGAGCTCCTTGAATGCATCCAGCTCCTCCTTGTCTGGCAACTGACCGGAGAGCAGCAGGAACGCCACCTCCTCGAAACCGAATCGCTTCTCCTTGAGGAGAGGCGAAACGAGGTCGTCCAGCTCGTAGCCACGATAGTAGAGCTTACCCTGGGCAGGTATCAGCTTGCCCTCAGCGTCACGCTCGTAGCCCACTACGTTACCGATGTTGGTGAGTCCCACCAACACGCCAGAGCCATCCTCGTTGCGAAGTCCACGCTTCACGTTAAACTTCTTGAATGCCTCCTTGTCTATCTTGCATGAGTTCTTAACCCCATCGCTCAGCTTATATATCAAATACTCCTTGTTCATAACTTACTTATTTTTAGCGGCAAAGTTCAGTGCAGAACCTGCCTTAAACCATGCTATCTGTGTATCATTATAGGTGTGCTCCACCTCGAAGCTGTCCTCCGATCCGTCCTTGTGCTTCAGGGTAACGGTCAGCTTGCTGCCTGGGGCAAAGTCCTTCAGTCCGGTCAGAGAGATGCGGTCGTCTTCCTGCACCTTGTTGTAATCGTCCTTGTTGCAGAAGGTCAGGGCTAGCATACCCTGCTTCTTGAGGTTGGTCTCGTGGATGCGGGCGAAGCTCTTGGCGAGAATCACCTTCACATTGAGGAAGCGTGGCTCCATGGCTGCGTGCTCACGAGAAGAACCCTCGCCATAGTTGTCCTCTGCCACCACGATGCTGCTGATACCCTTCGACTTATAGTCCTTGGCGGCGGTGGAGACCTCCACATATTCGCCCGTGAGCTGGTCTTTCACCTTGTTGCTCTCGCCATTGAAGGCATTCACGGCACCCATCAGGAGGTTATCCGAGATGTTCTGCAAGTGGCCACGGAACTTCAGCCATGGACCAGCCATGGAGATGTGGTCGGTGGTGCACTTGCCCTCTGTCTTGATGAGCAGCGGCATGTCTGCCAAGTCCTTGCCATCCCATGGTGCGAACGGGGCGAGCTTCTGCAGACGGTTGCTGTCTGGAGAGATAACCACCTCTACGTTAGCGTGTTCGTCGCTAGGAGCAATGAAGCCCTTGTCCTCCACGGCGAATCCCTTAGGAGGGAAGGTATAGCCTGTAGGCGCATCGAGCATCACGCTGTTGCCGTCCTTATCCAGGAGGGTGTCGGTGGCAGGATTGAAGTCGAGTCTGCCAGCGATGGTCAGTGCCACGGTAAGCTCTGGGCTACCGATGAAGGCGTATGTGCTAGGATTGCCATCAGCACGACGGCGGAAGTTTCTATTAAAAGAGGTGACGATGGCATTCTTGCGAGTGTTGTCGTCGGTATGGCGCTTCCACTGTCCGATGCAAGGGCCGCAGGCGTTGGTCATAATCAAGGCTCCAATCTTCTTGAAATCATCGAGGATGCCGTCACGCTCGGCGGTATAGCGAATCTGCTCAGAGCCTGGGTTGATGATGAGCTGTCCTTTCACTGCGATACCCTTCTCGTAAGCCTGTCGGGCGATGCTAGCCGCACGAGCCAGGTCTTGGTAAGAGGAGTTGGTGCAGCTACCTACCAAGCCCACCTCCACTACCATCGGATAGTCGTTGGCAGGGCCTTTCGCCTTCATGTGAGAGATAGGTGTGGCAGCGTCTGGGGTGAACGGACCGTTCAAGTGAGGCTCCACCTTGGAGAGGTCGATTTCCACGATTTGGTCGTAGAAGGCCGATGGGTTGGCAAGCACCTCAGCATCAGCACGTAGCTCGGCAGCGTTCTGCTGGGCGAGCACGGCGATTTCCTCCCTGCCCGTCTTGCGCAGATACTCGTCGGCGTTCTCGTCGAATGGGAAGATGGAGCATGTGGCACCCAGTTCGGCACCCATGTTACAGATGGTAGCCTTACCCGTGGTAGAAATACTGTCGAGACCCTCGCCGAAGTATTCGAGGATGGCGTTGGTACCACCCTTCACGGTGAGGATGCCAAGGATTTCGAGGATGACGTCCTTAGGGGTAGCCCATCCGGAGAGCTTGCCAGTGAGATGCACACCGATGAGGCGAGGCATCTTCAGCTCCCAAGGCTGACCAGTGAGCACATCCACGGCATCTGCGCCGCCTACGCCCACAGCCACCATGCCGAGACCGCCAGCGTTAGGGGTATGCGAGTCGGTACCCACCATCATACCGCCAGGGAAGGCATAGTTCTCAAGCACCACCTGGTGGATGATGCCGGCGCCTGGCCCCCAGAATCCAATGTGATATTTCTGGGATACGGACTTCAGGAAGTCGTATACCTCCTTGTTGGTCTTGCAAGCCTCAGGCAGGTCTTTCTCCACGCCCACGTCGGCACGAATCAAGTGATCGCAATGTACTGAGGCAGGCACAGCCACCTTGTCCTTGCCAGCGTTCATAAACTGCAACAGCGCCATCTGCGCCGTAGCGTCCTGCATCGCCACGCGGTTAGGTCTGAAATCCACATATTCTACACCTCTTTTATAAGGTCGCAACTGCGAAGGGTCGAAAAGATGCGCAAAGAGCACCTTCTCGGCGTAAGTGAGAGGTCGTTTCACTGTGGCCTTAGCCTGTGCCACACTTTCCGAATACGAAGCATAAAAACTTCTCAGCATTTCAATGTCCAGTATCATCTTATTCACTATTTAATAATTATTTATTCACTCTATCGAGCAATTCTGTTTGCAAATATACAACTTTTTCTGCAAATAGTAGCAATATTCTTTAAAAAATTATCAATTTGCTAGCATTTTTCTTGGTTTATGATAAATTTGTTGCATATTTATGCGGTTTTAGGCAAGAAAACATGTCATTTGATGATTTTCAAGAAATCCAGAAGAAAATGAGGAAAATGTTTGGCACTGTGCGCATATTTTTGTAATTTTGCAAAATATAAGGCTTACAATAGCAGCACAGAGAAACAAGCAAGTCTTACAAGAGAACAAACAAGTCTTACAAGAGAACAAACAAGTCTTACAAGAGAACAAACAAGTCTTACAGTAGTAACATTAATAAATAACTATAGAGTAACATTAAATAAATAAATAACTAGCACCATACAGAAAAAATGAGAATAGATATTATCACCGTATTGCCAGAGATGCTGGAGGGATTCTTCAACGAGTCAATCCTGGCACGTGCCCAGAAGAAGGGGCTCGCCGAGATTCACCTCCACAACCTGCGCGACTACACCCTCGACAAATGGAAACGTGTGGACGACTACCCATACGGCGGAAGCGCCGGCATGGTAATGCAGTGCGAACCTATAGACCGCTGCATCACCGCCCTGAAGGCTGAGCGCGAGTATGACGACGTGATATACGTTTCGCCAGACGGGGAGACCTTCAACCAGAAGATAGCCAACGAGATGTCGATGCAGGGCAACCTCATCATCCTCTGCGGCCACTACAAGGGCATCGACCAGCGTGTGCGCGACCACCTCATCACCCGCGAAATCTCGGTGGGCGACTACGTGCTGACGGGTGGCGAGCTTGCCGCCGCCATCATCTCGGATGCCGTTATCCGCCTGGTACCAGGCGTCATCAGCGACGAGCAGAGCGCCCTCTCCGACTGCTTCCAGGACGACATACTCGCCGCCCCTATCTACACCCGCCCTTCCGACTACAAGGGCTGGAAGGTGCCAGAGATACTGCTCAGCGGCAACGAGGCTAAGATTCGCCAGTGGGAATTCGACCAGGCGATGGAGCGCACCAAGCGACTCCGCCCAGACCTGCTGGAGGAATAAAACTCGAAAGAAAGACTCGAAAGAAAGACTCGAAAGAAAGACTCGAAAGAAAGACTCGAAAGAAAGACTCGAAAGAAAGACTCGAAAGAAAGACTCGAAAGAAAGACTCGAAAGAAAAACTCGAAAGAAACTCTCGAAAGAAACTCTCGAAAGAAACTCTCGAAAGAAACTCTCGAAAGAAAGACTCTCGACCAGTACGGTTAAAACGGGCTGAAAGCCCAACGAGCACCTAGCCCAGGGCAAGCGAAGCGACACCCTGGGTAAGCTAGGATACATTTTAACGCCCTGTAAGGGCAAAAGCGTATCTATTTAGTTGCTTATGGTTGATGCTTTTGCCCTTACAGGGCGACATAAACCACACTAACATTACCCCAGGGTGTCGCTTCGCTTGCCCT
>CAVCRI010000183.1:0-5976 GCA_963604545.1 Lachnospiraceae bacterium | reverse complement strand
ATGTAGCGGCCTCCCATCGACTTGAGGTGAGCGGTCTCCAGCTGGCAGTCTATCAGTTTGCCTCCATTCTGCCTAAGGAAACGAGCCAAGAAGATGAGGGCTAGTTTGGAAGCGGATGGAACCAATGAGAACATGCTCTCGCCAATGAAGACCTTTCCGAAGGTCACGCCATAAAGGCCGCCCACCAGTTGGCTGGTCTCGTTGTCCCAAACTTCTACGCTGGCAGCAAAGCCCAGCTTGTGGAGGGCAGTGTAAGCCTGGATGATGTTTTCTCCCAGCCATGCGCCATCCTCTTCGTTGCGATGGTTACACTTGCCACACTCCCTTATCACGTCGCCGAAAGCCTCGTTGATGCCCACCGAGTACTTATGCTTGTTCATGAGCGTTCGCATGGAATGGCTCACGTGGATTTCATCGGGGAAGATGACGAAACGCTTCATCGGACAGAACCATAGCGGTTCATCCTCATCTCTGAAACTGTACCAGGGGAAGATGCCATTGCTATAAGCCAGCAGCAGGCGGTCGATGCTCAAGTCGCCCCCCACTGCAAAACAGCCATCCTCATCCCCTAAATGCGGGTCGGGGAAGTAAAGTTCATCAGCGTCATTATCTATTTCGAATACCATAATCTTACAGAAACTATTGTCTTAACTCCTTAACTTCTTAACTCCTAATTATTGATTACCAATTCCTTGCCATCGAAATCAACCTTTGCTTTGCCACCCTTCTTCAACTTGCCGAAGAGCATAGCCTTCATCAGGAGTGGCTTCAAGCAATTGCCGATGACACGGTCCATCTCTCGTGCTCCATACTCCTTGGTAAAGCCCCAGGTCAAGAGCTGTTCGTGCGCCTTGTCTGTCAACTCCAACGTTACACTCTTCTGAGCCAACTTGGCTTCGAGTTGGCGGAGCTTCTTATCAAGGATGAGTGAAGCCATCTTGCGATCCATATCATTGAAGACAACGGTATCTGACAGACGGTTGATGAACTCAGGCTTGAAGGTCTTCTTTACCTGCGCCAACATTGCCTCACCACGGCTCACGCCGCCTCCGAAGCCTACGCTAGCCTGCGAAGCATACTGTGCTCCAGCATTCGAGGTCATCACGAGAATCACATTGCGGAAATCTGCCTTCTGCCCCTTGTTGTCGGTCAGTCGGGCGTAATCCATCACCTGCAGCAGAATGTTGTAAATGTCGCTGTGCGCCTTCTCTATCTCGTCGAGCAGGAGCACGCAGTTAGGGGTCTTGCGGATGGCATCGGTCAAGAGACCGCCGTCCTCGTAGCCCACGTATCCAGCAGGCGAACCGATGAGTTTGGCAACAGTATGTTTCTCGGTATATTCGCTCATGTCGAAGCGCACCAGTTCTATGCCGAGTTCCTTTGCCAAGACACGCACCACCTCGGTCTTACCCACGCCCGTAGGTCCTACGAAGAGGAGCGAGGCCAAAGGCTTGTCGTCGTCCACGAGTCCAGCCTTTGCCATCATCACAGCCTCGACGACCTTTTCCACTGCCTTGTCCTGCCCATAAATCTTGTCGAGCATACGCTGGCGGAGCGTAGCGAGCGCACTGTTGTCCTCGTCCTTGATGGCGGCAGCATCTATCTTGCAAACCTTGGTGAGGATTTGCTGGATAATCGCCTTGGTCACGTAAGAGCGATGGCGATACTGCACAGGATGCACTTCCAGATAAGCACCCGCCTCGTCGATGAGATCAATTGCCTTATCAGGAAGGTATCGGTTGGTGATGTACTTGGCACTGGCGTGTACAGCATACTCCAGGGCATCCTTGCGATAAGTGACACCATGAAACTTATTATACTTCTGCTGCAAGCCCTCCAATATCTTGATGGCCTCTTCCTCGGTAGGTTCCTTCACGTCTATCTGCTGGAATCGGCGCACGATGCCCTTGCTCTGGGCGATGTAGCGATTGTACTCCTCGTAGGTGGTGGAACCGATGAATCGGATGTCGCCAGTCTCCAAGTATTGCTTCAGCATGTTGGAAGCATCAGGACCTCCATCCGAGCTACGCCCAGCCCCTATCACGTTGTGTATCTCGTCGAGATAGATGATGCAGTTGCCCTCCTTGGTGGCACCCTCCATCACCATCTTGATGCGCTTCTCGAAGTCGCCACGATACTGGGCGCCAGCGAGCATCTGGGCAATGTCCATACTGTAGATGCGAGCCCCCTTCAAGCGCTCAGGCACCTGATTCTCATTGATGAGCTTGGCTAGACCATAGACGAGAGCTGTCTTGCCCACACCCGGCTCGCCGACGTGCAGCGGGTTGTTCTTCTCGGCACGGCAAAGCACCTGGATGGTTCTATCTAGCTCCTGCTCACGGCCGATGAGCGGATTGTGCTGCTCCACCTTGTCGGAGATGCAGGTAACGAGCTGATGCCAATCCTGAGGGTTGCGGCTTCTGCCCTCCTCATCGTCGTCATCATAATCGTCGTCATAATCATTCTCATCATAGTCACCATCAAGTCCCATGTTAGCCTCAGCCGCCTCGCCTTCGAGCGGATAGAAACTATCCACGCTGGCAAGAAACTCTCCCTGCCTGTCGCCTACGGCCTTGCCCAACAAGTAAGCTGCCTCGGAGTTTTGCAGTCCCAGCATCGCCTGTACGAAGTGAGGCACGTTGACCATCTTCCGGTCAGCGGCAGCAGCAAGGGCACAGGCAGTGCCAAACATGGTCTTGAAGAGCGAGGAAGGCTCAGGCAGATACTTTACGGTAGAAGGCACACGTTCCTGCTTGGCAAGCCATCCCACCAAGTCCTCGTGCATCTTCAGGCTGTCCACCCCTTCCTCTTGGAGCGCCTGACAGAAACTGTACTGACGAAGCAACGACAGGAGCAAGTGCTCCGGCATGATAAACTCATGGTCGAAGAACCGTGCCTGCTTCAACGCATCGTCCATCAAGACGCTCATATATCGGGTTAATCCCATACTATCCATTAATATTCTTTCCTTTCTTTCTTATTTGTTATCATATCATTACTCGTCCTTTTTCACTTTTTTATCCAAAGCGATTACTCTGGCATATAAGTGAGCTTAAGTGGAAATTTCTGCGAGCGAGCTTGCTCCATCGCCTTCTCCACCTTACTCTTAGCAATGTCGTAGCTATAGGTGCCTACCACGGCTTTCTCCTCCTTATGAACTTTCATCATGATAGCCTCAGCCTCCTCAGCCGACTTGAAGAAGACGGTTTCGAGGATGTCGACCACAAAGTCCATCGGTGTGAAGTCATCGTTGAACATCATCACCACGTAGCGTCCCGGCTCCTTGAGGCGAGTGCGCTGTCGTTCACGTATTGCTGTTTGTTCTTGCGCCATATTTTTTATCTATTTATTGCATTTTTTGTAGCATAGAATCGATCAAAAGCCATTCTACACCTTATATTATAATGCAAAGATACAAGAATAATCTGAAAAGAAGAACGTTTTCATCTAAAAAATAGCTAAAGTTTTATTGGACAGATAAGCAGCAACTAGAGAAAAACGGCTTTTTTCTTGGCAATCTCCCTAAAACTCAGTACCTTTGCACCCCGAATGCCGCAAGGCATCCAACTATTATTAATTTTTATACAATTCAATTAATGTACAAAACAATTTTCAACAAGCACAACAGCTTGAAGTTCAGCCGATTCTCCAACAAGGGGTACGCTCTCTTCGCTGTCTTAGGCAAGGAAGTTATCGTGGGCGCATTGAGCGTTGCCACACTGAGCCACGCCAAGGCAGAGGGAGTAAGCACCGAGGGAGTGAAGGTTGACTCAACCCTGATGAAGGGCGGAAAGGCTTACGAGCTGGATGCGGTGAGCGTTACCGCCTCTCGTGCTCCGATGACTGTAGAGCAGTCACCTAAGATTGTGTCTGTCATTACCCGCGACGATATTCATCGTGCGGCTGCGCAGACTATCAATGATGTTCTCAAATTAGCTACCGGCGTGGATGTCCGTCAGCGTGGTGGCTTTGGTGTTCAGACGGATATTTCCATCAATGGTGGAACCTTCGACCAGATTACCATTCTCTTGAATGGCGTCAACATTTCCAATCCTCAGACTGGTCACAATGCTTCTGATTTTCCTGTTGCGCTCGCCGACATCGACCACATCGAAGTGCTCGAAGGGGCAGCATCACGTGTATTCGGCACGTCAGCCTTCAATGGTGCCATCAACATCGTGACCAAGAAAGCGAAGAACGATGGCTTTGCAGCCAACGTGGAAGGTGGAAGCTTCGGTAGTTTCGGAGCACAAGGCAGAGTGCAGACAGCTTTCGAGACAGGCAAGTGGACACACGCCTACTCTGCTAGCGGTGGCTACAAGCGTTCGGATGGAGGTACGGAGAACAGCGACTTTGAGAAGGGACAAGGTTATGCGAATGTTTCGTTCAGCTATGACCGTCGCTTCGACATCAGGGCACAAGCGGGAATCTCCACTCAGAGTTATGGTGCTAACACGTTCTACAGCGCCAACTACAACAATCAATATGAGAAGACCGACCACGGACTGGCTTCGCTCAAACTGAGCCTGCACAACCAGGCGAGAAGCGAGGCAGAGAAGATTTGGGAAGTTTCTCCTACCTTATATTATAATAAGTTTAAGGACCACTATCAGTTGAAACGTGGTGAAGAGGGCGCAAAGAACGGTGAAAACTACCACGACCTCAGTATCTGGGGCGGTGGATTGAACGCCAACCTCTCTTGGTTCTTGGGCAAGACCGCCGTAGGCTTCGACATCAGCAAGGAGCGCATCTACTCCACAGCCCTTGGAGAGGAAATGGCGGAGAATAACTACAAGAACATCCACGGTTCCGACCGCCAATACACCCGAAAGGGAGAGCGCACCAACACCAATATCATGTTGGAGCATAACTTCATCTTCGGTGGATTTACCTTGTCTGCCGGTGTATTAGCCAACAAGAACACAGGTCTCGATAACGACTTCCGATTCTACCCTGGCGTGGATTTGAGCTATCGTCCTACCGACAACTGGAAGTTCTTCGCCTCTTGGAACAAGGCTCTCCGTATGCCTACCTATACTGATTTATATATAAGTAATGTGGTGCAGCAAGGCGACATCAGCCTCAACCCAGAGAAAAACTCCACCTTCAAGATAGGCACACAATATCGCCAGCCTGGCTTTGCGGCAACGGTGAGTGGATTCTATTCCCACGGCACGAACATGATAGACTGGGTTCAGACTTCGGAAACCGAGCTGAACGACAAGAAGTATCACGTGATGAACATCGGAAAGCTCAACAACATGGGTTACAACGTGGATGCAACCCTCTACATGCAAGAGTTGATTCCACATAGTTTCATCACTCGCATCAAGCTCGGCTATGCTTACATCTATCAGGAGCACAAGACCGATGCCACCATCCTCCATTCGCTCTACGCCCTGGAGTACCTCAAGCACAAGGCTGTCTTCGGATTGGATCATCAGATATGGAAGAAGCTCTCAGCCTCTTGGAGCGTGAGATGGCAACAGCGCATGAACGGCTACCACCCTTACACCAAGGTGGATTGCAAGTTGATGTGGGATGAGAAAAAGTACAGCATCTACGTGAAAGCCGACAACCTGACCTGCCATCGCTACTACGACCTAGCAGCCGTCAAGCAACCAGGCTTGTGGATTATGGCGGGAGCCAGCATCAACCTTGGTTGGTAGGTGCTTAATATTTACCATTTACTTTAATAGGTTCGAGGTGAATACCCACGTGGGTATTTGCCCCGAACTTTTCTTTGATACGATGCTCGATGTTCGTAGCATGCTGATGGGCATCATAAAGCGAGGTAGAACCAGGCATACGAACGTGCATTTCGATGGCTATCTTGTTGCCGATGCGACGAGTCTGGAGATTATGAACCTCGCAAACTCCTTCCTCCACATTAGCAAGCTTCACGATTTCATCCTCCTCGGCATCAGGCAGACTGGCATCCGTCAATTCCTTGACCGACTGCAACACCAATCCCCA
>CAVCRI010000182.1:0-6046 GCA_963604545.1 Lachnospiraceae bacterium | reverse complement strand
AGGTAGTCACGGAACTGCTCCATCTTCTGGTCATCCACTCCGTGGAGCGGAATGTTAGGAATCTGGTGGAAGCGGATGAGGTTGAAGCGGCAGTCGAGACCTTTCACCAACTTGATGATAGCCTTGGCGTGCTGCATGCTGTCGTTCACTCCCTTGAAGACGATGTACTCGAATGAGAGGCGACGCTGATGGGAGAAGTCATAGTTTCTCAATAGCTCCACCACCTGCTCGATGCTCATTCCTCGTTCGGCAGGCATCAACTCGGCGCGCTCCTCTGGGATAGGGTCGTGCATGGAAATGGCCACGTGGCACTCGCTCTCCTCCAAGAATCTCTTCAGCTTGTTCTTCACACCCACTGAGCTGACGGTGATTCGCTTCGGACTCCAAGCCCAGCCGTAGTTGGCAGTCAGAATCTCTGTGGCACGGAGCACATTGTCTAGGTTGTCCATCGGCTCCCCCTGTCCCATGAACACGATGTTGGTCAACTTGTCCACCTCTGGCAACGAGTAAATCTGGTTCAGAATGTCACCGGCAGGAAGGCTTCCCTCGAATCCCTGCTTACCTGTCTGACAGAAGAGGCAGTTCATCTTACAGCCCACTTGCGAGGATACGCAAAGGGTGGCGCGATCCTTGTCGGGAATGTATACGGTCTCGACAAACTTACCGCTGCGGGTAGGGAAGAGGTACTTGATGGTACCATCCACAGAGTGTTGTGCGTCGGAATATCCGAAGCATCCTATTTCGTATTCGGCGGCAAGTTTGGCACGGTTTGCCTTCGAGATGTTGGTCATCTCGTCGATGCTCTTCACGTGCTGCTCATAGAGCCACTTTGCCATCTGCCCACCAGTGAAAGCAGGCATTCCTAAGTCCTTTGCCACCTGCTTCAATTCAGCAAGTGTAAGACCGAGAAGATATTTTTTTTCATTATTCATACTGCAAAGATAGTGTTTTTTGCTGAAAAATTAGTATCTTTGCCACATATTTTAATATAATAAGCTAAAAAGTTTAATATTCTAGGCTAAAATGAGAGAAAAAATAGACCTTTTCTTGCCTTGTGAAGACCTTGAGGTGGCTCAGAAAGCACTCACCGAACTTCATGACAACAAGACAGTGCAGCATATCAATCTCTTGGTGAGTAGCGACTTTGCTTCCGCTCACCAAGTGCCAGAAGGTTGCACGTTTGTGGTAATCGACCGACTGGAGAGTTCCAACACCGTAACCAGCATCGCCGAGAATGCGGATGCTGATTATGTGATGATTTGTACCAAGACCACTCCGATTCGTTGGGGACTCTATGCCTTGGAGCGTTTCCTACGCACAGCCGATGATACAGGTGCCGTGATGGTATATTCCGACCATTACTCGATGGTGAAGGATGATGCTTCGGTTTCCGATTTGGCTCAGGCAGTGGGCAAACTTGTCAAGCATCCTGTCATTGACTATCAGGCTGGTTCCCTTCGTGACGATTTCGATTTCGGAAGTCTTTGGCTCATCAAGTCTTCCTGTCTCTACGATTTCGTGGCTCAGCAGGATAGGGTGGATTATCAGTTTGCGGGGCTCTACGACCTTCGTCTCTATCTGAGTAGAGTAGGTGAAATCTTCCATCTCAACGAGTTCCTTTATACGGAAGATGAATTGGATAACCGCAAGAGTGGCGAGAAGCAGTTTGACTATGTAAACCCTCGCAACCGAGAGGTGCAGATAGAGATGGAGAAGGCTTGTACCCAGCATCTTGCCAAGGTGGGTGCCTTGGTGGACACCAACTTCTATCGCCAGCCAGACTTTGATGAGCAGGAGTTTGAATATGAGGCTTCTGTGGTCATCCCAGTGTTCAATCGTGAGAAGACCATCGCTGATGCCGTGAAGAGTGCATTGAGCCAGAAAGCCAACTTCAAGTTTAATGTCATCGTGGTAAACAACCATTCTACAGATAAGACAGGCGAAATCCTCTCGGATATTGCTCGTGAGATGGAAGCGAAGAACGATAAGATGGCAGGCAGACTTATCCAGATTGTGCCTCAGCGCAACGACCTTGGTATCGGTGGATGCTGGAATGTGGCAATCAACAGTGACCATTGCGGTAAGTTTGCCGTACAGCTCGACAGCGATGACCTTTATTCATCGCCAAAGACCCTTCAGAAGATAGTGGATGCTTTCCATAAGCAGAAGGCGGCGATGATGATAGGTTCTTATCGCATGTGTGATTTCGACCTCAACACCTTGCCTCCAGGTCTCATCGACCATAAGGAATGGACGGATGAGAATGGATGCAACAATGCGTTGCGTATCAATGGATTGGGTGCTCCACGTGCCTTCTTCACTCCGTTGGTTCGACAGATTCAGTTCCCTAACACATCATACGGTGAGGACTACGCCCTGGGCTTGGCCTTCTCTCGTCGTTACCGTATCGGAAGAATCTACGATGAACTCTATCTCTGCCGTCGATGGGGAGGCAACAGTGATGCAGCCTTGAGTATCGACCGTGTGAATGCCAACAATCTCTACAAGGACCGTTTGCGCACCATGGAGTTGAAGGCTCGTCAGCAGATGTTGCAGGGCAAGGCAGACATCATGGAGGATAGCAGCATCTCCCGATTCTTCAATCGCCAGTTGGAAAAGTGGGAGGATGCTCGCCATCGCTTCCGTGACCTCAAGCATGTGGAGACTCGTCAGCTCTCCGACCAAGTGAAATTGCAGTGGAATCCTGCTCGTATCGTGAGCACGGGTGCCAAGATAGATAAGAAAACCCTTGGTGAACGTCCTTGCTTCCTTTGCGACAAGAACCGTCCTAAGGTGCAGATGGCGAAGCAGATAGACGAGCAATTCCAACTCTTGGTCAATCCGTTCCCTATCTTGCCTATCCATTTCACCATCCCAGCTCGCAAGCATCAGCCACAAGCCATCTATAAGAACTATGGCGAGATGCATCGCTTCTTGAGTTTGCATAGTGAACTGATGGTATTCTATAATGGTCCGAAGTGTGGAGCCTCAGCACCCGATCATCTTCACTTCCAGGCTGGTACGAGTGGCATCCTGCCATTGCAGACCAACTGGCAGCGCCTCTCTCGCAACCTTACCGATGTCATCTCGCTCAATGATGAGGAGAAGATTGCGGTAGTCTGGGATTTCGTGGTTCCAGCCTTCGTCATCATTTCGAAGAGCGAGGATAGCGACGAGGCTTTGTTCCGTCGTCTCTATCAGTCGATGCCTGTTCGTGGCGATGAGACAGAGCCAATGATGAACATCATAGCTTGGCGAAAGGGCGATGAGTTTATCAGCGTGGTCATCCCAAGGGAGAAGCACCGTCCTGAGGCTTACTTTGTCGAGGGAGATGCACAGGTGATGGTTTCGCCTGGAGCCTTGGACATGTCGGGACTCATCATCACACCACGTGAGGAAGACTTCCGTAAGTTGACCGATGAGAGTGCTACGGCTATTCTTCAGGAGTGTGGCGTGTCTAGAGAGAAGATGGAGGGCATCATCACCAAGCTCAAGGCTTCGAAGGAGGCAGAGGAGCAGCATGCTGTTTCCACCTTATATAATAATGGCAAGCAGCCAGATGTGACAGTGGGCATCGTGAGCGGTCAGAAGATTCACTTCTCGCTCAACAAGCCTTATCTTGCCAAGGGTGAGACGGTGATTGGCGACCAAGTGGTAGAGTTCTCTGAGGGTGGTGTGCTCTGGAATGGCAACCAGTATAGCAAACTTACCTTCCATCCGCAGAGTGCCGATGCCTCTTTCTCGTTGAGCGATGTCACCATTGGTGTCAACTTCCATTGGGAGCGCAAGGAGACGCAGACTTTCTTGGGTACTCTTCGTTTTGTGGTAGAGTCGGATAAGATTTGTGCCATCAACGAGTTGCCTGTAGAAAAATATCTGGAGAGCGTCATCAGTAGTGAGATGAGTGCCACTTCGAGCCTCGAACTATTGAAGGCACATGCCGTTATCTCTCGTTCTTGGCTTTTGGCGCAGATGAAGAAGCGCAGGGAGGTTGCAGAGAGTGGCAATGGTTTCTTCTCGTTCACGAAGAAGGATGACATGCTCATCCGTTGGTACGATAGAGAAGACCATACCATCTTTGATGTTTGCGCAGACGATCATTGCCAGCGATACCAGGGCATTACCAAGGAAACATCGCCACATGTGGCTGAGGCTATCCGCCAGACCAAAGGACAGGTGTTGCTCGATGGCGATGAGATATGTGATGCAAGATTCTCTAAGTGCTGCGGTGGAGCAACCGAGGAATTCCAATATTGTTGGGAGAATACGCCTAAGAGCTACCTGACGGCAGTGAGAGACCTGGCTCTTGGCATAAAGAACTCAAACGTGGGTACTGCGGATTGCAACTCCGCTGCAAGCGGTGAGCAGGCAAGTTTGCCAGACTTGACCAATGAGCAAGAGGCAGAGACGTGGATTCGCTCAAACCCTCCAGCTTTCTGTAATACCACCGACAAGAAAGTACTCTCCCAGGTTCTCAATGATTACGACCAGGAGACAGCCGACTTCTATCGTTGGAAGGTAACGCTGACCCAAGAGAAATTGCAGCAGCTCATCGCCGAGAAACTTAAGATGAACTTCGGTGCCATCCTCGACATGAAAGCCGTGGAGCGAGGCAAGAGTGGAAGAATCTCCAAACTCCAGATTATCGGAACAGAGAAGACTTTTATTATCGGCAAGGAACTGGAGATTCGCAGAGCCTTGAGCGATTCTCATCTCTATAGCTCAGCCTTTGTGGTGGATAAGTATGATGAGGATGAGAATGGCATTCCTCAGCGTTTCGAGATTATCGGAGCAGGCTGGGGACATGGAGTAGGTCTCTGTCAGATAGGTGCTGCCGTGATGGGTGAGGAAGGCTATCCATACAATGAAATCCTCCTTCACTACTATCAGGGAGCTGATATTAAGCAACTTTATAAGTAATATAAACACTTAACATTAAGATAAAAATGAGCAATAAAAATAAGCGGAATCCATGGGCGTGGATTCCGACCCTCTATTTTGCGGAAGGTCTGCCAAACATCATTGTGACGGGTCTCTCCGTTGTCATGTATATGCAGATGGGACTTACTGATGCCGAGGTGGGTCTCTTTACGGGTTGGCTGGCTTTGCCTTGGGTTATCAAACCCTTGTGGAGTCCTTTCATCGACCTCTTGAAGACCAAGCGTTGGTGGGTCTTGACGATGCAAGCCCTTATCGGAGCCTCACTTGCCGGTATCGCCTTTTCCATCCCTACTGCGTTCTGGTTTCAGGCCACGATGTGCTTTTTCTTCCTCATCGCTTTCTGTAGTGCCACCCACGATATTTCCGCAGATGGCTTCTATATGATTGAGTTGGATGAGCACAACCAGACCAAATTTGTAGGCTTACGAAACACCTTCTATCGCCTTGCCATCATTTTTGTCAATGGCTTCTTGGTGATGTTGGCAGGTGTCTTGCAGGTGATGTTCCGCAATCAGATTCGCTTCTCCTGGGCACTCATCTTCTATGGCTTGGCTGGTATCTTCATTGGATTATGGCTCTATCACAGCCGATTCATGCCTCGTCCTAAGGAAGATGTGCAGACGGACAGAACGGTAGGCGAGGTGGCTCATGAGTTGAAAAACATGTTCCGTACCTTCTTCGTGAAGTTTGGCGTGAAGGAGACCATCTGCGTGATGCTCTTCCTCTTGTTCTATCGTTTCCCAGAGGCACTTTTGAATACGATGACCAAGACCTTTATCCTGCGTCCTAACTCGCAGGGAGGTTTGGGGCTTTCTCCACAGGAATATGGCTTAGCCAATGGCACCGTCGGACTGATCGGTCTCTTGCTGGGTGGAATCATCGGCGGAATCTTGGTGAGTCGAGACGGAATGAAGAAATGGTTGTGGCCAATGGTTTGCGCCATCACATTGCCAGATGTAGTCTATATCTACCTGAGTTATTCGCTCAATAGCGACATTGTGATGGTTTCCACTTGTCTCTTCATCGAGCAGTTTGGCTATGGCTTGGGCTTCACGGTGCTTACGCTCTACATGCTCTTCTATAGCCAGGGCAAGTTCAAGACTTC
>CAVCRI010000181.1:0-6204 GCA_963604545.1 Lachnospiraceae bacterium | reverse complement strand
ATACGCCTTCATTTGGCTTCTTGAACTTAACATTTAACACTTAACATTTAACATTAAAAAAATGAGTAATTGCAAGCTACATCCGTTAGTTCGTCTTACGACCTTATGTGAGATGAACGCATCCGATATGACCCAATGCTTTGTGGTGATACTGCAAGGCAGGGAGAGTCGTGTCTGTACGGGATGTACACCTTGCGACTTCCGTGATGCCACGTTGCTCTTCTTCCGTCCTGGGGAATGCAAGGAGTATGTGGAGCGAATGAAATGCGTGGCAGATGTGAGGGCTCTCTGCTATTGTGGGGATTGGTACGCCAGATGGAATATGGAAAGTACGGCTAGTTTCTTTGCTTATACCATCAAGGAGTCGCTCCACCTGTCTGTACGTGAGAGAGGGGTGATAGAGAAATGCTTCCACGACATTGAGGAGGAATTGGAGTGGGGCATTGATGACTATTCCAATCCGCTTATCGCCCAAAAGATAAAACAACTCTTTTGCTATTGCCAGCGTTTCTACGACCGTCAGCACATCACTCGCTCTTGCCTGAATGCTACGCTGATGGCGAAGATAGAGCGGGAGGTGGATGAATACCTGGTGAGTGGGGACAACTGTATGACTTGCTGCCATGTGCCAGCGCATCGCTTTGCGGAACCTTTGGGATTGAGCGATGCTTATTTTGCTGATTTCTTGAAGCGAGAGACTGGCAAGACGATAGATAAGTATGTATGTTCTCGCCATTTCGAGGTGGCGAAGAGATTGCTGCTCCATACAAGCGATTCGCTCTTTTCTATTGCCCGAAAGCTGGGCTATCATACGGTGCAAAGTTTCTCTGCCACCTTTAAGCGGGTGCTGGGCTGTGCGCCGAATGATTATCGTAATGCGAATTAAAAATGGCACACGGATTTCACGAATCTCACGGACTATATGCTTAAGACTTTTGTAATAAGATGATTTCAAACCAAATAATTTGAAATAAAATGGTTTGAAATCATTCTATTTCAAATAAAATGATTATATTTGCACCCGAAAGTGCGGTAGTAGCACTTATTTGGTAATAATAGATGTAAATATAAAGAAGATATGGACATACCTTTTGTTTTTGGTAAAATAGCTGATGGACAAGATTTTACGGATAGGACAGTCGATACAGAGAAGTTGAAAAACAATTTCCGTGGATTGGTGAATACTATCATCATTTCGCCTCGCAGGTGGGGAAAGACTTCGCTCGTAAATCATGCCTTGGAGCAAATGAATGGTGATAAGGACTATCTTGTCTGCAAGGTTGACATCTTTAATTGCCGTACTGAGGCACAGTTTTATCAGACTTATGTCAATGCTATACTGAAGGCTTCTTACTCGAAGATGGATGAATTCTTGGAGGCGGCAAAGAAATATGTTGGAGCATTCGGCCCCAAGTTGACTCTGAGTGATTGCAGTCAGCAGTATGAGCTTGCCCTTGGGGTGGATTTCAAGGACAAGCAGTATTCTTATGATGAGATTTTGGATTTGCCTCAGAAGATAGCCTTGGAGAAAGGCAAGAAGTTTATCGTTTGTATTGATGAGTTTCAGAATGTTAGTACTTATGCAGATAGCTTGGGATTCCAGCGTAAGCTTCGTTCGCATTGGCAGACGCACAATCGAGTGGGGTATTGTATGTTTGGTAGCAAGCGCCACATGTTGCTCGACATTTTTAGCAATTACGAAATGCCTTTCTATAAGTTTGGTGACATCATGTTTCTGGATAAGATTAGCGAGGATGACTGGGTGAAATTCCTTGTCAGAAGATTTGAGGATACAGGCAAATTTATAGAGGAGGATACAGCTCGCCATCTGGCAAAAATGGTTGAATGTCATCCTTACTACGTGCAACAATTGGCGCAGTTGAGTTGGTTGAGAACCAAGAGAGCTTGTACGGAAGGAACTGTAGATGAGGCTTACGAGGCGTTGGTGGGACAGCTCAGTTTGCTTTTTGCCAATATCATAGATACTTTGACTGCCAAGCAGATTAGTTTCTTGCAAGCTGTGGCAAATGGTGAGAAAAACTTTTCATCTCGTGATGTGCTGACAAAATATGAGTTGGGTACTTCTGCCAACATCAAGAATCTCCGCAAGGCGATGCAAGACAAGGACCTCATTGATGTCATGCCAGATGCCGTGGCTATGCAAGACCCAGTCTTCGCTTATTGGCTGAGGGAAAAATATGCTTAAATAGATAGTTCTAAAAGTGTTTTTTATAAGATAATCAATTAACAACAAACCTATACATAATGAAGAAATCTATTCTGATAATGTGCTTTGGGTTGATGAGCCTAGGCATGCAAGCACAGAGCATTTCGCTTGCAGGCGACTGGAAGGTCGTACTGGGGGAGAGCGGGAGTGCCATTTCAAAAAGTAATCATGGCAAGAAGGGGGATGCTGACAAGGAAGTGAAATTCGCCAAGCTCCCTGGTACGATTGATACCAACAGACTGGGCGTTCCGCCTACCGACCTCACAGAGACTACGCATCTCACTCGTATCTCTGCCTATAAAGGGGCGGCTCGCTATTCTCGAACCATCGAAATCCCGAAGGATTGGAAGAAGAAACCTGTCGTGCTCTTCTTGGAGCGCACCAAACCTACGTGGGTTTATCTCGATGGTCAGCTTGTGGATTCTTGTAACTATATCTCCACTCCGCAACGTTATGTTTTGCCTAAGAAAGTGAAGGCGGGAAAGCATCTCTTGGAAATCGTGGTGGATAATAGCAAGGGCGTGCCAGAGCAAATCTATGCCTCTAGTCACGCTTATACCGAGGATGCACAGACCAACTGGAATGGAATCATAGGCGAGATTCGCCTGGAAGTGAAGAGTGAAGAACGAAGAGTGAATAATTCAAATGTTTTACCTTGCTTCAAGGACTTCCATATAGAGGGTGCTCACTTCTATGCCAACGGTCATCCTGTCTTCCTCCGTGGCAAGCACGATGCGGCAGTATGGCCTTTGACGGGTCATGTCGATATGACGGTGGATGGCTGGATGAAGTATCTCGGCACTTGCAAGGAGTATGGCGTCAACCATGTGCGCTTCCACTCATGGTGCCCACCAGAGGCAGCATTCGTTGCAGCAGACAAGCTCGGAATCTATCTCCAGCCAGAGTTGCCTTTCTGGGGGTCTTTTGATGGCAAGGACGAGAAGTTGATGAAGTTCCTCCATCAGGAGGGCGAGAACATCTTGCGAGAGTATGGGCATCATCCTTCCTTCCGCATGATGGCACTTGGCAACGAACTATGGGGCGACATCGACAAGATGAAGGAGTTTGTGGATGATTTTCGTAAGATTGCCCCTGATAAGTACTATACCTTTGGCAGCAACTATTACCTCGGTTACCAAGGAGTGAAGCCAGGGATGGATTATTTCACCACTTGCCGAATTGGAGGCGAGGGATGGGGAAAGTACAATACCCACACTCGTGGCTCGTTCTCTTTCGCCGATGCCTACGATGGAGGAATGATTAACCATTTCCATCCAAACTCTACGATGAACTTCGACGAGGCTTGCGATAAGGCTGGCATCCCAATCATCTCTCACGAGACAGGACAGTTCCAAACCTATCCCGACTACAACGAGATGAAGAAATATACAGGCGTGCTTCGCCCTTACAACTTTGATATTTTCCGCAAGCGTTTGGCTGCCTCGGGTATGCTCTCGCAAGCGGATGATTTCCATAAGGCTTCTGGCTTGTGGAGCGTGCAACTCTATAAGGCAGACATCGAGATGGATTTGAGAACCAAGAACATGGCAGGCTTCCAATTATTGGATATTCAGGATTATCCTGGTCAGGGAAGTGCCTTTGTGGGCATTCTCGACGCTTTCATGGAGAGCAAGGGCATCACCACGCCAGAGGAATGGAGACAATGGTGCTCGCCTGTAGTCCCTTTGTTGGAGGCAGATAAGTTCTGCTATGAGTCGGGTGATAGACTGAAGGCTAAGGTGCAAATTGCCAACTATGGTGGCAGTTCGCTCAAGGGCAAGAAACTGAGATGGAGAATCTCTGCCGACAAGGGTACGTTTAGCACGGAAGATGAGGCAGGAGTGGCAGAGACCGAAGGCATCCTCAACATCTTTACCTACGATGAGGGGCTGATAGATGCAGGCGAACTGGACGAGGAAATCCGTGTGGATAAGCCAGTGAAGCTCAACGTGTCACTCGCCATCGAAGGTACAGAGGCGAAGAACTCGTATGAACTCTGGTTCTATCCTCGCACTTCTTTAAGCCTAGCCAATGCCGATAATAAGGATAAGCAGAATAAGAAGAAAGCAGTGAAAGCAGCCGCTAAGAGCGATTTGCTCATAACCAAGGATTTGACGCAAGACATTGCATGCAGATTGGAGAATGGTGAAAAGGTCTTGTGGTTGCCTACCGCTTCACAAAACTTTGTGGCAGCAGATGATACGCTTTCGCAAGCCAACAATGCCACGCCTTATACGGTGGATGGACTCTTCCAGACTGATTACTGGAACTATCGCATGTTCAAGACCATCTGTGAGAACAATAAGAAGAAGGTATCGCCAGGTACCTTGGGAATCTTGACGACCCCAGAGCATCCTATCTTCCGAGATTTCCCTACAGAGATGCACACCAACTGGCAGTGGTTCCCTGTCATCAAGGAATCCCATCCATTGGTGCTCGATAACTTTGCCAAGGATTACAAGCCTATCGTGCAAGTCATCGACAATATCGAGCGAAACCATAAGCTCGGTTTGGTGATGGAATGGAAAGTGGGAGCAGGAAAGCTTCTTGTCTGCATGAGCGACCTGGAGAAGGCTGCGAAATATCCTGAGGGCAAGGCATTCTATAGGAGCGTGCTCAACTATATGCGCTCAGCCGACTTCAATCCTTCTGCGGAGATAACGGTTGAGACTCTGAAGAAGATCCTGGCAGAAAAGCCTCGTGAGATAACAATGAAGGAACTGAACAATATCTCGCAATACTAAATGATAAAAGGTTGGAATCGTATTCGTTGACGATTCCAACCTTTTTTATAATATGATAATCAAATATTATTTTGCGTTGATTTCTTTGAGCAAGCGGTCAGCGTGTCCCCACTTATCCATCAGATACAATACGTAGCGAATATCTACACCGATACATCTTGCCAATCTCTTGTCGAAGTTGATGTCAGAGCTGAGGCTATCCCAGTTGCCATCGAAGGCAAGACCTATCAACTCACCCTTGCCATTGAACATAGGGCTACCAGAGTTACCACCAGTAATATCGTTGTTGGTCAAGAAGCAGAGTTGCATCTTTCCGCTAGTCTTGTCCTGATACTTGCCAAAGTCTTTCTCGGAGAGAAGCTCGTGCATGATAGGCTCGGCATAGTAATCGAGCACCTTGTCACCATGCTTCATCTTCTCTACGATGCTCTCGGCTGTGGTGTAATAGCCAGAAGGTTTGCCACCGAGGTCGAAACCGCCTACCTGTCCGTAGCTCAATCGCATGGTGAAGTTGGCGTCGCTATAGTGAGGCATGTCTTCCTCCATACGGAGCTTGGCTGCGCAGAGATACTTCTCTTGCTCTGCGATGCTGTCGCCGATGGAACCAAGAGCCTCGGCAAAGTCTGCATAAACGTCGTTCAAGTCCATGCCATAGCTTACGCCTGGGTCCTTGCTGTAGTTCTTCTGGTTGAAGTAGAGCTTGGCACCCTTCTTCATGATAAGCGACTTGTCCCAGAGGTAGTTGACATACTTGGTGTAATCGCCACCAAACTGAGCGTCGATGGTCTTGTAGAACTTAGGCAACCACTTGCTGTCCACGTGCTCCTTGTAGTTCTTCAAGAGCGTAGCCAATACCTCCTGGTCGAGAGCCTTGTCCCACTCATCGCTATTGTCAGCGAATTCATGATATTGTTTCTTCTTGTTCTTCTCAGAACCCTTCACCTCCATATTGGTCTGGAGCTTGAGAGCACGGGTAGAGAACTCTACGTTGCTGCGGCGGGTGAACGACTCTGAGAAATTGGTCCAAGCATACATCACCTCGGCACTCTCCTTATACCATTTAGCCAACTTCTCGAAGTCAACCTTGTGGGCGAGTTGGTTGGCAGCCTTGGCTGTGTCTTGCCAAGCACGGAGGCGAGTCTCATACTCCTGTTTCAAGTTGATGATGCCGATGGAGTCGATGCACTTGTTCATACCGATGGAGTTCTTCCAGTAGTTGGAAGAGCTGGCGTA
>CAVCRI010000180.1:0-6213 GCA_963604545.1 Lachnospiraceae bacterium | reverse complement strand
AGAATAATGAGAAGAATCAAGATAAATCCAAAATACGAGCAGATGAGAATATTCATCGAGAGCATCCCTGATGTTTTCGAGAAGGAAGGCCGTGAGATTTACAACAAGCGCAACCTCATCAAGGTGCTGACAGCACCAGATGGGACACAAGTCAACGTGAAACGCTTTCATGTACCCCATGGTCCCAATCGCCTGATATACTCATGGCATATCAGGAAGCCAAAGGGACAACGAGCCTTCGAATACCCTGCAATCCTAAAAAGCAAGGGGATAGGCACACCAGAGTCCATCGCCCTTATCGAGGAGCGCAACCCTCTGTTTCTCTTAGGATACAGCTATCTCGTCACCATACAGTGCGACTATGGGCATACCCTCTATGAGGTGGGCAATGCTGAGTTTGGCGAATACAAGCATCTGGCAAAAGCACTTGCCCACTTTGCTGCCAACATCCACCTTCGCAACATTCTCCACAAAGACTTTACCCCAGGCAACGTACTTTGGAAACAAGACGACGAAGGTTTCCACTTCATGATTGTAGATATCAATCGCATGGCATTTGGACCTGTCAGCGTCAAGCAAGGGCTCTATAATCTCCGAAAGTTCTGGGGCCCCAAGGACTTTATCCGCATCCTGGTCTCAGAATATGCCCTATTACGCAATTACAGTTCAGATAAGGCTGTGGAATATGTCATGAAGGAACGCGCCAAGTTCTGGACCCAATATGGAAAAAAACATGAAATACCATTCACGTTAGAGTTATAACAAAAAGTACAAACACGATTCTTGGATATTTTGCAAAAGATATAAACTATAGCATCATGATAGAACCAAAAAGAGTACCTTATGGAGTGTCAGACTTCCTAAGAGTTATCAGAGAAAATCAATATTACGTAGATAAAACTATGTATATACCGTTGTTGGAAGACCAACCCGACAACCTGATATTTATACGCCCTCGCCGTTTTGGCAAGAGCTTGTTCTTGAGCATGCTCGAAGCTTATTATGACTGCAAGTTGAAGAATCAGTTCCAAGAAATTTTCGGTAACTTATGGATTGGTAGCCATCCGACGCCCCTGCAAGGGAAGTATCAAGTATTGACACTAGATTTCTCACAGGTCGGAGGCAACATAGATAACCTGGAAGAGCGTTTCAATGCTTACTGCAACATCTGTTTTGATGCTTTCATCAATAGATACGCAGACTCTTATGGCGAAGAAACAAGAAAAGCCGTTCTAGCTGCAAATGTAGCATCCTATAAGCTTGCTATCATCCAGAAATATGCAAAAGAACACCACTTTGAACTTTATCTCATTATTGATGAATACGACAACTTCACCAATACCGTTCTTAATGAGCAAGGAGAAGCTGTTTACCATGCCATGACACATGCCAGTGGGTTCTACCGCGACTACTTCAAGAAGTTCAAAGGCTCATTTGCCAAAATATTTATGATGGGAGTAAGCCCTGTTACGCTAGACGATGTAACAAGCGGCTTTAATATCGGTTGGCACATTTCCACCAAGCCAGAGTTTGACAAGATGCTAGGGTTCAGCACAGAAGATGTACGCTCGATGTTTACTCGCTATCGTGACGCTGGTCAGATTCCAGCAGACAGCAATATTGAGGCAATGATAGAAGAAATAAAGCCTTGGTACGACAACTATTGTTTCGCCAAACAATGCTTGAGAACCTATGTTAGAGTTTTTAACTGTGATATGGTCTTATACTATCTTCGCAACTATATGGATTATGGCCACGCTCCTGAGCAGATGATAGACCCAAATACCAAGACCGATTACAACAAAATGAAGCGATTGCTCCAACTAGACAAACTAGATGGCAACCGCAAGGGTATCATCCGCAAGATTACAGAAGAAGGAAGTATCGTATCAAATCTATACGAAACTTTCCCTGCCAGCGACATCGTGAAGGCTGAGTACTTTCCTAGCTTGCTGTTTTATTACGGTATGCTTACCATCAAGGGCACATTTGGTGATATGTTAGTGCTCGGAATACCTAACAACAATGTTCGTCGCCAGTACTACGGATATCTGCAAGAGCAATATCAAGACATCAACCATATTAACCTGAATGATCTCGGTTATATGATGACCTATATGGCTTTCGAAGGAAAATGGCAAGAAATGTTGGGCTTTATGGCCAAAGCATACGCCAATGTTGCATCAGTACGTGATGGCATTGAGGCAGAGCGCAACCTACAAGGATTCTTCATGGCTTATCTTTATATGAGCAACTACTATATCACTGCTCCTGAACTAGAGTTGAACCATGGCTATTGTGACTTTTTCCTTTTGCCAGACTTGACTCATTATCCTACTAAGCATAGCTACATCATCGAACTGAAGATGCTGCCTGCAAAGGATTTTGAGAGCAAGTCAGAAGCACAATGGCAGGAAGCTGTTGAGCAAATCAATCGTTATGCAGCAGCCCCAAGAATAGAAGTCCTTCGACAAGGCACGACCTTGCACAAAATCATCATCCAGTTTAGCGGATGGGAAATGAAGAGAATGGAAGAAATATAATGCTTTCGTATATTCATCTCTTCGTACTGCAAATCTAATGTTTTTGCGCATACCGTTGATGCTTTTTAAAGAGAAAGTAAAAATACGAAAAAGTACTTCTAAAATTTATGGACATTTATTTGGTAGTTATCATTATTTTCTTTAACTTTGCCTCATTATTATAAATAGACTCACATCTAAATAACACAGAAGAAATGGTAAGACACGATAGACTATGCTACATCAGTCGCAACTATTATAATCTAACAAGCGCCGGCAACAAGGCTAAGACTGACAATGAAGACACCCTTGCTGAGATGGGGGCTATCAACCTCGGCCTAAAGCGAACGATAAACAACAGCAAGATTCTAGCATTCTTCCTCGACCTTGCTGGCATTATCCGTGCTTGTCTCTTGCTCAAGCAAGACGATATTCTCGTGCTGCAATATCCTGTAAAGAAGTATTTCTCCTTCCTGTGCAACATTGCAAGCAAGAAGGGTGCCAAGACGGTATCGCTTATACATGACCTTGGTTCTTTCCGTAGGAAAAAACTGACCATAGAAAAAGAAATAAGTCGCCTCTCTCATAGCGATTACATCATTGCATCCAATGAGAACATGGCAGCTTGGCTCAAGGAGCATGGAATGAAAAAGCCTATAGGCTCGCTTGGCTTGTTCGACTATCGTTCATCTTCGTTCAATGAACATACTATAGAGAGTAAAGCAAATAGCACCATCCAAGTTGTCTATGCAGGAGCTTTGAGTATGCGAAAAAATGCTTTTTTGGTAGAACTGACCAAGAGCCTCAACACATGGCATCTTACCATTGTGGGCAACAAGGATGGCTTAGTAGGTCTGCAAGACAACCCACATATCTCCTATAGAGGTTTCTTACCTTCAGAAGAGTTTATTGCCCATATAGATGCCGATTTCGGACTGGTTTGGGATGGAGACTCCACAGCTACATGTTCTGGCAGTTATGGTGAATACCTTCGTTGGAACTCTCCTCATAAAGTATCTTTCAATCTTCGCGCGGGCTTACCAGTAATTGTTTGGCAAGAGTCGGCAGTAGCACCTCTCATAGAGAAAGAAGGAGTAGGAATTGCCGTCGCTTCTCTTGATGAGTTGGACAAAGTTCTTGCCCACCTTTCCCAAGAAGACTTGACAAAGATGAAGTACAACGCCGCACAAATGGCTGAGAAGCTCAATGAAGGCTATTTCATAAAAAAAGTCATCAAAACAGCTTTGGAAACACTCCAATATAATAAAGAAAAATAGTGATATTAAAAACATGACAAAGCTTCGGCCTCCATGCCTTTACAGATAAAATAGAGTTTATGGATGCAGGCTACCGCTGACTTAGAAAACAAGGGTATGTAGTAAGGGTTGGAGCTGACAAAATGGATTTTGGAAATAAACATATAGAAAAGTTGCACAATTCGATTATAAAGCGTACCTTTGCAAACAAAAGCAAAACGAGAAAAACAAATTATGGACAAGATTCTATCTATCATCATACCAACTTACAATATGCACGACTATCTTGACAGATGTCTGCAGTCATTAATCATTGACACAGAGCTATTAGAAGTGCTTGTCATCAATGATGGTAGTAAGGATGACTCTTTGGTTATCGCACAAAAGTACGAGAAAGAATACCCCAACATTTTTAGAACCATCGACAAGCCTAATGGCAACTATGGCTCTTGCATCAACAGGGGCTTACATGAAGCTACAGGCAAATACATCAAAGTTCTCGATGCCGACGACCGCTTTGACACAGAAGCATTAAAAGTCCTCATAGAGAAAGCCTCAACGGTCGATGTCGATGCCTTCATCACAGACTTTGTTAAGTCTTATACAAATGGTAAGCAGAAGTCTGTCACTTTCGACCTGCCAAGTAATACCATCATCAGCTTCTTTGATGTCTGTGCCAAGAAAGACATCATCAACCTATGGATGCACGCTATCACCTATAAGCGTGAGAATCTTTTGCATATCAACTACAAACAAACAGAAGGTATCTCATATACAGACCAAGAATGGGTCTTTTTGCCACTTACCACCATTCAGAGTCTCATATATTTACCTGTATCCCTCTATATCTATACATTAGGTCGAGAGGGACAAACAATGGCAAAGGATTTTTCAGACAGTCACTTCAAGGATAATATCATCTGTGCAAGTCACATGATAGATGGTTTTATAGAACTAAAAGACACTCCAAAAAAGGTGAAGATTCTACTCTCTGAGAAGCTATTCAAGAGAATCAGATTTATCTATAAATTCTATCTCCTCAAATGTAAGCAGCCAGACTTAAGACATCTGACAGAATTTGACCATAAGGTAAAGATGTGTTGCAAAGAACTATACCACCGCTCCGACCAGATTCTAATGAGCCGTCCTATATTTCTATATAAATATATCAAACATTGGCGCAACAACCCCAAAGGTAAAACGCTGAGATTTATGATAAAAGCATATAAAAGTATCAAATCCATATAAGATGAAAATATCTCTCATTATATCGACATACAACCGCCCAGAAACATTACGCCTCAGTCTGATGAGCACAAAGCAACAAACTCGTATCCCAGACGAAGTAATTATTGCAGACGACGGTTCCAAGGAAGAAACCAAACTTCTTATAGACTCTTTCGCCAAGGATTTTCCTTGTCCATTGCTTCATGCTTGGCAGGAAGACAAAGGGTTCAGATTAGCAGAATCAAGAAACAACGCCCTTCGTATGGCCCATGGCGAATACGTCATCTTCATTGATGGAGACATCATCATGGAGCGTCATTTCGTTGCAGACCACGAGCGATTGGCTGAAAAAGGATATTTTGTCATCGGAAGTCGCACTTCCCTTACAGATAAACTCACCCAAAAACTCATCAAACAAGAATGCATCAATGTACATTGCTTCACTCCTGGAGTAAGACGCAAGGAAAATGCGTTTTATCTCCCATATCTTACATTTTGGACAAAGAACTTTTATCATAAGCGACGCTTATATGGAAGAGGGGCAAATATGGCAATGTGGATGGAAGACCTACGCCAAGTGAATGGTTTCGACCAAGAACTCATTGGCTATGGATTCGAGGATTTCGACCTATTCAATCGTCTTCTCAATGTGGGCATCAAGCGCAAATATGCCAAATTCCAAGCCATCGAATACCATCTCTACCATAAAAGGGATGATATTTGCACTGAGAACGAGAAACATTTCAACCAAGACTTGGAAAGAACAAAATGCAAGCATGGGCTCGTGTATGTATAAAAGTACACTGTAGCCAATGCCTTTCAAAAGTAATATCCAAACAATATTGTGGTTATAGACAAAGAAATATAACTATGAAGAAATATGATTATCTGATTGTAGGCTCTGGACTTTTTGGAGCCACATTCGCCCATCTCGCTCATAAGCAAGGTAAGAATTGCTTGGTCATAGACAAGCGACCACACCTTGGTGGCAACATTTATTGTGAGCAGATAGAGGGTATCAACGTACATAAGTATGGTGCCCATATTTTCCATACCTCCAACAAAGAGGTATGGGATTTTGTCAACTCCATCGTAGAGTTCAACCGTTATACCAACTCACCTGTGGCAAACTACAAAGGCAAGCTATACAACTTGCCTTTCAACATGAATACCTTCTACCAGATGTGGGGAGTAACCACACCTGAAGA
>CAVCRI010000179.1:0-6217 GCA_963604545.1 Lachnospiraceae bacterium | reverse complement strand
GAGCGTGTGCTCGACATATTGAGAAAGGTGAAGTTGAGCCATCGTGCCAAGCATTATCCTCACCAACTATCGGGTGGTCAGCAACAGCGAGTAGCCATCGCCCGTGCTGTGGTGGGCAAGCCAAGCATCATCCTTGCCGATGAGCCTACGGGTAACCTCGATTCCAAGAACGGCATGGAGGTGATGCAACTGTTGAGCGAACTGAATGAGGAGGGCACCACCATCGTGATGGTAACCCACTCGCAGCACGATGCCACCTACGCCAACCGCATCATCAACCTCTTTGATGGACAAGTGGTGGATGCGGTGACGGATAAGTTGTAAGTAAGTAAAAGCGTTCCGATAGTCTAAGAACTATTGGTACGCTTTTATTGTTTAGAAGAGGAAGTTTATGAATCACTTGGTAATCGCCTGTCCAATAATTAGACGGCAGTGTCTAATTATTGGACAGGTCTTGTTATGAGGCTTTTATGCTAAAGTGTTGATAATCAGAAGATGTGTTCTTTTGGCACGGCGATTGTCTTTATAATGCCAAAAGAACATAAGAAGATGAAAAAGAAAAGATACATAGTAATGATGGTGCTGCTGGCGAATGCTTTCATGGGCTTTGCACAGCAGAATGAGAATCTGGCTCTTGAGCATCCGCAAGCAAGAGCACAAGCCAGTAAGCCGAGTGCTTTCTCGCTTGACGACTGTATGCGCTATGCGGTGGAACATGCTACGGATGTGAAGCGAGAGGTAATCAATGCCCGACAGCGTAAGCAAGATTACCATAAGGCGGTGGCAGATTTCTTTCCAACTGTTTCGGGGGCTGTGCAAGGGCAGTATGCTTGGGGACGTAACATCGACCCAGAGACCAATACCTATAATAATGTGACGACGTTCAATAATTATTATCAGCTCTATGCCGAACTGAGTGTCTTCGATGGCTTTGCAACCATCAATGCCTTTAAGCAAGCTAAGTTGGCGAAAGATTACTCCGCCACAGCGATGCAGAAGATTCGTGACGACAAGGCTATCGACGTGATGCAGAAATATGTGGATGCGGCTTATGCTGAGGCTAGCATTCAGATAGCAAGCGAAAAGCTCGCCGAGAGCAAACGACTCCTTGCCAAGATGCAACGCCTCTTCGAACTCGGCGAGAAAGGTCGTCCTGATGTGGTGCAAATGGAATCGCAAGTAGCAGAGGATGAATATAATCTCACGCATCAGGAGAATGTAGCCAAGCAGAGCTTGCTCGCCTTGAAATCGGCAATGAATTATCCTGTGGAAGAGGAACTGCAACTAAAGATGCAGGAAGAGTCTGGGACTTATGCCAAGAATCATGCAGAAAGTCTTTACGCTGGATTCTGCAATCTCTCTCCCGACATCAAGTCGGCAGAGTACGAAGTAGAGAATGCACGATACAACTACAAAATATCAAAAGGTCGGTTGCTGCCATCCCTCTCTCTCGGTGGCGGCATTTCGACCAACTATTACAAGAATCTCTCTCAGAAAGGGCAGTACGAAGGTTTTGCTTCCCAGTTTCGCAACAATCGAGGTGAATACCTCGCACTGACCCTCTCTATACCTATTTATAATAGCGACCGTTGGCACAGCGTAAAGAAGGCTCGCAACGATTGGCAACTTGCCCAGGTGAATCTCGAAGATGCCAAGCGAAAGTTGCACGATAACATCGCCCAAGCCGTGATGGATGCAGAGGGATACGCCAAGGAATTGCAGCAGATGCAGAAAAAGGTAGCTTCCGATTCGCTCGCCTATCACATGTCGAGCCGTAAGTTTGAGGAAGGAATGCTTTCCACCTTCGACCTCCATACCGCAGCCCAGACGCTTCTCGAAAGCCGCATCAAACAGCTTCAGATGCAAATGTTGCTGGTTATCAAGCAGAGATTGGTAGATTATTATCAGGGAAAAAGTTTAACAGGGGGAATTTAATAGAAGTTAAGGGAAGTTAGAGAAGTTAAGGGACGAATGCTGTAGTTGCTAAAATAAGGGAGCCTTTTCCCTTTATACTATTGTCCCTTAACTTCCCGAACGACCAAAGGGAGTGATGACTTCCCTTAACTTCTATAACTTCCCATAAAAAGGAAACAACAATGGATATAAAAGTAGAAAAGAAGAAATATCTCGTGCCTCGCAAGTATTGGGCATGGATAGCGGGAGGAGTCGTTCTCATCGCCCTCCTCACATGGTTGGGATTGAGCAACTTCTCTTCCTCCCTCAAGGTGGACCGCAAGGGACTGAGCATCGGAAAGGTGGAGCGGGCGCAGTTTAATGACTATGTTTCGGTGGATGGACAGGTGGTGCCTATCTCCGTGGTGCAGATTAGTTCTGAGGAAGGGGGCATCGTGATGGAGAAGGTGGTGGATGAAGGTGCGCACGTCAACAAGGGTGACATCATCGTCAAGCTCAGCAACTCCAATCTCGATCTCGAAATCCTAAATGCCGAGAGCGAACTGGCGGAAAAGCAAGATATGCTTCGCAACACACAAATCTCGATGGAGCAAGACCGACTCAACAACAGTAACGAGGAACTTTCGCTCTCGCAAGATGTCATCACCAAGCGCAGAACCTACCAGCATCAGGAGGCTCTCCACAAGGAACAGCTCAATGCCCGAGAGGAATATCTCAAGGCAAAGGAGGATTACGACCTTGCCGTAAAAAAGCATGCCTTGATAAGCAAGCGACTGAAGAAGGATGCCCAGCTCCGCCATTCACAGATGGAACAGATGAGCGACAACCTAGAGGCGATGCAACGAAATGTGCAGTTAGTGCGTCAGCGTAAGGAGAAGTTGAACATCCGCAGTACCATCTCTGGAGAGATTGGCTTGCTAGATGTAGAATTGGGACAGAGCATTTCGGCAGGACAGAAGATTGGTGTCATCAACGACCTCAGCGACTTCAAGGTGCAAGCGCAGGTGGATGAGCATTACATCGACCGTGTGAAACCAGGCTTGACTGCCACTTTCGACCAAAACGGTAAGCACTATCTCTTACAGGTAAGAAAGGTTTATCCTGAGGTAAGAGACGGCAGATTCCGCATCGACTTCGTGTTCAAGGGAGTTCGCCCAAACAATATCCGCACAGGTCAGACCTACTATGTGGATTTGCAACTCGGACAGTCGAAACAGGCAATAATCATCCCGAAGGGTACGTTTTATAGTGTGACGGGGGGTCAATGGATTTTCGTACTCGACAAGAGTGGCAAGAAGGCTTATCGCCGCAAGATAACCATCGGTCGCCAGAATCCTCAGTATTATGAGGTGATAGAGGGCTTGGAGCCGGGTGAGCAAGTCATCGTGAGTGGCTACGAGGCATACAAAGACAATGAACAATTAATAATCAATTGATATGAATCATATAGTTAACGCATTCAAGAACCTTCCTCGCCGAGGGCAGCACAACTTCGTCAAGATACTGTGCTTGGCATTGGGACTATCTATCAGTTCGGTGATTATCGCCGAGATATATTTCGAGCAGACCTACGATACGTATTTTGATGGATGGGAGAGAACGTATCAGATTTCGGAAGTGGGGCATAATAGTGAGACGAAATTCGAAGCTTATTATCACACTTCGGGGGCGATAGCCCAAGGAGTCAAGCAGTATGCACCAATGGTGGAGGTTGCAACCAGAACGCATTGGCTGAAAGGTAATGCGCAATGCACATTTGAAAACAAACAAGTAATTTCTGCTGATATAAAGATGGCAGACAGCTGTTTCTTCGATGTTTTTCCACAGAAGATATGGGTTGGCAATGCCAAGGAGACACTTTCTCGTCCACAATATTGCCTTGTCAGTTCAGAACTTGCCAAGTTGATTGGAGGAAATGTTGTCGGCAAGCATTTTACAATTCCTAACTATCCAGGCATAACCTTTACGATAGGAGGTATCTTTGAAAGCTTTCCTTGGGGCTCGTCCCTTCATGATGTCCAAATCATCATGTCGTTGAGTACGCTTCCGCAAGTCAATACTTATGATGGGCGAGGACAATGGGTAGGTAATGACTCTTATGATTCGTACATTCGATTGGCAAAGGGACACAAGCCAAACGAACTAAAGCCATACGTAGAGAAGATGCGCCAAGACCATTTTCCTTTGAAGGAATGGAAACAGTCGGGATGGGATTTGAACTATGAGTTCACCGTATTGAGTGATGTTTATACCCAGAACTCTTACATCAAAATGATGGGTTGGATTATGGGAATCATAGCTTTTGTGTTGCTCTTCACATCCGTGATGAACTATCTGCTTATCATTGTGGGCAATCTCGTAGGTCGTTCTCGTGAGATGGCTGTGCGAAAGTGCTATGGTGCAGAACCGAAGAACATTCACGCCATCATCTTCTCTGAAGCTTTGGTACATGTGGGCTTGGCTGTTTTCTTGGCGGCAGTTCTTGTCTTCCTCTGCAAGGGAACTATCGAAAATTTCCTTTCTGCTCCTGTTGCTACATTGGTGTTCAATCGGGGAAGTTGGATACTGGTTGCCATTTGCCTCTTGGTATTATTCATTGGTGGATTGATTCCTGGTTGGCTCTACAACAAGATACCTGTTGCCATCGCTTTCCGTGGATATAATGAGAATCGCAACCGTTGGAAACTTGCCTTGCTCGGCATTCAGTTTGTTATCTCCGGTCTGTTGTTCAGTCTGCTCTACGTGGTCAGTGCGCAATACAACAAGATGGTGAACTTGAATCCTGGTTACAATTATGACAATGTGGCTATTGTCACAGTGGATGCTGCCACTAGAGAACAAAGTATGCAATGCTTAGAGGAGATAAAGCGAATGCCAAATGTTAAAATGGTGGCATCGACTTGTGCTCTCCCTTTGGAAAACTATAGTCAAAATGGTAACAATGCATGGATTCCTAACGATGATCGTACTATCTTTAATGTCATAGATATGGGAGGTGTCGATGACAACTTTTTTAAACTTATGGATATTCCTATAGTACAAGGCTCATTCTTCACCGAGCGCAATGATAGTTCCTTGCAAGTAATGATAGATGAGAAAATGGCGAAAAAGTTAACTAGATTGGGGCATTGGAAGGATGGTGTTATCGGTAAGAAGATAGGCTATTCTGCTAGTGACAGTGAAATTACGATTTGTGGAGTCTTTAAGGATATACAAGTTGGTAATGTCACCATGGATGACGCACAGCAAAAAAGTTTCCCGGTCATATTCTTTTACGAGCCCAAGGCTGCTTTATATAAGTTGGTCAAGTTTAATAATTTGACGGAAGATGCTCTTGCAGAACTAAAAGACAAGGTGCAGTCGATGTATCCAAACAATAAGGTGACGGTACTCGATTACGAGTCCGAGTTTAAGGCTCAGTATGCCTCCCAGCGCAACTTCCGCAACGGCATTCTCGTAGGAGGCATCGTAACGATGATTATCGCCCTTTTCGGATTGGTGGGATATACGAGCGATGAGGTGAACCGCCGTCGCAAGGAGATTGCCATCCGCAAGGTGAATGGTGCCAAGGTAGCCGACATCCTGCGCATCTTTCTCAGAGACATCGTGAAGATAGCCTTGCCTTGCATCATCGTAGGTGACATCGGGGCTTGGGTGATTGCTAGACAGTGGTTGATGTCGTTCAGCGAGAAGATTTCGCTCACGCCACTTCTCTTTGTCGCAGTCACTATCCTGCTGCTCATCATCATCTGCATCTCCGTGGTAATCAACTGCTATAAGGTTGCGAATAGCAATCCTGTGAAGTATCTCAAGGATGAATAATTCAACATTAAATATTAGAAGAAATGATAAAAGTAGAAAATCTTTGCAAGTCTTTCCGCACAGAAGAGGTGGAGACTATTGCTCTCAATAACGTATCTTTCACAGTAGAAGACGGCGAGTTTGTCGCCATCATGGGACCATCTGGTTGTGGCAAGTCAACCTTGCTCAACATCCTCGGCTTGCTCGACAATCCGACATCAGGCAAGTATCTCTTGGGCGACCACGAGGTGGAAAACTTGAAGGAAAAGGAGCGCACGGATGTGCGCAAGGGCGAGATTGGCTTTGTGTTCCAGAGCTTCAATCTCATCGACGAGTTGAACGTGGAGGAAAACATCGAGCTTCCCCTTACTTACCTCAACATCCCGAAGGCAGAGCGCAAAGCGAAGGTGCAGGCTATCATGAAGCGAATGGCTATCAGCCATCGTGCCAAGCACTTCCCTCACCAACTCTCTGGTGGTCAGCAACAACGAGTAGCCATAGC
>CAVCRI010000178.1:0-6221 GCA_963604545.1 Lachnospiraceae bacterium | reverse complement strand
CTTGCGTGACAGTGTATTAACATGATTTATCACAGTTGGCAGTACAAACTTTTTTAAAACTCGGAAATACTGGCTATGCCGAAGCTGCTGAGTTGACCAATAAGAGCCAGGAGGAGAAGAAGCGTAAACGGCAGGAGAAGATAGCCAAGTACACAACTGTGATTCAAGCCACGCAAGAGGTCTATAAGTATGCGATGCAAAACATCAAGGACTTTGGATATGAGTCACAATGTTACAAGAGTATCGGCACACAGGCTATGCGTATCAGCATGAAACTTCCCCAATGTTATGATTCCATGACGAGTGGAGGATTTATGGGCATGGCTGTGAGTGCCAAGACGATGACCGATATTGCTACCGAGACGTTGGGATTGGTACAGGTCTTCGTAAACATCGTCAACAATGGCAAGATAGATTCTCCTTTCAAGGATGAGAATAATAAGTTGAACAAGTTTCTCTCCAAGGAATTCAACTATAAGCCAAAAAGTGATGGCTTGAACTTTATCGACCGTTACCAGCGCATCATGTTGGCGCATGAGGTGCTCGGTAAACTGGAACGCATCAACTGGCAACTGGATGAGATCCTCTATCTTTGCGAATATCAGCGTAATGTGTTGGGTGTTCTTCGCCAGATAGATTATGAGTCGTGGACCTATATAGTGGGCAGTGCCGATGTGGCAGACAACATCATCAAGAATTGGGATAAGGTGGTATGATGGGAAAGAATCTCTATAGTAAGATAAGCCTCCTATGCCTCTTTCTCTTCTCTTGCAGCCTTTCCAAAGCCGATGTGATACCGATACCTTCCGATCCATCAACGATAGAAGCCTTGATAGACTTTCATCAGATGGAAATCAAACAGTTGCAGAAACGTATTGACCATGAGATTGCGAATATGGCACAACAGAAGGTGGTGACCACAAAGACGCAGAAGTATAAGAATATCAAGACGCAATTGGATAAGAAGTTTCGTGACTCCTATTGCTGGCTTCAGTTCGCTGCCTCTGCTTCCACTTGTGCCAACCATCTCGTTGAGATTCTCAATGCAGAGAAGAAGTATGTCAGCTATGTGGCAGGAAACTCCAAGAAGAAGCCTATCCTGTTGCTCGACATGGCTAATGCCCATTGCGAAGTCAATAGGCGTGTAAAAGAGGTGCGCAATCTCATCGCTTCCATCACCATTCAGAAGTTGAAT
This sequence comes from Lachnospiraceae bacterium, assembly GCA_963604545.1. Lineage (GTDB taxonomy): Bacteria > Bacteroidota > Bacteroidia > Bacteroidales > Bacteroidaceae > Prevotella. Next base: position 5,026 of record CAVCRI010000178.1, on the reverse strand, counting down.
ATCATGATGGTCGATGACAAACAACGCTTTATGTTTATGGCGGTATTGGAAGAAAGAATCTGGTCGTTGCGCAACTATATTCGACAACAACAGTTTCTTGCCGAATGCAAGGTGCAAGGGTACATGAAGGCTTTCAATATGAAGGAGGCTATCAATTCTGAGGTAGGCAAAGCTATCAAGAATAAGGTGTTGGCGATGTGGAAGAAGAAAAAGGCTGAATAGATACTTAATGTTTAAAAAGATGATGAAGAAATTTTTGATTTTATCGCTCTTGATGAGTTGCTCCCTTGTGATTGGCTTTGCCCAAAAGCATGATAGGGAGAAGTATCTCCAATGGCGTTCGATGGAGAAAGGACCAATCGATTATTCGCCTGCCCTCTACTATTATACCTTTCATAAGAGCTACAGCGGTTATCACTGGAAGTGGGAATGGCATGGTTTCAAGTCTGGTCTTCGTCTTCGTATCAATGAGAGTAAGGCAAAGGGCAAACCTGTTTTGCCAAAGCGAGTGGAACAAGCTGCGCTGGCAGAACTCAATTATCAGGAAGCAGAAGGTCAGGAGCTTGATATGAAAGCCAGACAGGATGCCGAACTCTTGAAGGCTGCTGATAGGACGATTGATGCAGCTTGGGTTTTGTATAAGAGTGATTTCGACCGTCTCGCCAAGGATATTTCCTTCTGCTTGCTCGACATCTTGCGAAGAGACCCTAAGAGTACCTTGGTGGTGAATGAATATAATATGAGGTATCAGAATATCGCTGAAGGTATCGAAGTCTTGCATAAGTCTCATGTGGAAAATGCCAAAAGACAAGAGGGATATATCGCCTTTCAGAAGAAACTGGAGAAGTTGAGAGAGACGATTATTGCTTATGATAGGATGCTGATATATGGTGAGATCAATCAGAAGATCAAGTAGTTATAACGATAAATAATAATATATTAAATAAATAAAATATTTTATTAATAAAATAACAGACACATGACGGAACTATTATTGACGATGGGTATGCCTGCGATAGACGAGAACCTTACGCATCTCATTACCCAACTCGATCGCTTTAATGCATCGAATATGTCAGGACTCACTCGCATGGCTAAGTCGATAGCACAAACCTTGTGTTTCGTTGCTTTATCCTTTGAGTGCTTTCAGGTGATGTTGGGCAGACGTGGCTTGGATGTATTCAAGATTATGCGACCTCTGGCACTCTCAATGGTCATTGCCTTTTGGGGAGCAGTTATCACAGGACTTTCTGCTCCTGGCAAGGTGATGGAGGATTATGCACGTGGCTTGGCTGGAACATGGAATAAGGAGGTGGTGAAACTCGAAGAAGAGGTGGCTAAGTTGCAAGGCAAGTATATGGACCGATTGAGAGAGAAGAATGCGGCAGTGGAGAAACAGAAAGAGGCTGAACGAGATGCCAACTCAGAGGGTGTCATAGATGCCATTACCAATCTAGGCTCTTCTATCACCGATAAGTTTAATGACTTTGCCAAGAGTTCAGCCATTTGGATTGAGACGAAGGTGACGGAGATTATCAACTCTAGTGTGCGGTTTGTGGGAGAGATTGTTTGGCAAATGACCTACTACGGAATCCTTGTTGTCGGCAGGTTCTTCATGGGAGTCTTAAAAATGTTTGGTCCGATAGCCTTTGCCATTTCCATCATGTCGCCATGGGGCAGTGCTTGGTCGCAATGGGTTTCTAGGTATTTGTCGGTATCGCTTTATGGTTGTTTGGTCTTTCTTGCCGTCTGTTATATCGACCAAGTTATCCTCTATGCCTTGGAGGTGGATGTCAGGGCTTACACTGCCTTACTTGGTTCGGATATAAAGGGCGACTGGAGTGAGATAGGTGCTTTGGGTGTACAAGGCATTGGCACAACCTGCCATTATGTGGTGGCTATGTTTGTGGGTGCTTTCGTCTTACGAATGGTTCCTGAGTTAGCTTCTTGGTTGATACCAGCTAGTGCAGCAGGAGGAATCGCTTCGATGGCTGCTGGCTTGACAGGTGCAGCTACTTCTGTAGGTGGAGCTGGTTTTAGTTCTGCTCGTAATGTTGCTGGTAGCATCGGTTCGCAAGCAGGTAATAATTTGAAGAGAGGAATATAGCGACAATAAAATAGATGTAATAATGATTATTCAAGATTTAGAAAAGAAGATGAAACTCTGCCTCTTCACGGTAATGGCTACGGTGATAGGCTGCGTCATCATCTGCTCCATCTGTCTTTTTCAAAGTACGAGGATGGTGACGGAGGCGAGCAAACAGATATACGTGCTCAATGGAAATATCCCGATTTTGGCTGAGCGCACCAAACAAGAGGTGAAATTTGATATTGAGGCGAAGAGTCATATCGAGCGATTCCATCAATATTTCTTCAGTCTGTCGCCCGATGATGAATATATCAAGTGGTCTTTGAAAAAGGCTATGTATTTGGTGGATGAGAGTGGAATGAAGCAGAAGAACTCGATGGAGGAAAAGGGCTTTTATTCAAACCTGATGGCTGCATCGGCTGTGTTTACGATCATGTGCGATTCCATCAAACTTGATATGGACAAGATGGAGTTTCGATACTTCGGTACGCAGAAGATTGAGCGAAAGACTGCCAATAAAGTAAGGTTATTGGTGACGGCAGGTAACTTGAAACTGGTTCCTCGCACACCCAACAATCCGCATGGGTTGCTTATCACCAATTGGCGAACTTTGGAGAATCGTGATATTGATAATTACCAACCCATCAATGATTAGACACTAGATAGATGATAAAGATATTCAGTTATAAGGGTGAGAGTCGTGCTGAAAAAAAGCAGCGAAAGCAAGAGCGACTGATGGAGCGCAACCAGAAGTTGTATGAGTTTGGTTTGAGAATCAATCAGACTTTGGATCTCAATCATCGTTTTCGCCTTCATACTCGTCTTCGCTTTTTCCGTCGATTCTGTGCCAAGCATCCTAAGAAAACTTTTGTTTTGTGTTATGCCATGATGGTGCCCCTCATTGCCCTTACCATCTTTTTCGAGATGGGTAGGGCAGAGGAGGTAGACGTGAAGGATGGATATGAAAGTGTATTGACAGCTCCGAATCTGGTATCAAATATGCGGGTGGTGCATAATCGCAATGAACTAGTGCGTGAACAGTCTCGGCAACTCTTCGATAAGGCAACGATACTCAAGCATGAGGTGGACTCCATCATGGCGATTTGCGATAAGTCACATGAAGATTCGGTTCTTTTGGCGAGCAAACTTCGTCAACTGGATGCTCTTATCAGTAAATAATTTAAGAAAATGAAGAAGATTAATTTTAAACAACCCAAGTACATGTTTCCAGCAGTTATCTTTCTGCCCCTGTGTTTCCTCGCTTATGAGGTGAATGGCATGGTGGGACCCACCCAAAAGTCGTATGCCGTGGTGACTGATAGTTTGAACACGGAGCTTCCCAATCCAGAGGATACCACCATGCTTGACAAGTATGATGCCTTGAAAGACTTGCGAGGCAACGATGGTTATACGGCGATGCAAGGACTTGATGGCGAGCATCCTGATGGTTATGACAATCTCGATGACATCTATTCTGAGCGAGAGAAAAATCACATTGACTCGCTTAATGCTGTCAAGAAACAGCAACAGGAGGATATTGAGGAACTTCGCAGAAGTATATATGAGAACAACAAACATTACAATAAGTTTGCCGATGCTGATATGGGAAGGAAAGCTGGCAAATATCGTTCTCGCAATGACGAGGAACTAGACCAGTATGCCAAGGATGTGGAATATATTCGCAAGCGAGCTAACCTTGCATCGAAGTTGATAAATGGTGATGATGCCGATGATGTTGGCTCATCCTCCTCTTCTTCGAAAAGAAGAGTGACAGCTTCAGATAATTCTAAAGGTAAGAAGCAAGAGGCAAAGATTGAGACCGTTAAGAAAGTGCCTGATAAGAATGCCGCATTCTTTAATACGGTGGGAGGTAGTGCAACACCTGATAGCGAACTCATCAAGGCGATGATAGACCAAACTATCAAGGTGCAGGATGGTACCCGATTGCGATTGAAACTTCTCGATGATGTCATCATCTCTAATGTTAAGTTGAAGAAAGGTGCTTATCTCTATGCGATAGTTACGGGCTTTTCTGGACAGCGAGTGATGGCGAAGGTAACAAATATCCTGGCTGGTAATAAGTTCTTGAAGGTTGCGCTCTCCATCTATGACAACGATGGAATGGAAGGCTTCTATGTTCCGATGTCTGCTTTCCGTGACCTCATGAAGGAGGCTGGGGCGCAAGCGATGAACCAAGGCATCAACATCAATTCCACCAACAGTGGGGATATGAATGCAGAGAGTTTCGCTCTCCAGACATTGCAGAGCCTCTATCAGTCCACCTCGCAGGCTGTGGCGAGCAATATGCGCAAGAATAAGGCAAAAATCAAGTATAATACGGTAGTATATTTAATCAATGACTAAGAAAAAATATGATGAAGTCAATGCAAACGAATTATTCGAAATCGTTTTTTCCTCTTTGCTGCAACAGCAAGAGAGTCTTTTTGTTGATACTCATGGCGGTGAGCCTTCAGATGGTCAAGGCACAGGTCAAGTCCATCATCTACGTAAACGAGAATGTAACCACCCACATCGTGATGCCTGAACCCATCAAGATGATGGACATCTCAACCCAGAAAATCGTGGGTAATCAGTGTGCCGACAATATCGTGCGCCTAAAACCTGCTTCGCCTTTATCGCCTTTCGAACTGGCAGGCACCATCACTTTGATAGGCGAGCGCCACATGGTGCAATACGACATTGTTTATACGGCGTCCGTAGGTAAAGCCAGTTCTCTTTATTATGTTTCGAGTCGTGAACTTCAAGGATACAATAATCCCAATGTGTCGATGACCATGAAAGATATGTCTCGTTTGGCTTGGAGCATCTATACATCGAAGAAGAAGTTTTATAACATTACTGCCAAGAAGTATGGTATGCAATAAAGAATCGCCCATTCTAGACCCTATACATTTAATTTTTGTACCATATCTTCCA
>CAVCRI010000177.1:0-6255 GCA_963604545.1 Lachnospiraceae bacterium | reverse complement strand
CGTGGGAACTGCCTGTCGTCTGTCCCACGAACTGAGGCCTTCGCATTGCCTTATCCTGCTGAACAGACAACGTTAGAGCCCACGCCGATATGATATACGCCACCACATGGAGTAATTCTACCTATTTATATATAGGTACAATACTCCATTGGCTGTGATATAATCACACCCGTAGACATCTACCGTTGCTAAGTTCGTGACAGGATAGTGAAAGTTGCGAAGTTTCAGTTCGTCATGAACAAAGCGTCAAGTAAACGCCTTAAATATGCCGTGTCTCGCCCACCCTTAACTCCTATCAATCAAGGTTTTCACCTCACATCAAGGCTCGGCGTGTGCTGAGACTTTTGCAATGGAATCAATATGAGATTAACACATTTCATCCAAATACAATCGCAAAGGTAAGAAATATTATCGAAACAACAAAACTTTTAGCGGAAAAGTTTAGGAAAAAGTTGTGTTAGGGCACACAACAAGAAAAATGGCAAAGCCTCCTTGCTGCTATCTGACATAACGGCAAAGAGGCAGCGAATCACCTTAACTTTGCTATCATCTCTTCAATAGCATTCTTCAATGGTTGTAATTCGTTCTCTATAATCCACCAAATTTGGTCTGCATCAACCTCAAAATAATGGTGAGCTATAATGTCACGCAACCCTTTCACATTTTTCCAATCAACTTCAGGGTGCGTTGGAAGAAGCTCACCTTTGGTTACTTTATCCAAACCTTTCAAGCTCTCTCCTATTGCAATAAATTGCATACAAATAGAGTCTAGGATTGCCACCCCAGTAGAAGACATCAAAAAATCATCGCCACAATGATAAGGTTGTGAACGTTCCTCTATATGTTCTATCGAAGCGAACACTCTATTGAGTATATCCAACGCTATTTCTTTATCGTATTGCATAGACTCCATCTCGTTCTATTCTTGACCTGAAAAAAGGATTCATATTTTTATGCATCCGCACAACATCTACTGAGCATTTGAACATATTCTCCAAGTACTCCTTCAAATTAGCCAAAAGGAAAGGGTTTGGTGTTTCTGTTTCCACACAAACATCTAAGTCACTTTGCGCAGTTTGTTCGTTTCGAGACACAGAACCGAATATACGTAAAGTCTTGATTCCAAAATCATGGCTAATCTTGGAACTATTCTGTTTGATTAATGCTATATAATATTGTAATCCATTCATATCATTTCCCTTTTAACAATTACAAAAGTAACAATAATTATCGAAACAACAAAACTTTTAGCGAAAAAGTTTTGGAAAAAGTTGTGTTAAGGCACACAACTATAAAAGCAACAAACTAAGTTTAGCATTCATGATATGGAGATCTCATGTGTTCTTGTTTCCAGTCTTCGATGTTCCGTTCACCTATCATTCCACTATTCCACAACTCATCAGCTGCATCAAAAGCTTTCTGGGCAAAATAGTTTGTCAGCAAATTTGAAATCTCCATTTGCTGAGCCTCATCGACATTAGCCATCAAATTAACGACTTGTCTTTGGTATTGATTCAATGCTGTTGCAGTCTGCATATTATCTTTGAAGCAGTTGCTTGGCTTCCAACTCTTGCACATGTCCATTATTATCACTAACTAATACTGGTTGATTATGCAATGCTTTCTCAACCAGCATATTATATTGAGCTTCTTCCAATCCGCTCTCTACCTTATTCAAAAAGTCTTCTATCTCAAAATCACTCATAATTCTTAATCTTATTAAATTTCAACTTATTGTCGTCTTACCAGCACCATTACAGCCTGCTATGATATATAAACGTTTCACCATACCGACCGCAAAGTTACGATATAATTTTCTAACCGCCAAATATTTAAGGCTGAAATATTCAAAAAAAAGTATGTGCGTACATAAGCTATGGAGATAACGCAAGCACTCCTTCACGTACGAACAAGTATTCATTCAAATAGAAGTAAGTATCTATTTGAGTCAAAAAGCATAGGTTTACGAGTCGAAAAGAGTAGGATTCCGAGTGCGAAAGCATAGGTTCTTAAGTGTTACCACTAGGCTCAGCAAGTCTGCCGAGCCTAGTCAGCAGCTCTGCCGACTATACTCAGCAGCTCTGCTCAGCCTAGCCGGCACACCCGCCAGTCGTACTACTCCAACCTGTCTAGTCGTACGACAATACCCCCTTTAGTCGTACGACCACTCACCCCTATGTCGTACGACAACAACTTCATTGCCGTACAACCATACACATCATATCCGTACGACAATACATATTATATTCGTACGACAATACATATTATATTCGTACGACAATGCTATCATATATGTTCGCCCACTCAAAGAGTCTCTTAACGAATGATAAATAACAGCTATCAGGCTGTTAATTAATGATAAAGAGCGACAGCGGAATATTTATTTTTTGTATTTTTGCGCCCGAAAGTGACAAGTTTATAGCGACTAGTAATTACGAAGGATAAAATCATAAGAGAAGAATAAGACAAACAAAAAACAAACAAACTACAGTCTATAAGACTCTACAAAACAAACTACAGTCTTCACGACTCTACAAAAACAAAAACAGATGAACAACTCTAAGTTCGGATTATGGATTGCCATGGGAGCATTGCTTTCCATCGCACCATCTCGTGCCCTCGCCCAAGACGAGGACGAAATCAAGTTGCATTATGTCAAGGGCGACACCTTGACCTTCTACGCCGACGCCTTCGTCTTGCCCGAAGGTGCCAATCTCGACCGTCTCCTTCGCAAGATACCAGGCATCACTTATTATAGCAGTGGCAATGTGGAGGTGGATGGAGTTACCGTCAAGGAAATGATGGTGGATGGCAAGACTTTCTTCAAGAATGCCATCTCCACCCTCACTGGTCGCATCCCAGCCTATGCCATTTACATGGTGAAGTTTTATGATTACGACCAGGGCAAGCGCATGAGCATCACACTGAAAAAGGAATTCAAGAAGAAATGGTGGGCGGAATTTTCTGCTGCACTAGGTCCAGATGGCAGATACTCGGAAAAGGCATTTGCGATGGTTGATGACAAGAAACTTCGCATGACCGTTTATGCCAACGTGAACGACATCAACGATTCTCGTCAACCAGGGCAAGAGACGGAATGGACTCCTGCGGAAGCGGCTAAGAACCAACGTACTACACAGATGGGCGGTTTCGACTATAAATGGAAGCAGAAGAAATGGGACGTGACTGGTTTCCTTACCTTCAATCGCACCAATACAGAGACCGTTACCGACATCCGACGCACCAACTTCATCGAGTCTGGCAACACTTTCCAGACCTCCCATGCCGTAGGTAGCAACAAGAAGATGAAGATTGACACCTACCATGATTTTCATACGATGTTGGGACAGGTGGACGTACACGTCAAGCCTAAGTTCACTTACAATTCGGGCGACAACACGACGGTTACAGACGCTTCTGTTGCCGCCACAGGAAGTGCCACAGGCGATGCCCCATCAGCCGCTGAGAAATACAGCGACCTCATCAACGACAGCCGAAGCATGACTGCCACCCTCAGCCACAACTATACGGCAGGTATCTCCGCCACAGCCAGCATCAAGTGGGATGACAAGCGAAAGCAGCTGAAATGGGAGACTGGTGCCACCAACAAGGGCGGAAGAAACGATGCGCAGACGGAGCAAACCATCAACTATTATGATGCCTCCATCGACTCCACCTATCATTACCACCAGCGTCTCTTCACTCGTCCTATCGACTACACCGACTATTACGCAAAGATGGGCTACATCTGGCTTACCAAGACGATGCTCGGCACCTTGCAATATCAGGTGAAACATATCAACCAGTATGAGCGAATGAACGAGGAGGGCGACAAGATTGGTGACAACAGTTATCGTCAGCATGAGAGTGAGACCAAACACGAGCTGATGCTCAAGGCGAAATGGGGCATCACCAACAACCTGGGCGTATGGAGCATGAACCTCTATTTGCCACTCGGCATCAACCACTTGGAGCGTACTTACCTGCGCCAGGATTACGACCGTCATCATACGCTCAACTATATTTCTTTGAACGCCAAGAACACCTACGTACAATGGCGAAGCTCCAATCTCCAGCACAAGCTCACTCTCCTTTTTCAGAGTACCACGACCGTGCCTGATTGCGAACAGACGGAGGATGTAATCATCACCACCGATGCCCAAAACTACTATAAGGGCAATCGTGACTTGAAGAACCAATGGTGGGTTGACGGCAGACTGACCTACACCTACCTGAGCAAGGACATGCGATATGAATGGGGAATACAAATGGAGCACGAAAACTATGTGAACGCCATTGTCACCAAATTGTGTTACGACCGTCCTACGGGCAGAAAGCTTTACACCTACGACAATGCCAGTGGTAACAATACCACCAAGTTGAAGTGGACATTCGGCATTCCTTTGACCAGTGGCAACAATCTCTTCCTCCACAACAACCTCACTTATAAGTTGCAGCATAAGGTCAGTTTGGAAGAGACAAAGGACAAGTCATCTACATCATCGGATGGATCCGCAGCCGCCGATTCTTCACCAGATGGCTCAGCCTCTGCTGTCCTTACGACCGATGTCAAGAAAGAGACAACCGTAAAGAGCATTGACGATGACTTGCGACTGAAATGGAAAGTAGGCGAACAAGTATTTACCCTCCGCTCTCGTTTCCGCCAGTCGTATGCCAACAACAATGGTTCCATCTCTCGCCCTATCGACTGGGAGACAGGTTTGCTGGCTCATCTCCACTTGCCTTGGAAGCTAGACCTTGCCACCAGTTTCAATCTCTATGGCCGTCGCAAGTATTCGACCAAGGAACTGAACACCAACGACTTCGTATGGGACGCAAGACTGGTGCGTACCTTCTTGAATAATCGTCTGATGGTGGTATTCGAGGGCTTCGACATCTTGCGACAGCTCAAGCATGTGGAGAACACCTTGACCGAGAGCTACGTGAGCAGCAAGACCACCAACGTGATTCCATCATACGCCATGGCTTGTGTGGTTTATCGTCTGAATTACAGCGGCAAGAAATACAAGTCTAGCCTGCATTGGTACTAATATTTGTGCAAACCATTTGCACCTATTTATATTAAAAAGCATAAAAAGGAATGCTAGTTCGGATTTTTTTTGTATTTTTGCACGCAAATAACAAAAATAGATATATCTAGATATAATATGAACATTTTAGAGTTAAGCGAACAGGAAATCGTTCGCAGACAGAGTCTTCAGACATTGCGCGAGATGGGCATCGACCCATACCCAGCAGCAGAGTTTCCAACCAACGCATTCAGCACTGACATCAAAGCTGAGTTCAAGGACGAGGACGAGCCACGCCAGGTAGTTATCGCTGGTCGTATGATGGGCCGTCGCGTGATGGGTAAAGCTAGCTTCGCTGAGTTGCAGGACTCAAAGGGAAGAATCCAGGTCTATATCGCCCGTGACGAGATTTGTCCAGACGAGAACAAGGACCTTTATAATACTGTTTTCAAGAAGCTCCTCGACATCGGTGACTTCATCGGTGTGAAGGGTTTCGTTTTCCGCACACAGACTGGCGAGATTTCTGTTCACGCCAAGGAATTGTGCTTGCTCTCTAAGAGCTTGAAGCCACTCCCTATCGTGAAGTACAAGGATGGCGTGGCTTACGATAAGTTCGACGACCCTGAGTTGCGTTATCGTCAGCGCTATGTTGACCTCATCGTCAACGATGGCGTGAAGGATACATTCTTGCAGCGTGCCACCGTTATCCGCACACTCCGCAAGTTCCTCGACGACGCTGGTTACACTGAGGTAGAGACCCCTACCCTCCAGAGCATCGCAGGTGGTGCATCGGCTCGTCCATTCATCACCCACTTCAATGCGCTCGACCAGGATATGTACATGCGTATCGCCACAGAGCTTTACTTGAAGCGACTCATCGTTGGTGGTTTCGAGGGTGTCTATGAGATGGGCAAGAACTTCCGCAACGAGGGTATGGACCGCAACCACAACCCTGAGTTCACCTGTATGGAGCTTTACGTTCAGTACAAGGACTACAACTGGATGATGTCTTTCACCGAAAAGTTGTTGGAGACCATCTGTATCGCAGTAAACGGCAAGCCAGAGCGTGAGATTGACGGTAAGATTGTTAGCTTCAAGGCTCCATATCGCCGTCTCCCTATCCTCGATGCCATCAAGGAGAAGACTGGTTTCGACTGCAACGGCAAGACAGAGGAAGAGATTCGTGCATTCTGCAAGGAGAAGGGCATGGACGTAGATGAGACCA
>CAVCRI010000176.1:0-6295 GCA_963604545.1 Lachnospiraceae bacterium | reverse complement strand
AGATAAGACGATTTTTGTCTGAAGAAAAAACTCAGCCATGAAATGCGTTTTTGTGCGTTCATGGCTGAGTTTCTCTTGTCTTATGGTAACAATGGTGCCGTTATATCTTCGATGGCATAGATTTATAAATCATAAATATCCTTATTATAAAGACATTTATAATTATTGATAATTAATGGTTTGGAAGTGCCTTTTTGCATCGTTTTTATCTTGTTTTTCTTGTAAAATATCAAATTGTAATATAACATGCGCCTTTTACTTATAAAATTATAAGCAATTCGCTTTGTGATGTATCTATTTGATAGATTACTACAAATGATTAGACAAAATGTTTTCTTTTCTTTCTTTATTCTATCAGAAAGTAGTAATTTTGCAGTCGAAACATGGCAAAAAGTAATTAATTGTTAGTTTTGATAGAGTTAAATATAACCGATAAAAGAAAGGAAAAGATATTATGTGTGGAATCGTATCTATCTTCAATATTCAGGAGCAGACTCCTGAATTGCGACAGCAAGCGCTACGTATGAGTCAGAAAATCCGCCATCGCGGACCAGACTGGAGCGGTATCTACTGCGGTGGTTCTGCTATCCTGGCACATGAGCGTCTAAGCATTGTTGACCCAGAGAGTGGTCGCCAACCTTTGTTTGCCCCTGACAAGAAACAGGTGCTTGCCGTGAATGGTGAGATTTATAACCACCAGGACATCCGTGCTCGCTTCGCTGATACCTATCAGTATCAGACGGGCAGCGATTGTGAGGTGATTCTTTCCCTCTACCGTGAGATGAGAGCCGATACCGATTTCGCCACCTTAATATATAAAGGTGAGGATGCAGTGCATGAGCGCATCTGCCAGATGCTCGAACAACTGAATGGTATCTTTGCCTTCGCCCTTTACGATGTGGAGCGTGATGAGTTCTTGATTGCTCGTGACCCAATCGGCGTCATTCCTCTTTATATAGGTTATGATAAGGATGGAAAGGTAATGGTTGCAAGCGAGCTAAAAGCACTCGAAGGTCAGTGCGACCATTATGAGCCATTCCTCCCAGGACATTATTATTATAGCAAGACTCCTGGCATGAAGCGTTATTATACTCGCGATTGGTTCGAGTATGCCGCCATGCAGAAGAAATATCAGATAGATGATAGCAAGAAGGCAGCAGAGCAATTAAAAGATGCTGAACCTCAAGAGAAGGCTGCGGTCAAGGAAATCCACGATGCCCTCGAAGCATCTGTCAAGTGCCAGTTGATGAGCGATGTGCCATACGGCGTACTCCTCAGTGGCGGTCTCGACTCTTCTGTCATCTCTGCCATTGCCGAGAAATATTCCACTACTCGTGTAGAAAACGGTGGTGAGACCAAGGCCTACTGGCCACGATTGCACTCCTTCGCCGTAGGTTTGAAGGGAGCACCAGACTTGGCAAAGGCTCGTCTCGTGGCTGAGCACATCGGTACCGTGCATCACGAAATCAACTATACGATACAAGAGGGTCTTGATGCCATCCGTGATGTCATCTACTTCATCGAGACATACGATGTGACGACCGTCAGAGCATCCACCCCAATGTATCTCTTGGCAAGAGTAATCCGAAGCATGGGCATCAAGATGGTGCTCTCAGGCGAGGGTGCCGATGAGGTATTTGGAGGTTACCTCTACTTCCACAAGGCTCCAGATGCCAAGGCTTTCCACGAGGAAACCGTCAGAAAGCTCGGCAAACTCTATCTCTACGACTGTTTGAGAGCCAACAAGAGCCTCGCAGCTTGGGGCATCGAAGGTCGTGTGCCATTCCTCGACAAGGAGTTCTTGGATGTAGCGATGGGCATGAACCCAGCCTTGAAGATGTGTCCTGATAAGACCATTGAGAAGAAAGTGGTACGCGAGGCATTTGCCGACTTATTGCCAGAAGAAGTGGCATGGCGACAGAAGGAGCAGTTCTCCGATGGCGTGGGCTATTCTTGGATAGATACCTTGAAGCAGATTACCGCTTCCGCCGTCAGCGATGAGCAGATGGCACATGCAGCCGAGCGATTCCCTATCAACCCTCCACAGAACAAGGAGGAGTATTACTATCGCTCCATCTTCGCCGAGCACTTCCCAAGCGACAGTGCTGCCAAGAGCGTTCCATCCGTGCCAAGCGTAGCATGTTCTACCGCTGAGGCTTTGGCATGGGATGCCTCATTCAAGAATCAGAACGATCCAAGTGGACGTGCCGTAGCGGGAGTCCACGAACAAGCATACAAATAATATAGAATAACCGATAAAACGAACAAGAAATGGAAAAAGGATTGTACAGTTCAGCCTATGAGCACGATGCGTGTGGCGTAGGTATGGTGGTTAACATCCACGGTAACAAGAGTCATGAGCTGGTCGACAACGCCTTGAAGGTACTTGAGAATATGCGCCATCGTGGTGCTGAGGGTGCCGACAACAAGACGGGTGATGGCGCAGGTATCATGCTCCAGATTCCACATGAGTTTATTCTTCTTCAGGGTATCCCTGTGCCAGAGAAGGGAAAGTATGGCACGGGTCTTATCTTCTTGCCTAAGGACGAGAAGAAACAGCAGGACATCCTCTCCATCATGATCGAGGAAATCGAACGTGAGGGACTCCAGTTGATGCACCTCCGCAACGTGCCTACCAACCCTGAATGTCTCGGTGAGGCTGCCTTGGCAAATGAGCCTGCCATCAAACAGGTTTTCATCACAGGTGTTACCGACGACAAGGTGGATGTATTCGAGCGCACACTTTATTTGATTCGCAAGCGTATCGAGAAACGTATCACCGATCCAGATTTCTATATCTGTTCGCTCTCCAATTCGAACATCGTCTATAAGGGTATGTTGAGCAGCCTCCAGTTGCGTCAGTACTATCCTGACTTGACCAATAACTATTTTACAAGCGGTTTGGCGTTGGTTCACTCTCGCTTCTCTACCAACACGTTCCCTACCTGGAGCTTGGCTCAGCCTTTCCGTCTCCTCTGCCACAACGGTGAGATCAACACCATCCGTGGTAACCGTGGATGGATGAAGGCTCGTGAGAGTGTGTTGAGCAGTGAGGCACTGGGTGACATCCGTGAGATTTCTCCTATCATTCAGCCTAACATGAGTGACTCAGCCAGCCTCGACAACGTATTCGAGTTCTTCGTGATGAGTGGCTTGTCTTTGCCTCACGCCATGGCAGTCATGGTGCCAGAGAGCTTCGACGACAAGAACCCTATCTCCGAGGACTTGAAGGCATTCTATGAGTATCACTCTATCTTGATGGAGCCATGGGATGGTCCTGCTGCCTTGCTCTTCAGCGATGGTCGCTATGCCGGTGGTATGCTCGACCGTAACGGTCTGCGTCCTGCTCGTTACACCATCACCAAGAACGACATGATGGTCGTTGCTTCCGAGGTAGGTGTGATGGACTTCGACCCACAGGAGATTGCCGAGAAGGGTCGTCTACAGCCTGGTAAGATTCTCTTGATTGATACCCAGGAAGGCAAGATATATTATAATGGTGAAATCAAGGAGCGCTTGGCTGCCGCTCATCCTTACCGCCAGTGGTTGAACACCAACCGTATCGAACTCGAAAAGCTCCGCTCCGGTCGTAAGGTGGATAACTCCGTGGAGAACTTGACTCGCAAGGAACTGGAGTTCGGTTTCGGCGAGGAGGACATCGATGGTACCATCATCCCAATGGCTACCAAGGGACAGGAGCCTACCGCGTCTATGGGTAACGATACTCCATTGGCAGTGCTCTCAGACCAGCCACAGATTTTCTTCAACTACTTCCGTCAGCAGTTTGCCCAGGTTACCAATCCAGCCATCGACTCCATCCGTGAGAACCTCGTGATGAGTCTTACCGAGTACATCGGCCGTGTAGGTTCGGGTATCTTGAACCCAGACGAGACCAACTGCAAGATGGTTCGTTTGCCACATCCTATCCTGACAAACACCCAGTTGGATATTCTTCAGAACATCCGTTACAAGGGATTCAACACCGTGAAGCTCCACATGCTCTTCGAGACAGCGAAGGGCGAGGAAGGTTTGCACGAGGCTCTCGATGAGCTTTGCAAGCAGGCGGCTCAGAGTGTGGACGACGGTTACAACTATATCATCCTCTCCGACCGTGGTGTGGATGAGACCCACGCAGCCATCCCATCTTTGTTGGCTGTGAGTGCCGTACACCATTACTTGATTGATGCAGGTAAGCGTGTACAGACCGCCCTCATCGTAGAGAGTGGTGAGATTCGCGAGGTGATGCACGCTGCATTGCTTCTGGGCTATGGTGCATCAGCCCTCTGTCCATACTTGACCTACGCCATCCTTGACGACTTGGTAAAGCGCAAGAAGATTCAGGAGGACTACCATACTGCCGAGCAGAATTATATCAAGGCTGTAAAGAAGGGCTTGTTCAAGATTATGGCAAAGATGGGTATCTCTACCATCCGTAGCTACCGTGGTGCGAAGATATTCGAGAGCATCGGTTTGAGCGAGAGCCTCTTGAAGAATTACTTCGGTACAGAGGTCAGCACCATCGGCGGTATCGGTTTGGAGACCATCGCCCGTGATGCCATCCGTCTCCACGATAAGGCTTTCCAGACCAAGAAACTCGACTTCTTGCCAAGCATGGGACAGTTCCACTATCGCAAGGACGGCATCAAGCACGCTTGGAACCCAGAGACCATCGCCACTTTGCAGCTTGCAACTCGCAAGGGCGACTACAGTCTCTTCAAGAAATATACACATCTCGTTGACGATAAGCAGGAGCCTATCTTCATCCGTGACTTCTTCGGCTTCCGCAAGAACCCTATCTCTATCGATAAGGTAGAGCCAGTGGAGGAAATCGTTAAGCACTTCGTAACAGGTGCAATGAGCTTCGGCGCTTTGTCTAAGGAGGCTCATGAGGCAATGGCACTCGCCATGAACGCCCTCGGTGCTCGAAGCAACACTGGTGAAGGTGGTGAGGACAATGAGCGCTTCCACGCATCAGTGGATGGCATCAGCCTCTCCAGCAAGACCAAGCAGGTGGCTTCTGGCCGTTTCGGTGTGACAACAGAATATTTGGTCAATGCAGAGGAAATCCAAATCAAGGTGGCACAGGGTGCTAAACCGGGTGAGGGTGGTCAGTTGCCTGGCTTCAAGGTCAACGAGGTCATCGCCAAGACCCGTCACTCCATCCCTGGCATCAGCTTGATTTCTCCTCCACCTCATCACGATATCTATAGTATTGAGGACTTGGCTCAGCTCATCTTCGACCTCAAGAACGTGAACCCTAAGGCAGCAATCTCTGTCAAGTTGGTAGCTGAGAGTGGTGTGGGTACTATCGCAGCCGGTGTGGCTAAGGCAAAAGCCGACCTCATCGTTATCTCTGGTGCCGAGGGTGGTACGGGTGCCAGCCCTGCATCTAGTATGCGTTTCGCTGGTATCTCTCCTGAGATTGGTCTCTCTGAGACTCAGCAGACCTTGGTGAAGAACGGTCTTCGTGGACAGGTTCGCCTCCAGGTCGATGGTCAGTTGAAGAGTGGTCGTGACATCATCCTCATGGCTTTGCTTGGTGCCGAGGAATTCAGCTTCGGTACGGCAGCCCTCATCGTATTGGGTTGTGTGATGATGCGTAAGTGTAACTTGAATACCTGTCCTATGGGTGTGGCTACACAGGATCCTAAGCTCCGTGCCCACTTCCGTGGTAGCTACAAGTACCTCATCAATTACTTCCGCTTCCTCGCCGAGGAGGTGCGCGAGTACTTGGCAGAGATGGGTTACACGTCATTGAACGACATTATCGGTCATACCGAACTCATCGTCCGCAAGAAGGACGAGGAGGTTGTACCTACAGAGGGCCTCGACGCCAACGACCTGGAGACTGCCAAATTCATCGACGACAAGGTAGACTTGCTCGACTTCTCCCGTCTCCTCCATCGTGAGACCGGACATGGCACGCTCTATCATAGCACCGAGCAGATACACGACCTCGACAATGTGCTCGACCAGCAGTTGATTCGTGGTGCTCAGAACGCCATCGAGAAGCAGGAGGAAGTGAACCTCGACTTCGCCATCAAGAATACCGATCGTGCCGCTGGTACCATGTTGAGTGGTGTCATCGCATCCAAGTATGGCGAGGAAGGTTTGCCAGACAAGACCGTGAACGTGAAGTTCAAGGGTTCAGCTGGTCAGAGCTTCGGTGCCTTCTTGGTCAAGGGTGTCGACTTCAAACTTGAGGGTGAAACCAATGACTACTTTGGTAAGGGACTTTCTGGAGGTCGTATTTCCATCCTTCCTCCTATCCGCAGCAACTTCTCTGCCGAGGACA
>CAVCRI010000175.1:0-6296 GCA_963604545.1 Lachnospiraceae bacterium | reverse complement strand
AATACTCTGCACAGATAGAGATGTTCTGGAGTCGATGGATAGAAATGGTTGGCGGCGAAATCCATGAAAATACTGACTGGCTTCGCCGTCTGAAAGCCGAGGGTTACGGCATCTACGGTCTCACCAACTGGTCAGTGGAGACTTTGCCACAGGTGATGGAACGTTACGATTTCTTCCAACTCTTTGACGGCATTGTTGTATCGGGCGAAGAACATCTTATAAAGCCCGACATTCGCATCTACCGCATTTTGCTCGACCGCTACAGCCTCAATCCTGCCGAGTGCCTCTTCGTCGACGACAACCCGCAGAACGTTGCAACTGCAAAGCGTATCGGTATGTGTGGGCTTATGTTTGCTTAAGCATGTTTTCTCCAAGAATACAAAATAAAAGAGAATGAGCCTATGGCATTATTACAAAAGGAAAGAGCGAGCCTTGAACAAGGACAATAAAAAAAGGAACAACACCAAGCTGAGCCGTCTCCATACCCCAAGAGTTAGTACAGCTACTCAAATCAAGAGGTATGGGGATAACCGATGAGGAACCCAAACTATGTAATCAACCTTGTCGCCAAGATTTGTGAATTGGAAAAGGAGTAAACTTAGAATATCATCTTATACCCGATGCCCCTGACATTGATGATTCGGATAGTCTCGTCAGCAGAAAGTTTATGACGGAGTTTGGTGATAAAGACATGGAGACTGCGAGAATTGAAGAAACTATCATCACCCCATAGCTTCAAGAGGATGTCCTTGCTCTCCACCACATCATTGCGATTCTCCACCAACATTCGAAGGATTTCGGACTCACGATGAGAAAGCTCGATATCCTTACCATTCTGTTGAAGAATTTGTTCTATAGGATTAAAAAGGTATCGCCCGATGGTGAACCAAGAATTTGATACCGAATCTTTCTTTTCTTCGGCATTAACATTCTTATTACTTTCAGTCTCATCATCAAGAGAATTCTTCACTCTTTGTTCTTCACTCTTCATTTCCTCCTCCACCCGATGACAAAGCGACTTGATACGAACGATGAGTTCTTGGATAGCAAAAGGCTTTTTGAGATAATCATTGCCTCCAAGTTCAAACCCTTCCACCACATCATTCACGGCAGAACGAGCAGTCAAGAAAAGCACAGGAGTATGGACATCGCTCTTACGAATGCGACGCACCATCTCAAAGCCATCCATCTTGGGCATCATCACATCTGCTACCAAGACATCAGGCTTTTGCTCATAAAACATTTGCAAGCCTTCCTCACCATCATGAGCAGTACGCATCTCGAAGCCTTGTGCCTCCAAGGTATCGCTTAGAATCATCGCTAGGGAAGTTTCGTCTTCCACCAATAAAACTTTTATCCTGTTCATCGCTCTGTTTCGTTTTACTTTTTTACCTTTTTACCCTTTTACCTTTATTTGAATCGCAGTTCAAAGCAAGAACCTTTTCCCAATTCACTCTCTACCGTAACCGAGCCTCCCATTTTCTCCATCAGACTCTTTACATAGAAGAGTCCCAAGCCATAGCCCTTGACGGAATACTTGTTGCCATCCGTCACTCGATAGAACTTATCGAAGATATAAGGCAACTTGTCGTGGGCGATACCTATTCCATTATCCTTTACCGAAATAACTACCGTTCCTTTCTTTTCATTTCCATTGCCTCCCGAAGGCATCGCTTCCTGCGAAGCATGAATTTCGATTTTCACACTATTGCCCGAATACTTAATGGCATTGTCGATGAGATTGCTCACAATATTCGAAAAATGCATTCGGTCTGCTTGCACCTTCAAGCTCTCTGGTTCTACAGCAAGAGAAATCTCCACTTTCTTTTGTGCCTTCAACTGATGTTGTGAAATCAGAGGTTCTATCACCTCCTTGATTGGCACATCCACGATATTCAGCAGCATCGTCTTCCTACGTTCCATACTCATGGAGAGGATCTGCTCCACCATACCACTGAGTTGCAGCAACTGTTCCTGTGCAATACCGAGATATTTGCGCATCTTTTCAGGATTGTTCATCATACCATAGTTGAGCAAGGCATCGTTGGCAGCATACGCCACAGCTATCGGAGTCTTCAATTCATGGGTGATATTATTCGTAAAGTCGCTTTTCATCTCATCGAGCGTCTTCTGTTTGAGCATCGTATGGATGAGATACCAAAAGACAAAGACAAGGATCAACATGATGATGAGCGAAGCACTAAGAATGCCAGTCATCTGACTGAGCACCGACATCGTCATCGGTTCGATAGTGACCCCATACTTTTCCTCATTGGGTTCACCTTCATTGCAAACTACATATTGATATTGCTTGGCATCAGAAGAAGGGATATATTCAGCTGATTTTGCATTGTCCTCATCTACCGAAGTTTTAGAAATCTTAGAGGACATTTGAGCCATCACCTTCTTGCCTCGCATGAATTGAATGCGGTGAGGAAAATAACGTTCGGTATTCCCCACCAACAAGCTATCCCCCAACATCTTGGCAACTAAGGCACTATCAAAGACATGAATGTCAGGCTTTTCTAATTCGTTCAACTTGCTGAACAATGCTTGCTGCACCATCGTCGTCAATTTACCAGACATAATCATCACCAAATTTTGATCAGGCTTATCATCATCGTTAGATTTGGAATCATCAGCAGGTTGCTTGCCAGCCAGATGAGTTTTCTTCTCCTTGGTAAAAGTCGTATGAACATCCGTGATTGTTTTTCCTCCATTCACCTTTCTCACCTTTACGTTTTGGTCGATATTATTATCGTATTCTGAAGATTCCTCATCTTCATCCATCGAAAAAGCAACAGCACCTGATAGTTGACCATGTGGTTTACTCTCATCCTTGCGACGTTTTTCCACTCGCTTCTGCATTTCCACGAAGTGAGCATTTTCCATCACGCTAATTATCTTGGCATCCAGTTCTTTCTTCTGAGACTGATAAAGTCCCACGAGCCAATAGGCTTGATAAGCAAAGATGCAAACCAAGGCAGTAATAACAAGAACAACTATATATTTCAGAGGTAACTTCATTCTTCAATCCTTTCCTTTATTAAAGATTCTTCATGATGAATCCAAGAGTTATTTTCTGAAAATTGGATAAAACTCCGTGGTATTCTTCCATCCCCACTTTCCATTCTTTTGCGGTGCGAACTCTCGTCCCATCTTGGCACCAACTCCCCAATGCTCATTAAACATCACCTCGAGAAAACCACCATAGCTATTCTTTGGCATAAATGGAGACATAATGACACTTCGAGGGTCAGAAGTCCTGGTTGGTACATACTGCCCATAAAAGCCCACAGTCAACCAATCATTCACATGATAAGACATCGTTCCTCCAAAAGAAGCCTTGGTAAGATTGCCAAATCCATATACTCCAGTATTTATCTTTTCCACCCCTACATAAGGAGAAAACACAAACCGCCCCATATTCTGTTGATAGACGATGCCAGCCGACTGTTTGTTCATCAAGCCAGGCACTTCCACACCAACAGAATACGCACTTATTGGTCCAAGATTCATCTGAGGAGTTTCGTAGTGAGGTATGGCATTGGGCGAAATCTTCAAAGGCGTTCCATCTTCCGAGAACCATGGTTCTTTCGGTTCTGCATAACAAGTATTTCCCTGTAGCACAGGGAAACCACCGAGAGTAGGACGAGATGGAATAGACAAGTCTTCCTTAGGCAAAGATGTCATCGGTATCGTATCCAACGTAACATTCTTCACCTCTTGTGCTTGCATTGTTAAGAAACAACCACAAGCCATCACCCCTAGTATGAATATTCTTCGAATCTCTTTCATGTTTGCAAAAGTAATAAAAAATAAGATAGGTTGCTTCAAATATGGTAAATAAAATCAGTTTTGATAAGACTAAATAACACTTCTGGTAAGACTTGATAATTAAAGATCTTTGCTCATATTATAAAATAGCAGTACTTTTGCACCCGAAAAGAAGAAAACAAGAAAGGCAAAGAAAATTATGAAGAAACTCATTTTTACCACAAGTGCTTGCTTGGCTATGAGCCTCGCAAGTTTCGCACAAAACACAAATGGAAACAATCCGCAAGTATCTGCGGATAAGCTAAAAGAAGACTCTCTCAAAATGGATAGCATTATCCATTCACTCCCCGACGTGATGGTAAAGGGGCATCGTCCTATTGTCAAAGCAAAAGGTTCAGCTTTGACATACGACCTGCCTCAACTCTTGAAGAACCACCCTGTAGATAACGCTTACGAGGCTATCAAGCAACTGCCTGGCGTAAGCGAGGAAGACGACGCCTTGACCCTCAACGCTCAATCTGTGACCGTTATGATAGACGGCAAGGCGACAACTATGACAAGTGAGCAACTCTATGCTCTCTTGAAGACCATCCCAACTAGCCGTATTGCCAATGCCGAGGTTATCTATTCCGCCCCTGCTCGTTATCAAGTGAAAGGACAAGTCATCAACCTACAGTTGAAACACAATACAGGCATCACTGCCCTACAAGGTGAACTATTTGGTGGATACACTCATCAAAACCGCAACAGTTACACAGAACGTGCCTCCTTACTCTATACCAACAAAAAATGGGAAGTTGACATGAACTATTCTTTCGGTCATGGCAAGAGATATTACTATTACGAAAATGAGTTTGCCCACAACTTGGCTGACGGAACTTCCTATGCTTTTACGACACATAGCGACAACACCAAACGCCACCTCAACCATAACGTTCGACTAGGCATCAACTACAATATCGCAAAAGACCACCAACTCAGCTTTGCCTATACCTCACTACTCAACAACACTAGAGGAACATCTGCGGATTATGGCGACTTCACCTCTCTTCTCAAAGTCCATGCAAAGAGTCAACTTCACAATTTCCGTTTGGACTACTCTACTCCTTTCGGTTTCTCGGCAGGTGCGGAATACACCTATTATAATTCACCAGACGAACAAAGTTTGAACAGCAGTCTCTACGATGAGGAGTTTGACATCGCAAGCCAGCAACGTATCAACAAATGGCATGCTTACCTGAAACAGGAACACGACTTAGGTAAAGACTGGGGCTTGAACTACGGTATTAATTACACCACCTCAAGAGACAAGAGTTCGCAAGATAACAACGACAAGACCTCAGATGGCATCACCACCCAAACAGAAGACCAAGTGAGTTTCTACATCGGAGCCAGCAAGTCGTTCGGACAAAAGCTCACAATGGAGGCATCGCTCATGGAAGAATATTACCACACACCTATTTGGCATGAGTGGAACATCTTCCCGACTCTCTCCATCACCTATCTTCCAAAGGCTGGACATATCATCAAACTCGACTTGGATTGCGACAGAGATTACCCAACTTATTGGTCAGTAAAGGACTTTACCACCTATAATGCAGGCGGATATGGCAAGATTGTAGGAAACCCGACATTGAAGCCATCACGAGACTTCAATCTCTCGCTCACTTACATTCTGCACAACAGATACGTGGCAAGTCTCTTCCTCGACAACGAGACTGATGCTTTCCGTCAGCTCCCTTACCAAAGCGACACCAAGAAGGAGGCGGAATATAAGTATTCTAACTTCGACCACGTAACACAAGCAGGTTTGATGCTCACCGCCCCCTTCAACATTGGTAACTGGTGGCAGAACCGTCTTACCTTAGCTGGAGTTTATCAGAACGACAAGAATTCCCACTTCTATGACCTCCCATTCGACCGCAGCAATTGGCTTTGTCAAGCCCAGTGGAACGGCACTTTTCTCTTTGGCAAGCATGTGATTCTCAACCTTGATGCCTCCATCCGCACAGATGCCATCCAAGGCATCATCGATGTTCCTGCATCGGGCTATCTCAACGCTGCCCTCACTTGGAAGCCTCTCAAAAATGACAAGCTCCAGATGAAAGCCTATTGCAACGACATCTTCGAGACAGGTGACAACAATCTTCACGACACTTACCGAGGTCAGCACGTCATCAACAACATGTACTTTGGAAGAGTCATTGGCCTCTCCTTGACCTATCGCTTCGGTGGATACAAGGCCAAACAGCATGAAGAAGTGGATACTTCAAGATTCGGGAAATAACATAAATAGGGCTGCATTCCTCTCTACACATTGAGGATTGCAGCCTTTTTTATCATCTATAAGTTATAAAAACTAAAAACGCACGAGTTTTATCACTTATAAGTTAAACTTTTCGTATATTTGCAGAAAATTTCATTTATAAGTGATAAAAGTATGGGAACAATTATTCGTCAATCATACATCGACAAGATAGAAAGGCATCCTTTTATATAACATCACTATGATACAGCAA
>CAVCRI010000174.1:0-6430 GCA_963604545.1 Lachnospiraceae bacterium | reverse complement strand
CCTATCATCAAGCCTTTTGACGAATTTGGAACTTATGATGCGGATAACAATGGAGAGTCCTATAAAATATCTGCACAGATGATTGGTGCACTCAATGCATCTCTTTCAGAAGAGATGGATAATAAGATAGAGAAGCATTTCCGTTTCAGAGGCTTAACCCTCCCTGCCAACCTGATGGTTATCGGAACAGTGAACATGGATGAGACCACATTCTCTTTCTCTAGAAAGGTGCTTGACCGTGCGATGTCCATAGAAATGAATGAAGTGAACTATGACAGTTTCTTGCAGGACACAACGGATGATGGGCTGAAAGAAATCGTTGCAGACTTCGATGCGGGTAAGTTTGGCGAGGGCGTAACGCTCAATCATCTTCTCATTAATCGTCCTATCGAAGCCAAGGAAATCAAGGATGAGTTGGGCGAGAATGCACAAACCGTCATCGACTACCTCAAAAAGGTGAACTGTCTCTTGGAGGGTACTCCTTTCAAGTTGGGCTATCGTGCAGCTAACGAGGCCTTGATTTATCTTCTTGCTTCTTTTGATTTCGGTCAGACGGATTGTATGGTGGCACTCGACCGCTTTACGATGATGAAAATTTTGTCGAGGGTGGAAGGTGACGAGGCTAAACTCAGGTTATCCACGGGTTCCAATGTTGACGAGGAACGACTGACAAAGGCAGGGGTGAACGCAAATGAAGCTAAGAAATATGGGGACTTGAATCTCTTGACAGCTCTGAGGACTCTTTTCGTTTCTACTTTTGGTGATAAGGAGGAATGGTTGTCTGTGAAGAAAATCGACTCAATGATAGCCCAACTGAGCAGAGACCATTTCGTTTCGTATTGGAACTAACATACATATAAATAAGGTATAATATGGCAAGCGTATTCAACTTTGAGGTAGTAAATGCCGATTTGGTGGTTAGGTTCTCATGCCCTAACCATCAGCGCAGGATAGCGGAGACCATCAAGAACCTCGCTATCGACTTTTCGGATGCCCAAAGCTCTGCCAAGAAGAAATGCAGATATACATCGGAAGACAAGAACGTGCGATTCTCTTTTGATGCCATCTCAAAGGAAGGCTTTGATATACGGGAGGATGCAGTGTTCTTCGAGAACACCGAATATCCCCTTATCGTGCGTGGCAGAAGCAAGGAACTCGCTGAAGTATCGCTTGCCATCAACGACCACTTGCGCTCTGGCGATGATAGC
Organism: Lachnospiraceae bacterium; assembly: GCA_963604545.1. Lineage (GTDB taxonomy): Bacteria > Bacteroidota > Bacteroidia > Bacteroidales > Bacteroidaceae > Prevotella. Next base: position 5,222 of record CAVCRI010000174.1, on the reverse strand, counting down.
CGAAATACAATTATCAGCAATGGTGGTGAACTGTATGGTTCACTCAACTTCCACAACCAAGTGGGAATGACCGACTTTTGCTTTACTTACAAAGTGAAGGGCGACAATCAGCCCAAACAACTCAAATTTGTTACCGAGGTGTTGAGTTACAAGTTGGATTATCGCTCAGACCTCAAGACCATCATATCCGACATCGAGAACGAGTATGCGATGCTTTGCACCTCTTTTCTTAAGGATACCTATCTCAGTATGCGCCGTGGCACAGGAGAGAGCAATCCATTGATATGGTGGCAGATATTCAAGTCGTGCTATGCAGAGATAATCCAGGCTGCTCGCCAAATCATCGACCGACCTAGGCGTCGCCTTCGTGCCGTCACTCGTTATGAGAGGGCGGAGCGGATGGCTTTCATGCCTCGTGAGATGGAGAACGAATACCAGATGCACAAGGAGAATCCTGCTTATCTCTATCGCACGGAAGATATGCTCCTGAGCCATGACACGATAGAGAATCGTTTCTTGAAGTATGCCCTTTGGGAAATGCAACGTCGCTTTTCAGTTGTCAAGGAGCACATCATGACGGCTATGCACCTTGACAACCCGATGCGCATCGACTCATCCTTGGAAGATATGGAGACAGAACTGCTGCGCCTTTGCAATCATAGTTTCTTTCGTGGTGTTGGTCGGTTCAAGGGATTCTCGCAAGACAATCTCGTGATGAAACAGGCTCGTGGATACAAGACCATCATGGAAAAATGGGTGGAATTGCAACAGGGCTATGAGCTAGAGGAAGGCATGAGAAAACTGGAGGTGAAGGATGTGTGCGACCTCTATGAGATATGGTGTTTCATCAAGGTGAAGAACATCGTGGAAGACACCTTGCGCCAACTGGGCAAGGCGAGTCGCCCGATGGTCAATGGCAGGGATGTGTCGGCAGACTTTATCCCTCAACTGGTGTATGGAGGAAGTGTCAGTTTCATCAACCATGATGGGGTGGAACTGGCGAGTGTCTGCTATAATGCCGAGGTGGAAAAGCAAAGGGAAAACTCAGCCATCAGTGGCACAAGTACGATGACCACTATCCAACGTCCCGACATCGTCTTACGACTTAGCAAGCAGAGAGAGGCTGGAATGAAATACACCTATCTCTTTGATGCAAAATATCGCATAGACGACAAGCAAGATAGGGCAAGGTATGACGTTCCGCCAGAGGATGCCATCAACCAGATGCACCGTTATCGTGATGCCATCTATTATACTGAGGAGGGGCAAGACCGAGCGCATCTGAAAAAGGAAATTATAGCTGGTTATGTCCTCTTCCCTGGTCGCATACCATTGGAGGCTATGGACGAGGAGAAAGGCGATTACTATTATCAGAAATCCAATAGGCTCATTGGCATTGGTGCCTTTCCGTTGCGTCCAGACCAAGAGCGACATGCAGAAGATGGTAGCATCGTGATAGACCCAAACAGTTCGGAACAGGCTTTGCGTAGGCAGATATACCAATGGCTATCGAATGAGGAAGGACGGGAAAGCTTGCTCTCTCAGTCTATTCCACAAAAGGGATTGGAGTATTCAGACGAGCCAGTGAACAAGGGACCATTCTATGTGGCTTTGGTGGATGCCTTGGTAAATGAGGAGAAAGACGCTATCTTGGCAGGGAATGGCACTTGCTTCTATTCGGGCTATAAGTCTGTCCTTTCGGGAGTGGATTTCCAGAAGATAAAGTATTTTGTGCCTGTGGAGAATCAAATGGCGTATGGGTATTACCAAGTGGAGGCGGTTGAGGCTGTGGATATGAGCGAAGTGCTGGAGAAGAAACGCCAGCAATTGGTGGAGAGTGGCAAGACCTCAACATACAAAGGTTTCGGTAAGCCTATCCGTATCAGTATGAAGTTAGGAAAGTATCAAAGGCTTTCCCAACCATTTCGTCATGGTGTTCCTTCTCTGCTTGCCATCGGCATAGCCATGACAAAGGCTAGGTTTATGGAGCGGTGTGAGGAGAGTTTCTAGAAACTCTCCTCCACCCCATACAAAGGCACATTCTTCATCCACTAGCTATTGGAAGTTGCTAACATGTTATAGTTCTGACAATTAAGCCGTTCTACCAGTTGCAAAGATTCACTTTTCTACATGAACATTGCCTTTTTAGCCTATCTCTCGCTTGATGCTCTCCATCTTCTGCCGTCTCTCAATGGAGAAGGTATCGCCATGGGTTTCCACATAGTCGAAGAGCATGAAGGCCTTGTTGAGTAGGTCATCTCTCGTAGGCTGGCCCACCATATCCGCCTCATGATAATATAGCTCGGCTAGCATATTCATTTTGGAGAGACGCTTTTCCTCATCGGCAATGCCAGCCATCGCCTTCATTACATCGTCGATGGTGGCGATGGAATAGAAGGCGTAAGGACCTACGTAAGCATCATAGAGCTCCTTGATTTTCTCACGTCTCACCTCCACCTCTTTCTTTTCGAGCATTCTTTCGAGTGCTGCCATAAACTCGCGAATTAGTCGTTGTATATAGTCTCGTTGTAACATAGTCTCGTTCTTTTTACTCTTTTACCTTTTTACTTTTTTACCTTTAAAAGGTTTTTGGTGCAAAAGTACAATATATATTCCGAATATTGCAGTTATTTCGGAGAAAAGTTTGGCGGTATGGAGAAAAAAGTGTAAGTTTGCACATTGAAACATGTTGGAACTATAGAAACGGAAAATAAATATCACTTATGGATACACCCAAGTCATTGCAAGCATTGGCGGCTCATCAGTCTGCCTACCAAGAGTTGTTGCGCCAGCAACCTTATTATAAGATGGTGCAACCCATCGTCGAGGGATTCCTTCGACAGATTATCAACCATGGAGCCTTCTATCTCCGTGTGCATGTCTCTTCCCTGCCAGGCATCCTGGAGTCGAAGCGCATCAAGAGCGTGATGGAGACTGGCACGGGAGCAACCAATGGCGGCAAGGAGACTCGTCCGCAGGTCGTTGAGGCTCTCTTCGGTTGCAATGCCAAGAAACTCTTGCCTAGCGAGTTTCCGAAGTATGGCTTCCTTTCCCAGCCCGATGCAGAGAAAGACCTCTATATCAATGGTGGCATGTGGTGTCAGTATGGCGATGTCTCTATCCAACTGAAGAAAGAACGTCTCTTCCATCGCACAACCCTCTGCGTGGGCGATTCCGTCAACTTCGGCAGATTCTACCAGCTCATCCCGACGAGGGTGGATGATGTGAAGGCAACCTGCATCTGTGGCTTGCAGCATGATGGCGAACCGCTGATGAAGATGGGCAAAGACCCTGTGGCAGCCTACGCCATCTTCGCCCAGTGGATATTGGAGCGCAAGCTGACCATCAACAATTTCCCATTGATAGAAGAGATAGCCAAGGACATGCCACCTATCTTCGATTTCTTCGAGTTGCAATATCATGGCGACATCGACATCACGCAGGATGTGGAGCGCATCGACATTGCTCCTTCCTCGCCAGATGAAAAGGAGAAGCTCTTGGAATTGAAGGAGAAGTTCGAGAAGATAGGAGTGAAGTTTAATGTCTTCGAGGGTAGTTTGCTGTAATACGTAGGAAGGGGGATTGTCTATCCTTATCTCATTTAAAAGTATAGGCTTGGATAAATAATCGCCCTTTTTCTTGGTTTTGTGCCAAAAAGTAAGACTTAGGAAAGAATGTAGCTATAGGGCGAAATGTTCCCTTGTGGCTACATTCTTTTTGTGTCCTAATGTCTTGTGTTCTTTAGTCTATAATATAGCGTAACAATGATGCAGGGTGCTAGTTATGGTGATGTAACGAACCTAGTGTTATGCTGTAATATAGTTTTTGTTTTTAGTTTTTGGCAATTGCCATAATGCTTTTTGGCAGTCGCCAAAAATATTTATGACAGTCGCCAAAAATGATTATGGCGGTCGTCAAAAAGGTTTGTGGCGGTCGTCAAAAACTGAACAGTGTTAGTCTTTTGCATCAAAAGAAACGGGTAATGACATCATAAGATATACTTGTGTCAACTAATGCGATGAATAGGTAAGTCTCACGTTGTCGATTACCGATTCACCCTTTGGATATGAATGTAAAAAGCCCCTTCAGTGGAAGTCGTTAAGTATCAATGAGAAAGCAAAAATACTGAAGGGGTTTTGAAAATAAAAAATATTGATGAGGTAGGTCTTGCCAACACGATGACGCCTGGCGGAACATTCGGCAGGGCGGAATTAAGGAGTTATATATAAAAATGTGAGTAAAAGTTTGGCGGTTACAAATATTCAAAAAAACATAAGGATATTCTTGAGCAAGGTTGTCTTAGACAAAATCCTTGCTACTTTCTTTATTCCTGCTGATTAATCTGCTGGATGTAATCCCATAGCTCCTTATAGAAAGGATGCTTGGTCATCGTGTCCTTGTTGCCGAGGATGATGAGCTTCATTCTCGCTCTCGTCATCGCCACGTTCATGCGGCGAAGGTCTTTGAGGAAACCTATCTGACCCTCGTCGTTGGAACGAACCAGGGAGATGAGGATGACATCACGTTCCTGTCCTTGGAATCCATCCACTGTGTTCACGCTGATGAGGCGACGGTAAGGCTTGAAGAACTCATACTTCTTGATGAGACGCTTCAAGTATTGTACTTGTGCACGGTATGGGGAGATGATGCCCACGTCGATGCTCTCGCTCAATACTCGTTGCTTGCCTATCTTCGTGAAATACTCGGCTAGGGTCAAGAGGGTTAATTCGGCTTCCGCCTTGTTGATTCGTCCAAAGCTCTCACCGATGAATTGCTCCTTGAAGTTCAAATCCTCACTTTCTTCGATGGTGTCTGAAGGCTCTTTGTCGCTAGTGTCGATCCAAGTGATAGGATGATCGTAGTCGAGAATGCCACGATACTTGATTTGTGGCGCACTCTCCACCTGTCCCTTGTAGAACCAATTGCTGGAGAAACGCATGATTTCATCGTTCATGCGGTACTGTATCTTCAACAATGTCACCACCTCAGGCTTGTTCTCGGCGATGCGCTCCATGAGCGTCTTGCCAAGACCTGCACGAAGGGCGGCGATACTCTTTACGGTAGGAGGTAACTGACAATGGTCTCCAGCCAGTATCACCCTTGATGCCCTACGCATCGGAATCCAACAAGCAGCTTCCAAGGCTTGTGCAGCCTCGTCGATGAAGAGAGTGCCAAACTTCATGCCTTCCAACAGGCGATGGGCGGAACCAACGAGGGTACAG
>CAVCRI010000173.1:0-6466 GCA_963604545.1 Lachnospiraceae bacterium | reverse complement strand
TCAAAAGACCGTTAATCTTGTCAGGATTTTCAAAAGAAATTTTCATCTTGATTTTATTATTTTATATTATTAATTATTCTCTTGTTTCTGATTGTTTCGGTTTCTCCACACAATCGGCTTGCAAAATTACGCATTTTTAATGGATATACCTAATATATAAAAGAAAAATTTGTTTTTTTAACCATCTTTCTCCTCATCACGCACTTTTTTCTGCTCTTCAAGCAACTGGAAGTCCTTCTTACGAAGCACAAAACTGGTGGTCAGATACTTCTCCTTCACGACCTTGTTGGTTGCCAGTTCTTCTGGGGTTCCCTGAAAGAGGATACGTCCCTCAAACAGCAGATAGGCTCTATCCGTGATGGTCAGCGTCTCGTCCACATTGTGGTCGGTGATAAGGATACCAATGTTGCGGTACTTCAACTTCCACACGATATGCTGGATTTCCTCCACCTGAATAGGGTCGACACCTGCAAACGGCTCGTCAAGCATGATAAACTTAGGGTCGTTTGCCAGACACCTGGCGATTTCCACACGACGGCGCTCACCTCCAGAGAGTTGGTCTCCCAGATTCTTACGCACCTTCTGTAGGTCAAAGTCTTTGATCAGACTCTCTAGCTTCTCCTTCTGATAGTCTCGTGGCTTTCCTGTCATCTCCAATACCGACATGATGTTGTCTTCCACACTCATCTTGCGGAACACGCTCGCTTCCTGGGGCAGATAGCCAATCCCGGCACGAGCACGCTTATAGACAGGGTAACTAGTTATTTCCTTGTCACCCAGATACACATGTCCCTCGTTTGGCACCACCAGTCCCGTGGTCATATAGAAAGAGGTAGTCTTGCCGGCACCATTTGGTCCCAACAAGCCCACAATCTCACCTTGTTTCACATTTATCGTCACGCCGTTAGCAACAGTTCGCTTGCCATAGCGCTTCACCAGTCCCTCTGTTCTCAATACAAGTTTTCCATCAGAAGGATGCTGTTCTGTATTTACTATTTCGTCCATAATTAGCTAATTTGGTTGCAAAAATACTAAAAAACAAGCAAATATCGCTTATAAAATCAAAAACTATTCATAATATTGCAGTTTTTTAGAGGATTTTCGCTAATTTTGCACCATAAATCAGTAAATAAGTAGCATGTTAATAGAAAAATGGCTTACCACCTTCGGTAAATACTTGATGCTGATGGGACGCGCTTTCTCCCGTCCGGAGCGCATGCGCATGTTCCTCAAGCAGTATGTCAAGGAGATGTCTCAGTTGGGTGTCGACTCCATCGGCATCGTGCTCCTCATCTCTTTCTTCATCGGTGCGGTTATCTGCATCCAGATGAAGCTCAACATCCAGAGCCCTTGGATGCCTCGATGGGTTTCGGGTTATACTACTCGTGAGATTATGCTTTTGGAATTCTCTTCGAGCATCATGTGCTTGATACTGGCAGGTAAAGTAGGCTCCAACATTGCCTCAGAGCTGGGCACCATGCGTGTTACTCAGCAGATTGATGCCCTTGACATCATGGGTGTCAACTCGGCGTGCTACCTCATCCTGCCTAAGATTATGGGATTGGTTACCATTATGCCTTTCCTCGTCATCTTCAGTTCGGGCATGGGCATTATAGGTGCTTACGGAACGGCTTACATTGGGCATATTCTCCCACCAGATGACTTGACTATCGGACTGCAACATGCTTTCAACCAGTGGTTTGTGTGGATGAGTATCATCAAGAGCCTGTTCTTTGCCTTCATCATCGCCAGCGTATCTTCCTATTTCGGCTACACCGTGGAAGGTGGTTCTGTGGAGGTGGGCAAGTCGTCTACCGATGCCGTGGTCAGCTCCAGCGTGTTGATTCTCTTCTCTGATGTGTTCCTCACGCAATTGCTTTCCTAAAAGCCCTCTCTTTTCCTTTCATAAAAAACTAGTCAATTCTTAAAATATGATAGAAGTTAGAAACCTCACAAAGTCATTTGGCGACAAGACGGTGCTCGACAATATCAACGTGACTTTCGAGACCGGCAAGACGAACTTGATTATCGGCCAGAGTGGTTCGGGTAAGACGGTGCTGATGAAGAATCTCGTGGGACTCCTCACCCCTACAAGCGGACAAGTGCTCTACGACAATCGTGACTTCGTACAGATGTCGAAAAAAGAAAAGGTACTGATGCGCCGTGAGATGGGCATGATTTTCCAGAGTGCTGCTCTCTTCGACTCACTCAATGTATTGGAGAACGTGATGTTCCCACTAGATATGTTCTCTTCCATGAATTATAAGGAACGTGTAAAACGAGCACAGGAATGTCTCGACCGTGTCAACCTGATAGAAGCGCAGCAAAAGTATCCTGGCGAGATTTCCGGTGGCATGCAGAAGCGTGTTGCCATCGCTCGTGCCATCGTGATGAACCCAAAGTATCTGTTCTGCGACGAACCGAACTCAGGTCTTGATCCTAAAACCTCCCTGGTCATCGACGACCTCCTCTCAGGCATCACCAAGGACTATAATATGACCACCATCATCAATACCCACGACATGAACTCCGTGATGGGCATCGGTGAGAACATCTGTTTCATCTACAAGGGGCACAAGGAGTGGCAAGGCAACAAAGACCAAGTGATGACTTCCACCAACGAGAAACTCAACGACCTCGTCTTTGCCTCCGATCTTTTCCGAAAAGTTAAGCAAGTAGAAATGGAGGAAGCTAAGGAAGAAGCCAAGAAATAAAAAGCTGTCAGCCTAACCGGCTGGCAGCTTTTTATTTCTTGGTCTTGATTTCTATCTCATTTTCCATTCTCCCTTAACTTCCACCATCGGCACTACCACCTGCTCTCTGGTACTGTCGGCATATACCATCTGCAAAAACACATCCGCCATATGATGGGCAGTGTCTGCTTTGGCATTCAGGATGTTGACCTTGGAAATGCCACTGTGCTCTTCTTGCTGCTGCTCCATAAACATCTGGGCGTTCATTAACAGCTGGTCGTGATAGCCTTTCGGTATCCGATAAGGTTGGTTGAAACCTGCCACATATTCCTCATACTTTCCCTCTAGGAGCAAGTCATAGTAACCCTTGGCTGCTATGCCTGCAAAATAAGAAGGGTCAGGACTCTCCTTCTTACAGGAAGAAAGTCCTAACCCCATCATTAATATAATGAAAAAAAATAGTTTTCTCATCTTTTTATCTATTGTTTCTTCATCTTTTGTTCTTCACTCAGACTTATTTCTGGCGAATGAAGATATTGATTGGACATCCATGGAGCGACCAGTTCTCACGAATCTTGTTCTCCAAGAATCGACGATAGTTCTCCTTCACGTACTGTGGCAAGTTGGCATAGAACACAAACGATGGAATTGTCGTGTTAGGCAACTGGGTGCAGTACTTAATCTTGATATACTTGCCCTTGATGCTCTGTGGTGGATATGCCTCGATGATTGGCAGCATCACCTCGTTGAGCTTGGATGTTCCGATATGAGCCTTGCGGTTTTGGTACACCTGCTTGGCGGTCTCCAATACCTTGAAGATACGCTGCTTGGTCAGGGCTGATGCAAAGATGATTGGGAAGTCAACGAATGGGGCCATACGCTTTCGGATGGCTGTTTCGAAAGTATCGATGACCTTCTGGTCCTTGTTCTCCACCAAGTCCCACTTGTTTACGACCACTACCAAACTCTTGTTGTTCTTCTGTATCAACTGGAAGATGTTCATGTCCTGGGTCTCGATTCCACGGGTGGCATCCAACATCAATATGCACACATCACTGTTCTCGATTGCACGGATGGAGCGCATCACTGAGTAGAACTCCAAGTCTTCACTCACCTTGTTTTTTCTGCGGATACCGGCGGTATCAACGAGATAAAAGTCGAAGCCAAACTTGTCATAACGAGTATAGATACTATCACGAGTCGTACCGGCAATCTCGGTCACGATGTTGCGGTCCTCACCGATGAAGGCATTGATGATACTGCTTTTACCAGCGTTAGGACGCCCCACCACGGCGAAACGTGGAATGTCCTCCTCCACAGCTTCCTCAGGATTATCCTGGAGTTTGTCCAATATCATGTCGAGCAAGTCACCAGTTCCTCCACCTGTAGCAGCACTGATGCACTGAGGATCTCCTAAGCCCAACTTATAAAATTCGGCGGCCTCATAATACTCAGCACTATTATCCACCTTGTTTGCCACAAGGATTACAGGCAATTTTGCACGACGCAGGATGAGAGCCACATCCTCATCCCAGTCTGTCAAGCCTGTGTTCACATCTACCAAGAAGAGCACCAAGTCGGCCTCTTCCGTAGCCACCAACACCTGCTTACGGATAGCATCCTCGAAAATATCATCTGATTTCACGACCCAACCACCGGTGTCAACCACAGAAAATTCCCTGCCGTTCCAACTACACTTGCCATACTGGCGGTCACGTGTAGTACCAGCAGTATCACTGACGATAGCGCGACGAGACTGAGTCAAACGATTGAATAAAGTAGACTTTCCCACATTAGGGCGACCTACGATTGCTACTAAATTTGCCATAATTTCTTAGTCATTTTTCCTCCTTCCTTGAGGAGGGTTCTAGGATGTGGTCTCTGCATCCAAGTTAATAATTTGCCGAAGCTGACCATGCTCCGGCCCTCGCCCACCTGACGAGAGTATCCCCTCTTTTCTATTCAAGGGATGATTGGGGTGCTTATTCTGGGTTATACCCGAAGGCGTCGAGCTCTCGTTGAGAGCTACGCCAGTCCTTGTCGACCTTGACAAAGGTCTCCAGGAAAATCTTCTTGCCGAAGAACTTTTCCAACGCCTTGCGGCTTTCTGTATTCACCTTCTTTAGAGCAACGCCCTGATGTCCGATGATGATACCTTTTTGCGAATCTCGCTCCACATAGATCACGGCATTGATATGGATACGCTGTTCGTCTTCCTTGAAGCGCTCTACTCTCACCTCTACCGAGTAAGGTATCTCCTTATCATAATAGAGCAAAATCTTCTCACGGATAATCTCCGACACAAAGAAACGAGCTGGCTTGTCGGTCAACTGGTCCTTGTCGAAGAAAGCTGGTGACTCTGGCAACAATTCCTTGATACGTTTCAAGAGCATGTCGATGCCAAACTTATTCTTGGCGGAAATAGGAAGTATCTCTGCATTAGGCAGCAGTGCATGCCATTTTTCCACCACATCACCGAGTTTATTCTGGTCGCTCTCATCTATTTTGTTGATAAGCAGGAGTACCGGAATGGTCATTTTCTTCACCTTGTCGAGGAAGTCCATGTTTTTCTCTGGATTCTCCACCACATCGGTCACATAGAGCAAGATGTCAGCATCCGCCAGTGCACTCTCCGAGAAAGCGAGCATCATCTCCTGCATCTTGTAGTTAGGCTTCAAGACACCCGGGGTATCAGAAAACACGATTTGCATGTCATCGGTGTTCACGATACCCATAATACGATGACGAGTGGTCTGCGCCTTGAAAGTAGCGATACTGATGCGCTCGCCCACCAACTGATTCATCAGTGTACTCTTGCCCACGTTCGGGTTGCCCACGATATTTACGAAACCTGCCTTATGCATATCTACGAAATTGAAAATGAAACGAAACTTATTGATAGATTCAAACCTTTTGCTTGATTTTAAGCTAAAGAAACGCATCCTTGCTTATTCAGAAAAATAAGAAAGATGCGTTTCCTTTATATAGATATTATTCTATCCTAATTCTAAATTACTTACCGAAAGCGGCGCCATCGTATGCCCACTTATAGTAGGAAGCACCATGTACGAATCCAGCACCAAACGCTGTGAAGATGACATTGTCACCTTTCTTCAGTTTGCTCTCAGCGTCCCAGAGTGCCAATGGAATAGTAGCGGCACTGGTATTGCCATAATGGTCGATGTTGACTACGACCTTGTCGAGTGGAATGCCCGCACGCTTGGTCACTGCCTCAATGATTCTGAGATTCGCCTCATGAGGCACTACCCAATTCACATCATCAGCAGTGAGATTGTTCATCTCCATAATCTTCATCACATCGTTGCTCATGTCAGTTACAGCGTAACGGAACACGGTACGACCTTCCTGATAGAGGTAATGCAGACGATGGTCTACTGTGAAATGCGAAGGAGGGCAAACAGAACCACCAGCCTTCATGTGGAGGAAAGGCAAGCCTTGACCATCTGTACGAAGGTATGAGTTCTGTACACCTACGTTCTCCTCTTCCGTTGCCTCCACGAGTACAGCACCCGCACCGTCTCCGAAGAGCACACAGGTTGCACGGTCTGTATAGTCTACCAATGAAGACATCTTGTCAGCACCAATCACGATGATTTTCTTGTATCTTCCGCTCTGAATCATGCTTGCGGCAACATCAAGCGTATACAAGAATCCACAGCAAGCTGCAGAGAAGTCGAATGCGAACGCATTCTTCAGACCGAGCTTACCGAGGACGATAGATGCTGTAGAAGGGAACTTGTAGTCAGGTGTCG
>CAVCRI010000172.1:0-6505 GCA_963604545.1 Lachnospiraceae bacterium | reverse complement strand
GACCCTCGAAAGCCAACTCTACCATACGCTCGTTCTCATACTTCTTCCAGAACTCGTCATTGCTCAAGCCCTCTGCCAACGCTGGCATATTGACATCCGCACGACTACGAATTACATTCACTGCCTCACGAGCCGACATTGGGAGGTCGGCACTGACTGCATCTGCACTACCGAGATACTTAAATGCAGCCTCAGCATAGTTGAGATAGAATTCGCCGAGGCGGAAAGTAATCCAAGCATGAGGAGAGTTGGTGCTATTAACAGAAGAAATGTTGACAGAACCGTCACAGTACTTCTTCAGATAATAGCCTGTAGGAGTAGCACCTACAGTAGGCTCTCCATGGGTACCACCATAATATGTCTCCAAAGCATCACCATTGTATGAAGGCCACTTCTTCTCACCATTTACGGCGATTGTCATGCCAAAACGCGGGTCACGACCAGCATATGGGTTCTGAGGATCATACTCGCTACCTTCTTCATTCCATAGCTTACCAGTCTTCTGGATTTCGTAAGCGTCTACGAGGGTTTGGGTAGGACAGTTGCCACCATTACCATTCTCGATGCCACGTGGGTAGTTGTTGTACTCGAAACCATTCTGGTTACCAACACGGCGAGCATAGATTACCTCCTTAGCTTGCCAGTTGTTAGAGCCCCAAAGTTCAGAATACTTGCCAAGTTTCACACCATACTTACCACAAGAGTCGATAACTGCCTTACTGGCAAGAGCTGCCTGATGATAGAGTTCTTTGTTATTGTCTGTGTTGAAGAGTGGACTTGCCTGATAAAGCAAGGTACGAGCCTTGAGGGCAAGCACTGCAAGTTTGTTGGCACGTCCCGTCTCATTGGCGGCTGCATCATCACCCAAGGTAGAGTAATCTGCCGGCAACTTATTGACAATTTCATCACACTCCTTCACGATAAAACTCATCACCTCACCGGCAGAAGTACGTGGGAGAGCGTTAGCCTCATCCTCTGTCAACACAGCTGTAGTAAAAGGCACATCGCCGAACTTCTCTACTGCGGTGAAGTAGAAATAAGCACGAAGATAGCGTGCCTCATACTGCAAGCGGTCGATGCGCTTCATCTGTGACGCATAGTCCTTATTAAACTTATAGTCAGAGAAGTCACACTCATCTTTGTGAGCCAAGTAATAGTTGGCTGCACGGATAGCAGTATAGTTATTGCTCCAGTTGTCCATCGCATTCAAGGCACTCCAGGCACCATTTGTGAAAGCCTGAACACTACCATTCTTCCAGGAATACTCTGCCTCGTCGCAAGCAGAGGCAAGCATCCCCTTACCGTATGGAGCAAAACCATCTTCCAACTTACCATAGATGTTGGTAATCCAACCTACCGTATTGTCGATATTATTAAATACGTAGTCCTTATCATAATTGGTGTACTCATGATAATCCATCTCATCACTGCAAGATGCGAGCAATGCTAAGCAAACCATGCCACCTAATATATTCTTAATTTTCATTGTCGTATTCTTTTAAAGTTGATGATTAGAAACCAAGCACAAGTCCGATAGAAACAGAACGATTTACTGGATAAGTAGCACCGTAGCATTCTGGATCCAACTCCTTGATGTGGTCGAAGCAGAGCAAGTCTACACCACGAACATACAACTTGGCATTGTTGATATACTTAGTTGCACTCAAGAGAGTCTTAGGGAAGTTGTAGTAAACCTCGACATTTCTCAACTTGAGGAACGAACGGTCGGCAAGCCAGATGGAGTTATAACGGTTGTTATTGTCATTTGTCTCCGCAGACAAGCGAGGGAACTTAGCTGTCTCTGCTGTAGCTGGAGTCCAACGGTTGTCGAAGTAGTACTGACCGATATTGGTGTTGTTCACCAAAGGACGATACATAGACTGGGTATCCAAGTAAGCAGAGTAGTTGGCTACGCCTTGGAAAGTAGCGGTAAAGCCCAACCCCTTGTACTCCAAACCGAGATTGAATGAATAGTAAATCTCAGGGCAAGTAGTATTGTAACCCATCTTTACTACATCATCCTCATTGATGATTCCATCACCATTCTGGTCCTTATACTTGATGTCACCAGGTTTCACCTGAGAGAACTGCTGGGCAGGACTGTTGTCAATGTCTGCCTGGTCCTTGAAGAAGCCTACAGCCTGCAAGCCGAAAATCTGACCTACTGGGTTGCCTGTACGCTTCAAGTAGTCGTAGCCACGTGGCTCCTCATACTCTTCTTTGATTTCATTCTTTGCCAAGGTGTAGTTCACACCTGCGGTCAACTTCAAGTTCTTGGCGATTTCCTTGGCATAGTTGGCACCAACCTCTACGCCCCAGCTATCTACGATACCACCATTGATATAGCGGTTGCTGGCACCGAGTACAGAAGAAGTCTTACCACTAGCGTTTACCCACTGACGGTCACGACGCTGATAATAGCCATCCACTGTCAAGTTCAAGCCACCTAATACGGTAGCATCCAGACCGATATTGTACTTGTTGGCACGTTCTGCCATGACATCGGTAGATGCCAAGCGTCCCTCAGCCCAACCGCTGGAAGATGTAGCGTTGTCCTTACCTACATAATAGCTGCTACCGCCACCGAATGTCTGGTTCCAGTAGCCCTCTGCTGGGATATAGTCGAGGTTGATGATTCCCCAAGATGCACGAAGTTTCAAGAAGTCAACGAACGATACATTCTGCATGAAGTCCTCCTTGCTCAACACCCAACCTACTGATACTGTAGGTGAGAAGTTGGTACGATGGCCAGGTGCCAACTTATTGGATGTTGCCAAAGACAGAGAAACATCTGCCAAATATCTCTCCTTATAACCATAGTGGTTGTAAAGGGTTGCTGTGGTGCGATACTGGGTATTGTTCTGTCCGTTCCAGTTACGGTACTCATAGTTCCACATCAATACAGAGTTGATGCTATGGTCACCGAATGTACGGTCGTAGTTAGCACCGATACCGAAGTTGAAGTTACGATTTTGCCAGTCGAGCTTGCTATCCTCCGACATGGTGCCATCCTTACCTCCCGTATAGGAGCCCATTCCATATTTATATTCCTTGGTATGATTTTCCCAGTAAGCAGCAATGTTATCGTAAGCAAAACGAGTCCAGACACTCAGTCCGTCAGTAACGGTCGAAAGGTCTTGCTTCAAGGTCATGTCTGCAAAGAGAGAGCGAGTATGGGCCTTACTATAGGCTCGAGCCTCTGTCAAGGCTACTGGGTTATAATAACCTGTCCAAGTTGCATTACCACCCCAGAGACCATTCTCGGTCTTGATAGGGAATGCAGCGGCAGGAACAGTATAAATCTTACCCCAAAGGTCATCACTGCTCAAACCAGGGCGAGAAGCCTCCATCAATACTCCATTGATATTCGCCTCCAACTTGGTAGATTTAGTCAAATCAATATCCAAATTGGTACGGATACTACCCTTTGAATACTTGTTCTGGGTAGAATAGCCAGCATTCTCCTTAGGGTGAGCTATGAAGCCGAGGTTACTGATGATATTCACGTTGGTATAGTAGCGAAGACGCTCGCCACCGCCACGGAATGTCAAGTTGTAGATATCACTAGCACCATTGTTCTTGAAGGTCTCGCCTATCCAGTCTACGTTTGGATAGAGATAAGGATTAGATCCATCCTTGAAGTAGCCCAATTCCTCATCAGTGTAGCGAGGCGACTTGCCATCGCTCACGTATGCCTCGTTCATACCGATGGCATAGTCGTATGCATTCACAAACTTTGGGCGGCGTGCCTCCCAATTGAAGGCATGATCGTAAGTAAACTTGATTTCGTTGGTCTTGTACTTACCACGCTTGGTCACGATGTTTACCACTCCATTAGCCCCCTTATAGCCATAAAGAGCAGTGGCGGCAGCATCCTTCAATACGTATACGTTCTCTACTTCCTCTGGAGAGAGGTAAGTGATGTTACGCTCGATTCCATCTATCAAAATAAGTGGAGAAGAACCATTCAAGCCCTGCAAGCCACGCACATAGAATGAGGGTTCGTATGATGCATAATCGCCTGTTCCCTGCAAAGCAGTCAAACCTAGAACGCTACCACTGAGCAAAGAGTTTCCGATGTTTTTGGAAGAACGCTTGTTGAACTCATCGTTGGATGCACTAGCCACTGAGACGGTAGACTCGCCAACGTTCTGCTTGATGCCGAAGCCAAGTTCTACAGGACGAGAAGCATAGTCCATCACCACCTTGATTTCCTTATTGCCAGCAATAGCGATGGTCTTTTTTGAATTGTCAGGAGCATCAATGACCAACTTGTCGTTGGCACTGGCACCAATCTCGAAGACACCATTCTTATCGGTATAAGCCTTAACAAGCTTATTATTTTGGATCTCTACCAAGGCACCAGCGACAGGATTTCCCATTTTGTCGACTACCACGCCACTCACATTGCCATTCTGGGCAAAGGCAGCTGCACTAGTCAAAAGTACCGAGGCAAATAATATATGTCGTTTCATATCCTTATTTTAATTTATAATTGCACATTATCTTTACCATCCAGGATTCTGGGTCAAACCATAGCCCTTGTTGATTTCTGTAGAAGGGAAGGCGTTGAGATACCACTTATTGTCCCACTTGCTCCACCAAGAACGAGCCACGTTGCGAATCTCAAACTTCTCGAATCTATAGTGGGTAGGATAAGACATACCTTGTTCATTACCCTTCCAATATGTATTATAGTCCTGACCATCTTTCTGGCGGTAGATACGAAGGCCATGCAAAGGCTTTTGGAAGATGTCTGAACGACGATAGCGAATCAAGTCGAAGAAACGAGTCTCCTCAAGACCCAGCTCAACGGCACGCTCCTTCATGATGGCATCAATGACGGTCTGCTTGTCGCTCCAAGTCTTAGAAGAATCAGATTCTTTCAAACCCTTCAAACCTACACGTGCTCTTACCACATTCACCTGCTTGATAGCCTCTTCGAGCTGGCCGTTCTGCGCCAATGCCTCTGCATAAATCAAATACATCTCTGCCAAACGAAGATAAGACCAAAGAGTGACACGGTTACGCTCATTGTTAAAGTAGAACTTGTTGTTGCCAAAGCCTGTAGCATACTGACCGCTCTCATTAGGCACACCAGTATCACTCAGTTTATCACCTTGGTTACCATTCATCCAAGTCTCATATCTGTCACCGCTGTAGTTACCATTATCATTCATGGTTTTCTGTACACCATTTACAATCATAGTCTCATAGAGACGAGGGTCACGAGTCAAGGCAAAGTTATTGTCAGGGTTCACATACATCGTGTCAGGATTTTCCTGCAAGGTCTTGTCTAGATTGAATGGAGTACCATCCTTCCAGTCGAACATCTCCATGAACTCTGCTGTTGGCGTATAGCCACCATTGCCATTCCAATCCTGCCAAAGATAGTTCCAGGCCCAGTTGTCTCTAAATCTCACACGAGTACCCATCAACATCTCTGTAGTACCACGGCTTGAATATCCCTTACGGAATGCAGCACGGTATTGGCCAGAACTTGTACCCTCTGCTTGAACCAACTGATAGTAGCCGTCAGTTCCCAACTCGTTAAAGAACTCCTTGCAAGCTGTCAAGCATCTGGTCCATCGCTCAGCGCTATAGTTGCCATACCATGTTTGGTGCTTCTGATTGGCCTCATCAGACTCACTGCCAGCATATGGTTGTTCACTGTTGAACAATGGAGAAGCAGCAAAGAGAAGAATCTTGCACTTCAAGCCCATGGCAGCAGCTTTAGTCCAACGACCTTCCCAGTTAGCCTGCTCAGACTCGTCTAAGTTCCAAGGCAGACTAGGAGCTGCCTCATCGAGCAAACCTACCATGAAGTCTACCGTCTCTTCCACGGTGCCACGAGGCAATTCGTATGAACTCTCTGTTCCAGAGAATGAATTCTTCACAATAGGAAGACCACCAAAATGACGGAACATATCGAAATAACGAGAAGCGATGATACACTTAGCCTCACCCTTCAAACGATTTTTCTCGCTCTCTTCCATATCTGGAGTATTGTCTACATTCTCCAAGAATATATAACCTGCACGTACGGCTTCCCAAACCTTCTCGTTGGTATAGCCAAACTTTCCACGGTCTCCCGCCTTGTAAGTACCAGAATAATAATAGCGGTTCACATCATCCCAAGAGTTGTGGCTATGCCAGCAATCAGACAATGTCTCAAACATACCAGTGTTCATCTTAACCTGTACTCCACCATCCCAGTAGAATGGCAAGCCATAGTACATATAAGAATAGGTCTTCCACAGGAAGTCGCGTGTATATTCCGCATTATTGAAGATAGTATCCTTGGTAACATCACCGCTTGGCGCTTTGTCCAAGAAAGAGTCACCAAACTTCCAGTCATCCACACAACTGGTAGTCATGGATGCAAGTGCAAAAGCAAAGAATGCACCTATGAATGTTTTATTTAGTTTCATAATAATCTATGTTTTTATTAGAATCCAACTTTCAAACTCAAAGAGAATGATCTTGTCAATGGATAAGATGGACG
>CAVCRI010000171.1:0-6524 GCA_963604545.1 Lachnospiraceae bacterium | reverse complement strand
AAATGCAAAATCACACAATGACTTCTCGTGGTTTTCTCAGCAGCCATCTCCAGATTCTTTCTTCGAGCTGCATTCGATTGTTGAGATGGCCAAGAACACAACAAGACACCTTTCAATGCAATTCAAACCTTGTTTGGGGGTTGATGCATTGTCATGCACCTACCGCTGAACAGTTACAATTTAAGGTTTCATGCAACCGCAGAATCGCCCTGGACAACCCTAAATCTATTCCGGACATCAGCCAGATTGTTCAGCCCAAACGGCTGTAGAAAGATTCGTATGCGCGCGCCACTTTGATGTAATCGTGGTGCCGGCGGATGTATTCCATGCCCTGCCACTTGAGCAAGGCCGTACGTTCCGGATGGGCGGCCATCTGTTCCAGAGCGTTAACCACGCTGTTGTAGTAAGGTTGCACGTTGACTATCGGACGCAACTCGCTCTCCCCTATTATGCGGTAGCTCTCCTCCTCGCCGCCGCCTATGCAGACAAGTCCGCGCGCCATGGCTTCGAGCGAATTCATCGAGGGCGTATAGCTATACAACTGGTCGCAGTACAGGCAGTCATCTCCATCTTACATGCAAAAAGGATGGCAAGAGTATTAATCCTACCATCCTTTTGAAATATATTGAGGAAGTTTGTATGTTGTCATTCCTATCTATGGATAAATAGCAGATTCATCGTACCCTTATACCTTTTCCATTCAACACCTCACCACTAATGTCATCTGTTTTACAGAGATACAAGTCATAGCCTATAGCAGTAATGTCACTATATCTTGGTGGTGTAATAACTTTGCCATTTGGAGACATCAGACCATACCAACCTAATTCTGCTTCATATTTTTTGCAACTTGCAGTCTTTTGGTATGGCGTTGGTTCTGCTTCTGCTGTTTCGCTAGTCAGATTACCTTCATCGTCATAGGTCTTTGCTGTAATATAGCGTATCTCATCGGTGTCATACAACATTCCATCAACACTACTAATCAAGAAATCGTCAATCAACTCACCTTGCAAATTGTATTTGCGAAGAGTGTGGTCTTTCATAGTTGCAGTAATGCTATTGCCAGATACCCAGAGTTCTGCTTCCATAAGAGGCAATATTGGTTTCATATTTTCCGTAAGAACACTCTGCATACCTCCCTTGTTTACGACAAAGAAAGAATCCTTTGCTGAAATGGCATCGTATTCTGCTTTCAACATCCAGTTTCCCTTTTTATCTATCAATCCAAATTTATCACGCTTGTTGTTATGTATTACGCAATGCCCATTGTGGAACACATATCCTTCTGCACCAGTGATATATGGAATGTTCAAGTCAATAACAACATTACCTTTTGCATCGATGAACTTTATCTTTCCATTGTCATCAACCGAAGCCAATCCATCAGAAAACACCCAAGCGTGTTTGTACTGAGGCTTAATGGCAATTTCGCCTGTCAGCATATTGAAGTAGCCACGAGCATCACCGTTGCTATAACAGACAAGAGAATCGTCGCCCAATGGCTTCGAAATCCAATGTATGCCCTTGACAGTCTTCTTTCCATCACGAGTTTCAACATACCCATCGGTCTCGTAAGTACGGCTATAATAAGTTGCATTTCGTGACAGATACTGAGAGTCATAATAAGAATCGTCCAAGTATTTGTCTGCGTTCATCTTTGTGTAAACAAATTTGACCAAAGCATTGCCTCCAGCACATGCAAACACGAACATGATGAAGGCAAAACATCCCCCAACTACACGTCGGATAAACTTGCCATACTTCGAATCATCTTTCATTCCGAGTATCACTGTAAACCACTCAGCGGTAGCAGCAATGATACCAGTCAGCCCTTTCCAAAACAATACAATCGCTCTTTTCATTTGCTCTCTATTTTTAGTCACGACTTGCTTTCCTCTTCGTCAAAGGCTTCATCTGCTAATCTACCATAGCAATTAAGACGTTCTTCCTTTGACATCGGTTCTGCACAAAAAGTAGCATTGCTCTTCATTTGTGAAAGACGAGAAAAGAAATTCATACGAGTCATGGTGTCCTTGCGCATGGAAGCACGTGTTCCTTCAGAGCTATAGTCAAAATTACGAGCGTTGCGGATAGACATCGACATAGCAACCTCCATTGAATCTTGGTTGGCACCCATGTAAGTGAATGTCCAACCTTCTTTGCGAAGTGTTTCCACAAGTGCCTTAATGCTACTGCCATTATACTCTTTGGAAGCATTCTCATAGCCATCTGTGATGATAGTTATAACGACTGCAACATCATCAAAGTCTTTGATGTACTTATGCATCTCAGTTAGGGTAAATCCC
The DNA here is from genome assembly GCA_963604545.1 of Lachnospiraceae bacterium. Classification (GTDB taxonomy): domain Bacteria; phylum Bacteroidota; class Bacteroidia; order Bacteroidales; family Bacteroidaceae; genus Prevotella. The sequence continues at coordinate 4,218 of CAVCRI010000171.1, read as the reverse complement.
ATAGCATCGTACAGTGGGGTACCGCAACATGGTTCATAATCGTTCTTGCTCAATGGATATGCTTTGCTGACTGGTACTTTGTCAAATACATTGCGAGTATTACAACAGCAGAACGTAACTAACGAAACGAAATGTTCCTGTGTGTCGGCAAACTTCTCCTGTGCTTTTTGGATTCCAGCCAAGGTTTCATTGAATCCATCCACTGCAGCTTGACGTATTCTATGCATAGAACCACTGCGGTCAAGGATGATTACATTGAAGACTTGTGTCTTCTGCATTACAGTTTTGTCTTTTGTCTCTTCCATATTATCTAATATTTTTGTGTTACAAACTTTATCTGTTTATGAGTATAGAGCCCAAGAAGTAACCATTCCTATCATCAAAGCATAAAAAATCCCTCAACTCATTCTATTTTATACAGAATTGAGTTGAGGGATAGAATTTTCTTTATCCTGCAACCTTTTACCAACTAATATCTACCTTATTTCTTTCACTTGAAGATATTCAAGCACACTATCCCAATTAGGAAATTCTTCACTTCCGAAACGAAGCCATTCCCCCTTGAAGCCACTTGTTCCATGCTTCCCTCTATCATCAATGATATAATCTCCTCTGAGCAAATTCTTATGATGGGAGAGAATGAGACGCTTGCAATAATACTTATCCAAATACATATTTATCCATTCTACTTTGTCTGACCAAGTTGTTGGATTAGACCAAGGAGAGGTTGAAAGGATATATACATCGTACTTTCCACATTGTTGTAATGCAGACATAGCTTCTACTGCACCTTTGACAGGTGGTAGATAAGATACCATGTTAGGTACATCACAGTATCGTCCTGCATATTCCTTACGGAGTTCATCACCAATCAACTCTAACCCTGCATGGAAATCCATTAGCACACCGCCCATATCAACATAGACAATCTTTTTTGCCACCTTATAATTTTCTTCCATCTTCTCTACATATAGTTCAAAGTCTTCAAATCATACTTCCCATTGTAGAAGCAGTCAAGTACATTTTGGAAGATGTCATCTGGTGATACCGCATCAAACAAGGTCATACAAGAACATACTTTCATAGCATCGACTTCACCAAAGATTTCCACTATATCCATATCAGTATGCGACAATAAAGCCTTAGTTATGTTTCTCAATCGCTCACCTAATACAGGATGTCCGAGATATGCTTCCGCTTCTTCATACCCACTGATACCATAATACTTGGCGTTGCGGCTATGACCAAGAATTGCAAGTTGTGGAAATATGAACCATATCCAATGTGAATGTTTCTGTCCGTCTTGAACTTCTTGCAACGCTTGTTGATAGTAGTGTGATTGTGCGTCCAAGAAACGTTGCAGATTGTACTTGTCTTGTTGCGTCCCATTTATAATTTCCGCAAACTCTTTTGGCAAACAGACATTTTCCATCTCAATTACGTCTTTGAACAAAGGGGCTATCTCGTAGTCCTTGAATCCAGCTATTCCACAACCAATGCGTGTGACGAGAAATTGCAACTCTTTGTGTTGCTGTGCAAAAGATATAAATTCATCAACGTATGGTTTTATCGTCTCCACACCACCTTGCATAGTCGGTATGGCATAGCTCTTTCCTTGTAATCCTACACCTTGTCCCCATACTGCGCCGAAATGCTCTTGTGCGATTCTTGCAGCACCTCCGATGTGGTGTCCATCCAAATTGCTGCCAAAAACGAATACCTCATTATCTTCAAGAGATTCTATATTGTTTGGTGTAAATTTATCTATCATAACTATTTCGTTATTTATATGATTACGCAATGTATCAGCTTATCTTAACGTCTCAATATATCTTTTGATTTTTGGGTGGTCAATAGGATAGATATGAGACGAATAATGAATGGCATGATCATTTATGCCAATTTTCTTTTCTTCTCCTGTCTTGGAATTTCTCGACAACCATGATATGAATTTTGAGCCATCGGAACATTCCTCGACCTCTGGCTCACCAATTACCTCCCAAATGATAACTAGCCCAAGCCATGAAATAGAGCCATATACCTCTGCAAATCTTGCACCGATATGAATATCCATAATGCCATGAACAGTCTTTACTTCCATTTTCTTATAATTTCTCGTATTTCCTCAATATTTCCTTAACATCATCCATTGGTTGAAATGGTACGATGATTTCCAAATCCTTATTGATAATGCAATAGACTTTTTCTTCGTCATTGTTTTCCATTCCGAAACCATCTTCATCTGCAAAGTAACGCCCATCGGGATATACAGTCCAACAGATAACACAAACGCCATTCTTAAAATCGCTATATCTTCCAAACCAATATTCTACAGTCTTACAACCATCGAAATCAGGACAGCCTTTCTTTATCGCATTAAAGTCTATCTCATTGTCTGCCACAAGGAGAGCTCCACTTTCGCTTACAAGTAGTCTTGCGTTACCTGTCTCTTTATTGATAATGGTGTAACTTTTACCTTTACCATTAAGTACTGCCATATTCTCACCTATATCATAGGCATCCTTGAAATTCGTCTTATCCATAGCTTCTATGTTTTATTTGTTGTAATAATTTTTCCATCTATAATCTCCACTGTCAACATTCATGTCCTCATGATACATTTCCATATTCGGAACTTCAATCACTGAAGTTGATAGTGTCTTCAATGTCTTGGTTTTATAATCTATCGTCTCAAATGTAACCTTGACCTTTTTGTCAGATAGGAAAGAGTACGTTTCTTTTTTCAAAACCGTTCCATACTTACTGATTTCCTGCTTATATGACAACAGACCATTTTTATACGCACGTTGATGTTTGCTACCATCTTCCCATGTAACAGAATAGACGTTCATGCCACCTGTTCTTATAGGAATGAATTCGAGGTCTTTGTCATCCGACTGTATATATGGATCATGATGCCATACCGTCTTAACAATGTGTCCACTCTGATACTCAGACTCCATAGATGGCATAAAATCGGCATATCGACATAGTTTGTAATCGAGCAAATCCTTTCTTTTAGGCTCCTTCTTGACATGGAAGATATAAAATCCACCATTCAAGTCACTTTGCCAAAAACTAAGGCATGGCTTTACAGAAATTGTCAGCTTATACCCATCGGGAGCCACGATGCTGTCTTTGCCATATACGATGTATGTTTTTACCACATAACCGTCTTTGTCATATTCGATATTTGTCTGTTGATACTTTGCCGTATCTGGATGTTCATAATCCATGTTTGCTATCATCTGCCGAAAGCCAAGATAACCTTCCTTTGTTCTGCCATAACTAGTACTGTCCGATTCCAGACCTTCAAATATTTCACTCTTGTATTGGAGGAGGTGTATCAATCGTCCGTCCTCATCGTAATCATACACAAGAGTCTGTGCATAACATTCAGATGCTCTTGCCACTGTTGCAATCGTGCGTCCTTTGTCGTCAAGGAATTCTGTCAGGCTGTTCTGTGGAGCATATTGCAAACGATGAACGGCATACGAACAATCAGAGAATCGAACAGAATCGTATTCTATAAGTCCGCAATACTTTATCAAAGAGTCTTCCTTGTTGGTATTGTCTGGCATACTTTGCTGTTGCTTGAAGTAGGTGATAATTGTGTCTTCTCGGTTATTGCAAGAAGTCACCAATAGCGTTGCCACCACAACAGCTACTATTATATATAATGTATATCGAGTTCTCATATCCCTTTTCCCTAAAATTAGACATATTCTATCAATATTGCCGTATAGTTGTCGTCTCCCTGCTTCTCACAAAGGAAATCAAACACATCAAGAATCTCGTCCAATGGCTTGTCATCCATCATTCGTGCTTGCAAAATGTCGGGAGTTATACTCTTATACAAGCCATCAGAACAAATCAATATTCTGTCACCTGTTTGCAGATGGATTTGCTTAATGTCTGGAACCGCAACTTTAGGACGATAAGAGAAGAAACACTTGGCAACAACTTCCCATCCAAAGTCAAGTCGGATGTGGTCTTTTGTCTGGTAAAGCAATCCTTCACCAGGTCTTTGCACATAGCAACGACTATCACCAATATACGCAATGGATGCCATATCGTTCTCAATACTTACCATAACCATAGTTGTACCCATTTCAGCATGATGAAGCTCAAATGCCTTTTTGTCAATAGCGCAGCTTGCTTTTTTACAAGCAAGTTTTACCTTTGAGTCACAATCGGGGGTACTGGTATGTTTCTTCC
>CAVCRI010000170.1:0-6531 GCA_963604545.1 Lachnospiraceae bacterium | reverse complement strand
GGGTCGTAACGTGGGTCGTCGAGGATATGCTCGTTCACCTCCATCTTGTTGATGATGTAAGCTGCCATCTGTAGGCAGTCTTTCAACTCGTCGAAGGCTGGGAGGAAGACTTCCTTGATAATCTGGAGGTCACGGAAGTAGCCCACAGGCAGGTTGTTCATGATGAGCATCACCTGCTGAGGGAGGCTCTGCAACTTGTTGCTCTTGGCACGAATCAACTCGAATACGTCTGGGTTCTTCTTGTGAGGCATGATGCTTGAACCGGTGGTGCATTCCTTAGGCAACTTGACGAAGCCGAAGTTCTGGCAGTTGAACATGCAGGCATCGAAAGCCATTTTTGCCAATGTTCCTGCCACGGTAGCCATGGCGAAAGCCACGTTGCGCTCCATTTTACCTCTGCCCATCTGGGCATAAACCACATTATAGTCCATGCTGTCGAAACCGAGCAGCTGGGTGGTCATAGTGCGGTTCAGTGGGAAGGAACTGCCATAGCCTGCTGCGCTCCCCAGAGGGTTGCGGTTGGTCATGCGATAAGCAGCCTGCAGGAAGAGCATGTCGTCGGCAAGACTCTCGGCGTAAGCACCAAACCAGAGGCCGAATGATGAAGGCATCGCCACCTGGAGGTGGGTGTAACCTGGCATCAAGACATCCTTATACTGGTTGCTCTTCTGTATCAACTCGTCGAAAAGAATCTTTACTGCGTCCACAATCTCCTTTAGCTCATGGCGAGTGAAGAGCTTGAGGTCTACCAACACCTGGTCATTGCGTGAGCGGCCAGAGTGAATCTTCTTGCCCATGTCGCCCAACTTCTGGGTGAGCATCAGTTCTACTTGGGAATGAACATCCTCCACACCATCTTCGATGACGAACTCGCCCTTGTCGGCGATGGCGTAGATATTCTTCAGTTCGGCGAGGAGCAGTGTCAGTTCATCCTTCTCTAGCAAGCCGATGCTCTGGAGCATGGTGATGTGCGCCATGCTGCCCAATACGTCGTACTTGGCGAGATAGAGATCCTGCTCACGGTCTCTGCCTACGGTGAAACGTTCTATATCCTTGTTTACTTCAAAGTTCTTTTCCCAAAGTTTATGTGCCATATTTTAAGAATTTAGAGAATTTAAAGAAGTTATCGCTTTGCTTAGAAGTTAAAGGCAAAAGTTTAATCCTGATAAGGAATCATCGCCAGTGCATCGGCAATCTTCTCGATGCCTTCCTGCAATGGCTTCTTCACCATGCCCTTGATAAACATATTCAGCTCAGCCTTGATGGTGAGCTTCATCTTGCAAGAGAATTCACCAGTAGGGAGCAGCTGTATCCAGAAGTTGAAAGGTACAGGACTGTTCTCTGTCTCAAACTTGATGGTCTTAGGAGCCTCGCGGTCGATGATGCGCATCTTGATTTCGCCTACCATAGGGGCGGTGATAGAAATGCTGTCAGCGTCAAACTTGAGGTCCTTGAGCTTTTCCATCTCCTTGCGTTTGTCCTCGGGAATCTGGTCTTTCACCATCTCGTAGCGATCCTTGAGCATCTGGAGGTTGTTGAGGTCGCTCAATGTGTTGTAAACAAATTCCTGCTTGTGAGGAATCTGCTTGATATTACTTTCGAATGTACTTGTACTCATTTTATAGGAGTTAAAGGAGTTAAGGGGTTAAAGAAGTTAAGACATCGGCATTGCTTGCTGCGATGCTTGGCATTTGAGAGCTAAATACTATTGTCTTAACTCCTTAACTTCTTAACTTCTTGTGAAAAAATTACTTCTTCCAGTTAGCTGGGTCCTTGCGCCACTCGTGGAGCAGCTCCACGTCCTCGTGCTTGATGTAGCCTGTCTCAAGAGCCTCTGCCACTACATGCTCATAGTCGGTAAGGGTTACCAACTTCACGTTAGCGTCGGCGAAAGCCTTCTCGGCGATAGGGAAACCGTAGGTGTAGCTAGCTACCATGCCCACAATCTCATTACCGTTCTTGCGGAGAGCCTCCACAGCCTTGAGAGAGCTGCCGCCAGTAGAAATCAAGTCCTCTACCACTACGACCTTGACCTTAGGGTCTAGCTCGCCCTCGATGAGGTTCTGCATACCGTGATCCTTTGGTTTAGAACGAACGTAAACGAAAGGCAAGTTCAACTCGTCTGCTACCAATGCACCCTGTGCGATGGCACCAGTTGCCACACCTGCTACAGCGTCAGCCTCTGGGAACTGCTCCAAGATGGCGTGTACGAGCATGAGCTTCACATAGTTGCGGAGTTCTGGGAATGAGAGAGTCTTGCGGTTGTCGCAATAGAAAGGAGACTTCCAGCCAGAAGCCCATGTGAAAGGATCGTTAGGCTGCAATTTGATAGCCTTAACCTTCAATAACTTAGATGCGAATTCTTTCTTTAGTTTGTCCATAATTATATAAGGATTAAATGATTATTCTCAATATATCTTTGCAAAGGTAACATAAAAATCCGAGTATTGGGCACAAATGGGTAAATTATTATATATTTTTTAATCGTGAGCCCACCCTATGGATGTAACGCTAAACTTTATTTTACCCGCCTTCATCAGTTGCTTGCAACAAGCGATGATGGTGGAACCTGTAGTGCAAACATCGTCCACAATGAGGAGGTGTTTGCCGGCAAGGTCACTTATGGGGTGCTTCTCTTTGCCAAGATGGTAACTCTCTGAGAGTTGGAAAACATGTTCCACGTTCTCCAGTCTTTGCCAGCGATTCTTGTGGGTTTGACTTTCCGTAAAAACGGTGCGCGTTACGGCATCGGTAATGATGGGCAGCCCGGTTGTTTTCTGAATGCCGTATGCTATCATCTCACTTTGGTTATAGCCTCGGCTCTTAAGTCTCTTCGGGGCAAGGGGGATGGGAATGATGGCATCGATTCCATCAAAGAAGTCCTTGCCTTTATGTGCGATGAACCGTCCCATGTATATGCCAACTTCTGGACGATCGAAGTATTTCAGTTTGTATATGATGTTGCTGGGGAGCGAGTGACTGCGATAATAGAAAAGGGCGGCACATCGCTCGATGGGAATACGCCCCCAAAACATCTTTGCCATCTTGTTCTCATAAGGATTACTCCAAGTGTCGGTGTAGGGTAAGTTGATAAGACAGGAGGTACAAATCATCTCTTCCGTTCCCACAAGTCGATTGCCGCATTCTACGCAGTATCGAGGGAAAAATAAGTCTATAATCTTGCCTAATAAGCTGATTCTCATTTGTCTATAACCTTTTTGAGTGAAACTTTTAGACCAAGGAAATAAAACGTAGATAATGCCTAGAAGTCCACATCTGTATCTATGTCCTCCTGACCTCCTTTTTTCATGCGGTCAATGCTCTTGTGGATAACATCCATACTGTATCCTCTGCCTAAGGCGAAGCGGATGAGTTTCATGGAACGCTCGTAGTCGTTTTTCGCCTTGATGGTCTTGTACTTACTCTTCATCAGGGGGAGGAGGGTCTCCATATAGAGGTCGTCCTCAATCTCTTCGAAGATAGGGTCGGAGATTTCCTTTGGGATGCGTTTCATCCAGAGGGCTTGCTCCACCTTGCGACGCCCCCACTTATTGTACTTTATCTTGTCATTGATAAAAAAGTGGGCAAAGCGCTCGTCGTCGATGAATTTCTTCTCTGTCAAGAATTGCATGTTGCGGGCAATGGCATCCTCCGACAGTTCCCATTTCTTCATCTTTTCCACCATCTCCTGCGAGCAATGCTCGGCTTGAGTGCAGAGGGTTGTGAGCTTCAGGAGAGCCTGCTGCTCGGTCATCGGCTTCTTCGCACGGCGAGGCTTGTTATAACTTTCGTATTCCATGATTATTCTTCTCTTGATGTTTTTATTTCATAGCTCTCATCATTCGCTTTTTGCCAAAGGAATCCTCTTTCGTCTCGATGTCTTTAAATCCGAAGCCTTCGAGCATTTCCCTTGTCTCCTTTTCGTAGAGAGGGTTGATTTCGAAGTAAAGTAAGCCCCAACTGCGCAGCTCGTTGTGGGCGAATTCGGCGATGGCACGGTAGAACTTCAGCGGGTCTTCGTCGGGAACGAAGAGGGCTATGTCTGGCTCATAATCCAAAACGTTTTTTGCCATATCTGCCTTCTCCTTCTCGCAGATATAAGGAGGATTGCTTACGATAATGTCCACACCGAGAGGAGGAGCTCCGTTCTCCTTAAAATTTTTGAGCATATCAAAAATATCGACAGGGAGGAATAATATGGCAGGATTGAGTCGGTGGGCATTCTCGATAGCTATGTTTATGGCTTTCTTCGAAATGTCGAATCCTGCAACTTTTGAATTAGGAATGTCTAGGCTCAATGTGAGGGCGATGCACCCTGAGCCACAACAAAAGTCGATTATTTTTAGAGGTTTTTCTAGATGTGCCGCATCTTCTGTTATCCACTGGCAGAGTTCCGCCGTCTCAGGTCTCGGGATGAGCACCCCAGGCTCTACGTGGAAAGTCCTTCCAGCGAAGTCGGCTTGCCCCAGGACATACTGCACTGGCTCGCCTTTTTGCAGTCTGGCGATAATTTCTTCGAGTTTTATGCTCTCGTCTGCGGATAATTCATTAACTTTGCCGCTGATTATGTCGGTCAAGGTCATTCCGTATTTCACGTCGAGTACCGTGCGGACGATAGCTTGCGCTTCGCCAGCATCATACAGAGGGGTGAGGGATTGCCAAAGTTGCTGATAAGTTTTCATACCGCAAAGGTACGCTTTTTTCTCGAAAGAGAGCAATAAAGAAGGAAAAAATTGATATGAAAGAGAATAAAATAATTTTTGAGGACGCTCGTACGGGTGAGCCGATGTCTCAACAGGAGATAGACGAGATGTTTATGCGCCGCTGCTTGCAGTTGGCGAAGAACGGCAGGCAGAATGCCAAACCTAACCCGATGGTGGGGGCTGTCATCATGAGCGAGGACGGTAGGATTATCGGTGAGGGATACCATGTGCGTTGTGGTGAGGGCCATGCCGAGGTGAATGCCTTTGCGTCGGTAAAGCCTGAGGATGAGTGCTTGCTAAAGGGGGCCACCATCTATGTGAGTCTCGAACCTTGTTCGCATTACGGCAAGACACCTCCTTGCGCCGACCTGGTCGTTAAGAAAGGCGTGAAGCGATGTGTCTGTGGATGCGTTGACCCATTTGCCAAGGTGCAGGGCAGGGGCATCCAGAAGATTCGAGAGGCTGGCATCGAGGTAACGGTGGGCGTATTGGAGGCGGAATGCCTCGAACTGAACAAGCGTTTCATCACCTATAATACCCATCAGCGACCATACATCATCCTGAAATGGTGTCAGACGGCGAATGGCTTCTTGGATGATGCTTTCCACGGAATGGCGATTTCCTCGCCATTCACCAAGATGCTCTCGCATAAGCTCCGTGCCGAGAATGATGCGATTTTGGTTGGCAGAATCACAGATGAGCGAGACCATAGCCAGCTCAATGTGAGAGACTGGAGTGGCAAGGACCCGATGCGATTGGTCATCGACCGCAACCATCCTTGTTTCGAGGGCTTGGACTTTTCGAAAGGAAAATCTAGTGTTCTACACCAAATTATGGAGCATCTATATAATAATAAGGTGCAATCCTTGATAGTGGAAGGCGGCACCATCACCCATCAAGCGTTCCTCGATGCAGGTCTTTGGGATGAAATCCGTGTGGAAACATCTGTGGAAAAGTATGTGGCTTCTGGCACGAAAGCCCCTCTTCTGCCTCACAATGTTCGCCCGATAAGTCACGAGGAATACGATGGCAATATAATCATTAATTACGAAAGAATATGAGCAATAGATTTACATCGCGCCTGAGCGATAACGACGATTTCAAGAGAGACGAGTTGATTCGCAAGATAGAGCATGCCGTGGAGCACATGACGCTTTCCGAGCTAGAGGCTCTCTCGTATGATATGTTTACCAAGGGATACATACAGGATTACTAGAAGAGAGTTCCTAGGAAGGGATTTTCGTTTTTTGACCACACACCACACAAAATCTCTCGAATCCCCTTTGTTTATTAGGGTTCCGAGAGGTGAGGTCTATTTGTCTAGACCTCACTCAGACCACACTCCAACCACACTAATTGATTTTGGTAATGAACAAAGAGTGAGGTCAGAGTGTGGTCTGCGTGAGGTCTTGATAGCCACACCGCACAGCATTAAATGTGCTGTATTACAGCTGATTAGAATACATAGAGTGTGGTGTGTGGTCAAAACGGCATTTTTGTCCTTAAAGTGCCATCCGTTGCCTGTTAAGGGGCGCAGTATTGCCTCTTCTGGGGCAAAGCATTGCTCTAGTGAGGCAAAAATCAAAACATCCCGACATCGGTTCGAAGATGTCCCGACGTTTATCCCTAGACAAGGATGCTTGTCTATTTACAAGCTATCCTGTCTTGTAAAATAGCGTACTCTCTTTTTTGCCCTTCACCCTTCACCTTTAGGGCTGAAAGACCGATAAACACAGGGATTTTGGTGGTGAAGGGTTGACAAGCACCCTTCACCCTCGAAATGCCGATAAACACTGGGGATTCCAGCGAAAGGTGAAGGGTGAAGGGT
>CAVCRI010000169.1:0-6622 GCA_963604545.1 Lachnospiraceae bacterium | reverse complement strand
TCGGCGACAACATCGAGCGTGCCCACAAGAGCGGTGTGGAATACATAGCAGAAGCTGGCGGTAGCATCCGTGACGACAATGTTATTGACACATGCGATAAGTATGGCATAGCCATGGCTTTCACTCATGTCCGTTTGTTCCACCACTAATATTTTTCAATGTTAAATGTTAAGTGTTGAATGTTAAATGAGGCATACGCCCTAATACACATCCAGCAAAGTTAACATTTAACACTTAACATTATTATATAATTATGAGCGATATTGACGATATTATCATGGGTGGCATGGTCTTCAAGGGAGGTGGTGGTCCGAAAAAGGACAACGACGACAAGGTAAAGACCAAAGCCAAGAAGAAAAAATATATTACGGGGGCTCACGGAAGCGGTTCTGCGCGCCAAAAAGCAAAGTATCGCCAACAACGCGCCAATCGTAAATCACAAAAGAAATAAAGAAAAGCAATATCAAAAAGAAGGAAGTAAGGAGCTGCCTATTGGACAGTCACTTACTTCCTTCTTTTTGCGGTTTTCTCAGTTCTTAACGCTCTTCACACCATGTCCCTTGGTCAAATGCAAAGTCACAGACTTGAGTTTATGCCCACTATGATCAAAGACAATAGCTGGATCCAAGCGCTTGCCATTAAACGACATCTCAAAATGGAGGTGCTCGGTCGTAGCACGCCCAGTACGCCCCGTCAAGCCTATCACTTGACCAGCCTTCACTTTGTCGCCTGTCTTCACCTTATTCTTAGACTGATGGCTATAAAGTGTCTCCAAGCCGTAGGCATGCTTGATGCGTATGCAGTTACCATACCCATAGAATGGTCCTGAGGCAACCACCACCCCATCAAAGGCAGCAACTATCTCATCATTAGGCTTTGTCTTGAGGTCTACCCCCGAATGGCGACGGGCACCACCATATGGACTAATGACATGGGCACCCGGCAACGGATAAGCCCAAGCCTTCTCCTCAATCTTCTCCAAGTTGAGGCGGAAGGTATTGGTAATGGTAAAAGGATCACTCACTTCATCTGGGTCGAGTGTCAATCCATCACGCATCTTACTCTCCTTCGCAGCACCAGACTTGCCATCCTTTTCTGCCGTATTTCTACCTATAGAAGAATCCTTGCCACCTACCACCGTCACCAACACGCGATTGCCACTCTTGCGGAACTGAACCGTCTGACGACGCAACTTGTGGCTTTTCAACTCAATGAAAGTCTCCGGGTTGACACGAGCACCATTCACCATGATGGAGAAGTCGCAATAAGTTTCGCCATCCTTGGTCCCCACAATAGCTATGGTCTGACCTGCCTCCACATGGGCTCCCACCTTGACTAGGTTCTCAGCATTGTTAGCATACACGGTCTCCAAGCCGTTGTCATGGCGAACCACAATAACATTTCCCATTGATTCCGTCTTGCGCGACAATCGCACGTATCCATCAAACATCGCCTTCACCGCATCGCCCTTTCGAGTCTCGATGTGCATCATGCTATTGTTACCGATAAGGCTAGCCTTGCCCACAGGCAGGGGAAAAGAATATTCCTTGGCACGGAATATCTCAAAGTCGACATTGAAAGCCTGACTCTGGGCAAAGAGGCCTGGTGTAGCGATGCTCACCTGCTGCTGTTCGGCAGCTGTGAAAACGTTCTTTGCGGGCATAAAGCTACTGAGCGAAAGGAAGAGCAATCCCGAAGCCGCCAGTACACCGATGCCATTTCTTAAAACATTTTTCCTCATATTCACATTATATATATTATATGTTGTATTCTATTATTCTCTATCTTATATTGTCTTACAAACGGCAAAACATCCATTTCTCTCTCCTCAAAGTACTTAGAAAAGAAAGAAATGGATGTTATCCCCTATTAATTATAAATTATTAATTCTTAATTATAATGCCCGTGTAGATGCGACCGCTCTCCACGCCCAGTTTGCGGGCTGAGAAATACTCATCGCTATGGGCATAGGTACAGATGCCACAGTTTTGGATGTTTTCCTTAGGCACACCGCAATGCACAAGAATCTGCTCGTTGCAGAGTGGCAAGTTGATATGCCACTTCAGTGGTTGCTCGATATTGCCAGCCTCAGCCATGCGGTCACGTTCAGCAGCATCAGCACGGAAAGCGGCGTTGGGACGCTGCTCAGCAATCTCATCCATAGGGAAAGCTGCCTGCTCGAAAGCCTCATACACCTCATCGCCCACCTCGAAGTTGTCGAGCGAAATGCCAGGACCTATCACTGCTTTCAGTTTCTTTGGGTCTGTCTGATAGGCAAATGCCATCTCCTGAATAGTCTTGTGCACGATGCGCGCCAAGGTTCCTCTCCATCCTGCGTGGATGGCAGCCACGGCATGGTGCTCCTCGTCGTAGAGAAGAACAGGGATGCAATCGGCTGTGGAAACACCCACACAGACACCAGCCTGATTGGTCATCACAGCATCCACCCCCTCCAAAACCATCTTGCGGATATTCTCAGGCATGGCAAGATACTCGGCAGCTATCTGTCGAACCTCCACGCCATGTACCTGGTGAGGCATAATGATATGGTCGATGGCGATGCCTAGCTCATCAGCCAACTGCTTGCGGTTCTGTGCCACGTTCTCAGGCTCGTCACCACAATACTCATTGATATTGAACTCGCCATAGTTGCCAGTGCTCACGCCACCCTTGCGAGTGGTTGAGAACGCCTTGACACCTGCGGCTACTTGATATTCTTTTATCATTAATGTTAAATGTTTCTACTCGTATTCGAAATCATCGAGGTCGTCTACATCCTCGATTTCATCCTCGTCGATATATTCTACCACATCCTCACCCTCGGCTGCCAACTCCTGCTGGAATCGAGACATGTCCTTGTCACGATGCACGAGGGTATCCTCTGCAGTAATCTCCTGTAGCTTGTTGCTCTCAGAGTTGAGCTCTTTCCAGAGCACATCTTTTAATTCCTGGATGCCCTGACCGGTAACAGAAGAGATGAATACCACTGGCAGGTCGGTAGGCAGCGTCTCCTTCAGCATCTCAATAAGTTCATCGTCCAGGAGGTCGCACTTGGTGATGGCGAGCACCCTGTGCTTATCGAGCATCTCAGGGTTGAAGTTCTTCAACTCGCCCAAGAGCACCTCATATTCCTTTTTGATGTCATCGGTATCGCCCGGAACCATGAACAACAGGAGCGAGTTGCGCTCGATGTGTCGGAGGAATCGCAAGCCAAGCCCCTTTCCTTCGCTCGCACCCTCGATGATGCCAGGGATGTCTGCCATGACAAAGCTCTGGTGGTCGCGGTAGTCCACGATGCCCAGTGACGGTTCGAGCGTAGTAAATGGATAGTTTGCTATCTTAGGACGGGCACTAGACACAGCGGAGAGCAAAGTTGACTTGCCGGCGTTAGGGAAACCTACCAAGCCCACATCAGCCAAGAGCTTCAGCTCCATGATGATGGTCATTTCCTGCATAGGTTCACCTGGCTGTGCATAGCGAGGAGCCTGATTGGTAGAGGTTCGGAACTGGAAGTTGCCCAGTCCACCGCGACCACCCTTAAGGAGCAATACTTCCTGCCCATCATAAGTCACGTCGCATACATACTTGCCAGTCTCGGCGTTATAGACCACGGTACCACAAGGCACATCTATATAGATATCCTTGCCATCGGTGCCATGACACTTGTCGCGCCCACCATTACCACCATGCTCGGCGAAGAAGTGACGCTGATATTTCAGGTGCAGCAACGTCCAGTAGTTATGGTTGCCGCGGAGATAGATGCTTCCTCCACGTCCGCCGTCGCCACCGTCAGGACCGCCATTGGGTTGGTACTTCACGTGGCGCAGGTGCATGGAGCCCTTGCCACCCTTACCAGAGCGGCATTGTATCTTTACGTAGTCTACGAAATTGGATTCAGCCATTATTTTTCAATGTTAAATGTGAAATGTTAAGTGTTAAATTTCCCCGAAAGGAATAATCGTGTCAACATTTAGCTTACCCACCCAAAGGCGCAAGCCCTACTTAACACTTAACATTTAACACTTAACATTATATTTATTACAAGTTGTCGATAACGTTGCATACACGAGCGAAGATCTCATCTACAGTTCCGAGACCCTCGATGTGGTGGTGGATACCTTCCTTCTCATACCAGTCGATGAGAGGAGCAGTCTGAGTATGATATACGTTGAGGCGCTTCTTGATTGTCTCCTCATTATCGTCAGAGCGACCGCTCTCCTTACCACGGTTGATAAGGCGCTTCATCAACTCTTCCTCTGGCACAGCGAGCTCTATCATAGCAGCGACCTTATGGCCACGCTCTGCGAGCATCTTCTTCAAAGCCTCAGCCTGTGGAGTGGTACGTGGGAAACCGTCGAAGATAACACCTGCGTGCTCCTTGCCGAAGCTATCGTATACGCTAGCGAGGATGTCGATCATCAACTCGTCTGGAATCAACTGACCGTTGTCGATATAACCCTTAGCAGTCTTACCAAGCTCTGTACCGTTCTTGATTTCGTTACGCAATACATCACCTGTAGAAATGTGACCGAGTCCATACTTCTCAATCATCTTGTCGCTCTGTGTGCCCTTACCTGCACCTGGAGCGCCGAAAATTACGATATTTTTCATCTTTCTTTGTTATATATAAAATTTATGTTGTTACTCTACGATAGTGTAGATGTCTCGGAGGTTGCGACCCTCCTGGTCATAATCGAGGCCATAGCCCACGATGAAGTCGTTAGGGATTTCCATAACCGCATAGTTGATATCGAGGTCAACCTTTAGGTTGCCTGGCTTGACGAGGAGAGAGCAAATCTCAATACTAGCAGGCTTTTGCTTCTTTAGTTCCTCTATCATGTGCTGCATGGTGAAACCTGAGTCCACGATATCTTCCACGATAACCACGTGGCGACCTTCCAGGCTCTGGTTGATACCCATGAGAGTCTTCATGCTGCCGGTGGAGGAGGTTCCCTCATAGGAAGCATATTTCACAAACGAGATTTCACTTGGTACAGTTATCATTCGCATCAAGTCGGCTGCGAAGATGAACGAACCATTCAACACTGCCAAAAACACTGGGGTCTTGCCCTCATAGTCCTTGTTAAGACGGTCTGCCACGACCTTTACCTTCTTCAAGATTTCGGCCTCAGGAATCGATGTCTTGAAGGTCTTATCCTTGATTTTTACTATGCCCATAGTCTATGAAATAAAATATTTTGTGCAAAATTACGAAAAAATCGTGAAACTTCATGCTTTCATCCACCTTTTTTTAGTACTTTTGCATTTAGAAGTCTTGTCTAGGCGAGATTTTCGGCTAAATAATCATGTTTTAACTAGTTTTGCAGTATGAAAATATTCACAAGTGCTCAGATTCATGAGCTAGACAAATATACTATAGAGCACGAACCCATCACATCACTCAACCTCATGGAACGTGCAGCCAAGGCTCTCACTCGTGCCATCGAGGAAGAATGGTCGAACCGAACACCAGTAGTGGTATTTGCAGGTCCAGGCAACAATGGTGGCGATGCGCTTGCTGTAGCAAGACTACTCAGCGAGGACGGTTACCAGGTAAGCGTATACTTATTTAACATACATAACAAATTGTCAGCAGACTGTGCCACCAACAAGAAGCGACTCGTGGAAGACAAGCGAGTGAAACAGTTCACAGAAATCACCGTCAACTTCGACCCTCCACAGCTGGAGGCTGGCATGTTGGTCATCGACGGTCTCTTTGGCAGTGGACTCAACAAGCCATTGGCTGGAGGATTCGCCGCCATGGTAAAATACATCAACCAAAGTGCTGCCAAGGTTGTGAGCATCGATATCCCTACAGGTCTGATGACCGAGGACAACACCTACAATATCCAAGCCAATATCATCCATGCCGACCTCACGCTCACACTACAGCAGAAGAAGTTGTCTATGATGATGGCAGACAATCAACAATATCTAGGCAGGCTGAAGGTTCTCGACATCCGTCTTTCGCAAGAATACATCCAAAAGACGGAATGCCGCTGTCGCATTCTAGAAGAGAATGACATCAGACAGTTGCTGCGCCCTCGCCATGACTTCGCCCACAAAGGCAGCATGGGCAACGCACTACTTATCGCCGGAAGTTACGGCATGAGCGGTGCTTCAGTGTTAGCCACCAAGGCATGCCTACGTTCTGGCGCAGGCAAGGTGACCACCCATACACCGAAGCGCAACTATGAGATTATGCAAATATCCGTGCCCGAGGCAGTACTACAGATGGACCAAGAAGAAACTATCTTCAGTGAGCCAGTAGACACGGAGTACTTCGAAGCCATGGGTATTGGTCCAGGACTGGGTACAAGCGAAGCAACAGCTATTGCCCTGATAGCCCAGTTGCGTAGAAGCACCTGTCCGACAGTGGTAGATGCCGATGCTATCAACATCTTATCGAGCCATCGTGCCTGGATGCAGCAACTGCCAAAGGATATCATCATGACGCCACACCCAAGGGAATTTGACAGGCTGGCGGGCAACACCAGCAGCAGTTGCAGTGAACGACTCTTGAAGGCGAGTGAACTGGCAGAACACTTGCAAGCCTATATCATACTCAAAGGTCACTACTCTGCCCTCTGTTACCCCGATGGCAAGATAGATTTTTGCAGCA
>CAVCRI010000168.1:0-6701 GCA_963604545.1 Lachnospiraceae bacterium | reverse complement strand
TACAGAAGGTAATCATACACTGGTACTGGTTCCAGATGTTGACCATGCGGTCGAGTTTGTCGTTGCCACTCTTCACGGTGAAGATATTGAGGAGGTTATCCCAGTACTTGTTCAGCTCAGCGAATGCCGCATCTACCTTTTCCGTGGTGTTAAACTTCTCCATCAGGGCGTGTGCCTTTTCCTTGTTAATCACCTTCTTGGCAACGAACTTCTTGTCCTGCTCGTTCTCTACATACCCCAAGAGGAAGATGAGGTCACGGCTCTCTCCTGGTTGCAAGGTAACCTCGATGTAATGTGAGGCAATAGGGCTCCAGCCATGCGCAAAACTGTTGCGTGGCTTGCCTTCGAGCACAGCCTCTGGCTCAGCAAACTCATTGTAGAGACCAATGAAACTCTCACGGTCGGTATCGTAGCCCTGAATCTCTGTGTTGACAGTATAGAAAGCATAGTGATTGCGACGCTCACGATACTCGGTCTTGTGATAGATGGTGCTGCCCTCAACCTCTACCTCGCCAGTGGAGAAGTTGCGCTGGAAGTTCTCCATATCGGTAGCGGCATTCCAAAGACACCACTCTGCAAAGGAGAATACTTTGAGAGTTTTTACCTCAGAAGAATTGTTCTTGAGGGTCATCTTCTGCACCTCAGCCCAAGTGTGGAGAGGAACGAAGAAGAGAACGCTCGCCTCCACGCCGTTCTTGCTACCTGTGATACGAGTATAGTTCATGCCATGGCGGCACTCGTAGCTATCGAGTGGAGTCTTGCAAGGCTTCCATCCTGGGTTCCAAATGGTATCGCCATCCTTGATGTAGAAGTAACGACCACCGTTGTCCATAGGCACGCCATTGTAACGGTAGCGTGTGATACGACGGAACTTGGCATCCTTGTAGAAAGAATAACCACCAGCAGTATTTGAGATGAGCGAGAAGAAATCCTCGTTGCCCAAATAGTTGATCCAAGGCCATGGGGTCTTAGGGTCAGTAATCACGTACTCGCGATTTGCGTCATCGAAATGACCATGCTTTTTCTCTGTCATTGCCATATTATCAATGTTTTGTTTTGAATATCTTAATGCTTAATTTAGGTTATTTATATAATTTTGGTGCAAAGATAGCAAAAAGTTTTCGTTATAAGGTTTGATTACAGATATTTTTTTGTATTTTTGCAATGTATATTTACCATATATCAAGTAATGATTAACAAAATATGCACTTGGCTTATGAAAAGAAACATTATAACACTCATGTTTGTCGTGTTTGCGATGACGCAAGCGGTGGCTCAGACATACGATAACTTGTGGAAGCAAGCTGCCGTCTTTCAGCAGAAGGACTTGCCTAAGAGCGAGATTGGCGTGATGAAGAAGATAGCTAGCAAGGCTACCCTCTCCAAGGACTACGGTCAGCTTTTGGCTGCGGAGATGCGACAGGCGATGTTGTGGTATCGCATCTCTCCCGACTCCTTGACTCCTGCCATCACTAGGATGGAGCGACAGGCAGAACAGACCAAAGACCCTATGCTGAAGGCTGTCTGGAATGCAGCCCTGGGCAAAATGTATTGTGAGTATAGATATAGTATTGTTAGCGATGACGAGAACAGCCGTCGGGATAGAAGTGAAATCAATGAGAAGAGAAGTATCGAATACTTCCAGAAAGCATTGGCTCACCCCGATCTTCTTGCCAAGCATACATCAACCGAGTACGTGCCATTGACCTTAAAGGGGATGGATGGCACAACCTTCAATAATGACATGCTCCATCTGATAGGTTTCGAGGCGGATACCAAGGAGGCTTACCAGCTGTTGCACTCCTATTATAATAAGGTGGGCAATCGTGGTGCTGCTTGTCTCTGTGCTTTCGAGATTACGCAGAAAGACCGTCAGGAGGACATCAAGTTGCTGAGAAAGTCGAAATATCTGAATACCATCGACTCGCTGATAGCCGTTTATCGGGATATTCCTGAGGCTGGCGAACTTGCCGTGGAGCATTATCGCTTCATGGAGGGGGCTATGGATGCCAAACCTTTGGATAAAGTCAATTATATCAACTATGCCTTGAATCGTTGGGGTGGTTGGTCGAGGATGAATGTGCTGAGAAATGCACAGAAGCGTCTCACTGAACCGATGTTCAAGATTTCTGATATGCCTCAGGTGCTTCGTCCTAGTCAGAAACAATGGATTCACCTGAACGTGCGCAATCTCCAGAACCTGAAGGTTGCCATCTCTCGTGTCAACATCACTGCCGACAATGATTATGATGTCAGCGATGAGGCTACCTATAAGATGCTGATGAAGAAGACATCTTCCTTGCATCAGAAGGACTTTAACAAGCAGTTTTATGGTCATCCCAACTATGAGGAGGTAAAGGATTCCATCTTGTTGGGCGGTCTGCCATTGGGCGCTTATCTGATGGAGGTGACATCCGATAATACGGACATCGTCCCTCAGCGACAGCTCTTCTATGTAAGCGACTTGGCGGTGATGATACAGCAGTTGCCTAATGATAGCCATCGCTATGTGGTGGTGAACGCAACGAGCGGTCAGCCTATCGCAGGAGCGAAGATAGAGCTTTATGACAACAGATACGATGTGAAGGTTAAGAAGGACAAGCGCATCGTTCATGCCCGCTTAACAACGGATGCAGAGGGTGAGGCTAGCTTCAAAAATGTGGATGGTATCGTCTTGATTTCTACCAATGAGGACAAGTATACGCCAGCTCAGAACATCTACATGAGTCGTGGCCGCTATTATGAGCAGAAGGAGGACAAGACGGTTACCAATCTCTATACCGACCGTGCCATCTATCGCCCTGGACAGACCGTACATACTACGGCAGTATTGGCTACTAGTCTGAAAGGATTGGATGCCAAGGCTTGGGAAAAGGGCAAGAATGTGAAGTTCGAACTGCATGATGCCAACTGGAAGGTGGTAGCGGAGAAAGAGGCGAAGACTGATGATTATGGTACAGCATCCGTGGATTTCGAATTGCCACAAGGCGGATTGACGGGACAGTATAGTGTCTCTGCCCAAAATGGCACAGCCTATTTCCGTGTGGAGGAATACAAGCGTCCTACCTTTGTGGTGACTTTCCCTAAGGTGAACGAGAAATATACTTGGGGTGATACCGTGGTGGTAAAGGCAAGTGCCAAGACATACGCTGGCGTGCCTGTGCAGGGTGCCAAGGTAACTTATACCGTTACTCGCAGAAACCAACTCTGGTGGTGGGGCAGTCGCTCTGCCGATGAGGTGGTGAAGAAGGGCGAGGGTATCACTCGTGAGGATGGAACCTTTGATGTGGAGATTCCTTTGGAGGCAATGCCTGAGAACAAGAATCCGCTGGATATGATTGATTTTATGCGCAAGGCTCGTTTCTTCAACTTTGATGTCTCCGCCGTGGTTACCAATATGGGAGGTGAGAGCCGTGAGGGCGAGATGAGTTTGCCACTCGGTACCAAGCCTACTGCCTTCAGTGCCGACCTACCTAAGCGTATTGAGACGGATAGCTTGAAGCAAGTAACCTTCTCTTATCGCAACAGTGCGGGGATGGAGATAGCCAGCAATCTGAAATATCGCATTGATAAGGGCGAGTGGGCGAATGCTGAGGCGAATACTCCTGTGGCTATCCATTTGGAGAAGTCGGGCGTACATGAGTTGGAGGCTATCTGCGGACAGGATACTTTGCAGCAGAAGTTTACCTTGTTCAGCATGAAGGATACGCATCCTATGGAAACTACCACCCATTGGTATTATCAGACGGCAGATGTCTTCCCTCGTGATGGCAAGCCTGTCTATGTGCAGGTGG
Source organism: Lachnospiraceae bacterium (assembly GCA_963604545.1). GTDB lineage: Bacteria > Bacteroidota > Bacteroidia > Bacteroidales > Bacteroidaceae > Prevotella. The sequence goes on along the minus strand of CAVCRI010000168.1, from coordinate 2,907 downwards.
GCTCTTCGGAGAATGGTGCGCATATCGTTTATTCGATTATCGCAGGTAATAAGTTGATAGAGAAAGGTGCATGGGAATTGGGCGACAGCATTGTCACTTTGCCTTTCACCTATAAGGATGAATATGCTTCGGGCATCGTCATCAACTATAGTTTTGTGAAGGAAGGCAAGTGCTATACCAACATGGTGCGCATCCTTCGACCATTGCCAGAGAAGAAACTGAACGTGGCTTGGAAGACATTCCGCAATCGTTTGACTCCTGGTCAGAAGGAGGAATGGACCTTGCACATCACGACTCCTGATGGTAAGCCAGCCAAGGCACAACTGATGAGTGTGCTCTATGATAAGTCGCTCGATCAGATTGCCAATCATTCTTGGAATATGTTGCTCGGTTTCTATCAGAGTTTGCCAAATTGCTATTGGAGAAACAATCTCGGTCAGAACTATCGCAACATCTGGAATTTTGAAGGTACTTATCCTACCAAGTACTATGATGTGAAAGAATTGGATGTGGATAAGTTTAATGGTGATGTTATCAAGAAAGATGAATTGGTAAAGGAAGAGTCAAGAAAGTATAAGATGGCTCGTAACGAAATAGCTGTTGCTGCTCCTGCGCCAAGTGTTTCTGCCAACAAGGTCTTTGATGTGGTAGAGGAAATGCCTGAGTTTGTAGGCACGGGCGATGGTGGGGCCAACAAGTCTTTGGATAACGTTCAGGTGCGTGAAAACTTGAACGAGACCGCTTTCTTCTATCCTGCTTTGGAGTCAGACGCCAATGGTAATGTGGCTATCAAGTTTACTTTGCCAGAGAGTCTTACCACCTGGAAATTCATGGGCTTGGCTCATGACAAGGAGATGCGCAATGGCTGTTTGGTTGATGAGGCTATCGCCAAAAAGACCGTCATGGTACAGCATAACATGCCTCGCTTCCTCCGTGAGGGCGATAAGGCAACCATCGTGGCTACTGTATTCAATACATCGGATAAGAAGGTGAGCGGAAATGCTCGTATGCAGCTCATCGACCCAGAGACCAACAAGGTGGTTTGGCAGAAGAATCAGAAATATAACATAGACGCAGAAGGCTCTGCCATCCTCTCATTCGATGTGGAAGGAATAAAAGAAGGTGTATATATAAATAAGGTGGTAGCAGCCGGCAATGGTTACAGTGATGGTGAACAGCACTACTTGCCTGTTTTGAGTAATCGTGAACTCGTTACCAACACCTTGCCATTCACATTGACTGAAAAAGGCAGCAAGGATTTTGACTTGAGCAAACTCTATCTCGACAAGGAAGGAAAGTCTTTGGTTGGCAAGGATGGCAAGTTGGCTAAGGCTATGGATGCAGCCAAGGTTACCGTAGAATATACCAACAACCCTAGTTGGTTGATGATTCAGGCTTTGCCAGCTGTCTGCGACCCAGACGATGACAATGCCATCTCATTGATGGCTGCTATCTATAGCAACAGTATCGCTCGTCATATCATGAAGTCCTCGCCTCTTATCAAGCAGGTGGTAGGACTTTGGAAGACAGAGAAGAGTACTAAGCTCGCCAATTACTTCGATGAGTCGCAGAATGCCAACCGTTTGGCTGCTCAGCTAGCTAAGTTGCAGAAATTGCAGAATGGCGATGGTTCCTTCTCTTGGTGGAAGGGCATGTCGGGGAGTCGATATATGACTACGACTGTTGCTGAGATGATGGTTCGTCTTAATAAGATGATAGGTAAGCAAAACGAGACTACTTCGATGCTGACCTCAGCCTTGGCTTATCTCCAAAGGGAGACTGCCAAGGAGGTGAAGGAGATGAAGAAGGAAGAGGAAAAGAAGCATCTGGTTCGCCCTAGTGAGCAAGCGGTGGAGTATCTCTATTCCTTGTCTCTGGATGGCAGAAAGCAGAATAACTCTGCTACAGACGATGTGAATTATCTCGTCAAGAAGATGGCGGCTCAACAAAATGAGTTTACCATCTATGGCAAGGCTGTTGCTGCCGTTGTGTTGGCAAAGAATGGTTATCAGCAGAAGGCTGTCGAGTATCTGCAGAGCATCAACGAGTATATGGTCTATCGACCAGAGATGGGACGCTACTTCGATACTCGCAAGGCATACTATAGCTGGTTTGATTATAAGATTCCTACTCAGGTTGCCGCTATAGAGGCGATGAAACTTTTAGGCAATACTACGTATGTGGATGATATGCAACTCTGGTTGCTCCAGTCTAAGCGTACCCAAGCATGGGATACTCCAGTGAACACCGTCAATGCGGTCTATGCTTTCTTGAATGGCAAGGAGCAGGTACTCGAAAAGACTGCCGAGAATGCTAGTTTACAACTGGATGGTCATGCCCTAAGCCTTCCTAAGGCTACGGCTGGCTTGGGCTATGTGAAGACCTCGAAGACTGGTGTGGCTAAGACCCTGACCGTGGATAAGAAGAATGAGGGCACTAGCTGGGGTGCAGTCTATGCACAGTTCATCCAACCATCTACCGAGATTGCTTCTTCCGAGTCGGGTATCAAGGTTGTTCGCAAGGTGGAAAATGCGAAGAATGCCAAGGTGGGTGATAAGGTGAAAGTCATCCTTACCATTACCGCCGATAGAGACTATGACTTCGTACAGGTGGTGGACAAGCGAGCAGCTTGCCTGGAACCAGTCAACCAGTTGAGTGGCTATCAGTGGGGCATGGGCTGCTATGTATCGCCAAAGGACAATACAACAAATTTCTATTTCGACCGTTTATCTAAAGGTAAGTACATCGTCGAGATGGAATACTATATAGACCGTAAGGGCGACTACCATTCGGGCACTTGTGCAGCACAGTGTACTTATAGTCCTGAGTTTGGTGGCAGAACCGAGGCTTATCAGTTGATAATTAAGAATTAATAATTAAGAATTAATAATTAAGAATTAATAATTA
>CAVCRI010000167.1:0-6721 GCA_963604545.1 Lachnospiraceae bacterium | reverse complement strand
CAAGTGTGAGATGGCGAGCACGACCTTCCGCACGCTGTGACGGTCAGGCGAAAGCAGACCTCTCTATGGCGGCCCTGAGGGCTGTGGAAACAGATATGGAACTAAGTGCATTTTACAACAGAAAATTAGGAGGCAAGAATGACTCAGATACAAAACGCAAGGCATTGAACGCCGTCAAGTTCAAACTCATCCTCAGAATATTTGCCATTGGCAAGCAGAAGAGAAAATGGGAAACATTGAATGAGAAGAACAATAATGCAATACTTGCACTATCATAAGTCTGAAACAAGTGAACTATGGCTGTCTGTGCTACGGCCATCTAGAGTCTTGTAAAGACCAGTACACGGATAGCTAATTAGGAATCTAGCTATACGCTATTAAAAGAACGAGCTCCGTGTTTTTTTGTAACAGAAAAGTCAAATACGACTATTTTGCTACCGATTGAGTAGTGTCTATAACTCACAAATTGTCTCATTTATATTTTTTAACACAAAAAGATGGCCAAAAATTTGGCTATGTCTTAGGAATCGGTAATACCAACCCTACTCATACAGGCGGTTTCAATCTCAATGTTTCTTACAAGAACTTCGACCTGGGTATGTATTTCAACTGGAGCGTAGGCAACGATATCTATAATGTCAACAAGTTGAGCAATCTTTATGGTTATAAGGAGGGCGGTGTATTTGAGAATCGCCTGAGCCTTGTGAAGGACTGCTATAAAATCTATGATGTAGTGGATGGACAGTTGAAGGCGCTCACCACTCCTGATGAGTTGAATGCAGCCAACGTGAATGCTACTTTGCCTTTGGCTTACAGTGAGAATGGTTATGTCTCAACATTGGGCATAGAGGATGGTTCTTATCTCCGTCTCAATACGCTCACCTTGGGTTATTCTCTACCAAAGTCTCTCCTGAAGACCGTAGGCATCAGCAATCTCCGTTTCTATGGTAGTATCTATAATGTATTTACCATCACTGGTTATTCTGGTTTGGATCCAGAGGTTAGCACCAACACATCTACCAAGACCTATCCTATGTATGGTATGGATTGGAATGCTTATCCTCGTCCACGTTCATTCGTGCTGGGTGTAAATGTTACTTTCTAATAATTTTAAAAGAATAAGACAATGAAGACTAAAAATATATTTCTAGCTTTGATGTTGATGGCTAATGGAATGGCTGTAACTTCTTGTGGTGATTATCTGGACACCTCGTCACCTTCCAATACGGATGATGCGTTCGTATCTTATACTTCGGATGAGACACTCAAGGTGCTCTCTCGTGCCTATGCCATCTATCGCGACAACTGTAGTATTGGCTATGATTGGAACGACCACTTCGCTTCGGATACCGAGTATTATCCTGAGGCAAACTCTTCCAACAACTGCAATGCCAAGCTGATACCTGAGCAAGTGACTTGCAACTTTGGCGAGAAATCATTCAATAATCTTTATACAGTCATCTCTTATTGCAAGCAGATTAAGGAGATGATAGAGGCAAAGGCAGAGTATCAGGAGGCTGTGGCTAAGGGGGAGCGCAATGTTTGGACTCAGATGATGGGCGAGGCGATGACGCTGCATGCTCATTGCTACTTTAGTTTGGTACGCCATTATGGTGATGTTCCTTATGGCTATGAGGGGCAAGCTGTTTCTGATTACGAGCTTTCTTCTCGCTTCGACATCTATGACAAGCTTATCGATGAGGTGAAGGCTGCCGAACCTCTTATGTACAAGATTGGAGAGAATGGCATGACTGCAGAGCGTATGAGTCGCACGTATGCCGCTACACTCGTAGGTCAGATGGCTCTTTTCTCTGCTAGCTATCAGACCATCCGCGATGATGTACCAGGACTTTATGGCGACTTGCAGTTTGATGTCGTTAGCAGCGATGCACAGCGTAAGTGCTCTTATGCTCGTCGCAAGGACTATCAGTCTTATTATCAGTTGGCTGAAACTTATTTTGCCAAGGCTTTGGGCGAGGATGCTGGTACTACCAAGTTGTTGACTACCGACGACCGTACTGAGGCAAACAATCCTTTCCAGCTTCATTTCCAATATGAGATGAATCTAAAGTTGAGTTCTGAGGCTATCTATGAAATAGGTGCGGTTCAGGGCACTGATATGAATAGCCGTACTTATACCTACGACTTTGGTCGTGGCTGTAACGGTGGTAACAATACAGCTCCTAACAAGGTGTTTGCTGCTATCCGTATGATTCCTACTTTCTATTATGGTGGCTTTGCTAAGGACGATCCTCGTCGTGATGTCAGTGCCACGGTTACTGGTCTGGATGGTAAGGGTAGTGAGGTGCCATTCACCTTCAAGCCTGGTGCTAAGACCGATGGTGGCATCTGTCTGAACAAGTGGGATATTTGCCGTCAGGAGCCTTATTATTATGGCAAGCAGCAGGGAGCTGGTTTCAATATGCCAGTGATGCGTGTGGCTGATGTCATCTTGATGCAGGCAGAGGTAAAGGCTGTATTGGGCAAGGATGAGGAAGCTTTGTCTTTGGTCAACCAGATTCGTCAACGTGCTTTTGGCGATACAGCTCACAATCTGACAGGCTTGCATGGCGAGGCTCTTCTCGATGCCATCTATAGCGAGCGTAAGTTTGAGATGTTTGGCGAGGGATGGACTCGTTATGATATGCTTCGCACGGGTAAGTTCGCTCAGTATGCCATGGCTGTGAGAACCGAGATGCAACAGTTGGCAGAGGATATCCAGAAACAGGGCTACCATCGTTTTGCCAATGGCAATGAGATGCCTGCTTACATCTGGACCAAGCAGGTTGAGGGGGCTCGTCTTACCTTCGATTGCAAGGATGAGAACGATCCTGTGGAATATCCAGGATGGCGTGGCGTTTGCGATTTTAGTGGCACTCCTGCCAAGGTTACTGGCACCGATCATAACACTGCCATTAAGGGCTTGTTCCATTACATCGATCCTAATGGTGCTGAGGCTGCCCAGTTGGAGCAAGAGGGTTATACACGTAGAGATTGGGGTGCTCAGTTGGCTGCTAGCATTGATGTCTATATGAGCAACATTCTTCCAGGCATTGAGAGCACTGCATCGGTTCCTTGCTATCTTTTTCCAATACCTTACGAGACTTTGAGTCAGTCGAATGGTAAGATTACCAATGGCTATGGATTGCCACAGCAGTAAACAGATTGGTTTGTTAGCGTTTATATAATAAAAAATCTCCATCTTTATCTTTTTAGATAGAGAATGGAGATTTTTATTTTTGGCAACTACTTCTTTCTATATGTAAGAGAGATTATATTGTCAATTAGAAGTTTACGCCGAAGTTGAGCTGTAAGCTTCCATTGTGTGATGTGTCGAATGTGTCGTGACAGATGTTGGCAAGACCGATGTCATAAGTCAAGTCGCAATAAAACATGTCGTAAGCTATGCCACATCCCAGTCTCAATCCACCGTCCAGTCTTCTGAAGTTGTCATCATCGAAAGAACTTTCGGCGGTTCTATTATCAAAGTTCTTGATTTTACCTCCCACGCCAACTGCAAAGTAACCACCTACTTGTGGCTGGATAGAGAAATGGTCATCCACATCGTATTTATATTTCAATACAACTGGAATTTCCATGTAGTTGAGGTCGTATGTTCTCTTTAGACCACTACTCAAGTTTTTCTTTCCACCTTTTTCTATATAAGAGAGACCTGTCTCTAGATAGAGTGGCTGCTGATAGGAGAGAGGGATACCTGCCACAACTCCTACGTTCAGTCCTGTCTGCCAGTTGCCTCCGTCCAGTTGGGCATCGTCTGAGTTGACGTAAGAGAACGATGGACCGATGCGGAATCCATAATACACATCATTGTTAGAGCGGTTATGACCATAGTCTAGATGTCCGCTACGTGGGTTATAATAACGACTCTGTCGATAGTTCTGTGCAGATAATGGCAGGGTAGTGAGCACGATAGCCATTATAATCATTGTAATTCTTCTCATATTCTTATTTTTTAAGTTAAACGCTTGTTTATTGAATCACGGTGCAAAAATACACATTAATTTGATATGAAAATTGCGGATAATCCCTAAAAGAATAAGGGAAACCCCTATAAAAAATATAAAAACAACTTATTTATTTTGTTTTGTCTTCGATTTACACTATCTTTGCACGTAAATTATAAACGTTTATAGAAGAATGAAATTTTTAAAGAAGTATCTACTGGACATTCTAGTAGTCATTAGTTTTGCGATTATCTCGTTTGCTTACTTCATGCCTGCTGACATGGACGGACGCATCTTGTTCCGCCATGATGCCTCTGCTGGCAAGGGATTGGGACACGAAAAGGAACTCTTCCAACAGCAAACAGGCGAGACTACTCGCTGGACAAATTCAGTCTTTGGCGGTATGCCTACCTATCAGATGTCACCTTCCTATGATAGTAGCAAGGTGCTCACACAAGTGATGAATGCTTATCACCTCTGGTTGCCCGACTATGTGTGGTATGTATTTGTCTATCTCTTAGGCTTCTACATCATGCTGCGTGCTTTCGATTTCCGTCAATCCTTAGCGGCGCTGGGTAGTATCATCTGGGCATTCTCGTCCTACTTTTTTATCATCATTGCCGCAGGTCATATTTGGAAGGTATGGGCTTTGGCTTATCTGCCTCCGATGATTGCGGGCGTGGTGTTGGCTTATCGAGGTAAGTATCTGAAAGGCTTGCTCTTGACCGCCATCTTCTCTGCTTTCGAGGTGAATGCCAACCACGTGCAGATGACTTATTATTACCTCTTCATCATCTTCTTCATGATTATCGCCTTCTTGGTGGATGCCATCCAGAAGAAGCAGTTGGCTCGCTTTGGCAAGGCTACGGTGGTATGTGCTGTGGGTGCACTGATAGGCATCAGCTTGAATCTCTCCAATCTTTACCACACCTGGCAGTACGGACAGGAGACCATGCGTGGTAAGAGTGAACTCGTGAAGAAGAATGCGGCTAATCAGACCAGTAGTGGTCTCGACCGTGATTATATCACCCAGTGGAGTTATGGTATCGATGAGACTTGGACGCTCTTGATACCAGATGCCAAGGGTGGTGCTTCCGTGCCATTGGCTCAGAACACCAAGGCGATGGAGAAAGCCGACCCTAACTTCATGCAGATTTATCAACAACTGGGACAGTATTGGGGCAACCAACCAGGCACCAGCGGCCCTGTGTATGTAGGTGCTTTTGTGATGATGCTCTTCATCCTCAGTCTCTTTATCGTGAAAGGGCCGATGAAATGGGCTTTGCTTGCTGTCACCATCTTGAGCATCTTGCTCTCTTGGGGTAGAAACTTCATGCCGTTTACCAATTTCTTCTTGGATTACATCCCGATGTACGCCAAGTTCCGTACGGTGGCTTCCATCCTTGTCATCGCCGAGTTTACTATTCCGCTCATGGCAATGATGGCTCTGAAACGATTGGTGGATGAACCTGAACTCCTCAAGACCAAGGTGAAGTTTGTCTATGCTAGCTTCGGCTTGACAGCAGGCTTCTGTCTCTTGTTTGCCATCATGCCAAGCGTCTTCTTCCCAGACTTCGTTTCTGTACAAGAACTCCAGGCGCTCCAGCAGTTGCCTGCCGAGTACCAAGGTCCTATCATCAGCAACCTGACCGAGATTCGCAAGGGCATTTTCACTTCCGATTGTTGGCGCTCTTTCTGGGTTATCGTCATTGGTACAGCGTTCTTGATGCTCTATAAGTACAAGAAGTTGGGAACTACCTATATGATAGCAGGTATCGCCGTGCTTTGTTTGGGTGATATGTGGATGGTCAACAAGCGCTATCTCTACGATGACATGTTCGTGGATAAGACAGAGCGTGATGCACCTCAGCAGATGACTGAGACCGACAAGGTTATCCTTCGTGACAAGGCTCTCGACTATCGTGTGCTCAATCTGGCTTCCAATACCTTCAATGAGAATGAGACTTCTTACTACCATAAGAGTATCGGTGGCTACCATCCTGCCAAGCTCCGTCGCTACCAGGAGATGATAGATGCTCACATCTCTCCTGAGATGCAGAAGACGATGAAGGCTGTGGTAGAAGCTGGCGGCGACATGACCAAGGTGAATGGCGACAGCATTTTCCCTGTATTGAACATGCTCAACACCAAATACTTCATCATGCCTTTGCAGGGTGGACAGACCGTGCCTGTACAGAATCCATACGCCTATGGCAATGCTTGGTTTGTGGATGAGGTGAAGTATGTGGACAATGCCAACCAAGAGATTGAAGGTGTGGGCAAGGTGAACCTTCGCCACGTGGCTGTGGCTGATGCCAAGTTTAAGGAGCAGTTGGCACAAAGTGTGAAGCAAGATGATACTTCGGTAGTGAAGATGACCCAATACAAGCCAAACAACTTGACTTACGAGGTGAAGTCGAGCAAGGGCGGAGTAATTGCCTTCTCCGAGATATACTATCCGGGTTGGACTGCCACGGTGGATGGACAGCCTGTAGAGTTGGGACGTGTAGATTACATCCTCCGTGCACTTAATGTGAAGCCAGGCACTCACAAGGTAGTGCTTGATTTCCATCCAACATCACTTAAGCGTACCGAAACCATCGCCTATGTGGGTTATGCGCTCCTCGTGTTTCTTATTATAATAGGTATAGGAGTGGAATGGAAAAAGCGTAAGGCATGCAGTTCAGAACAGAAATAAACATTCCGAAGGCTGACTTCGAGATACAGCCGGCAGAGCAGATGCTCTTCGTGGGTAG
>CAVCRI010000166.1:0-6727 GCA_963604545.1 Lachnospiraceae bacterium | reverse complement strand
GACCGCCACGCTGGATGATGTAATTGAACATAATCTTGGCATGGTCTTGCTCCTCCTGGAACTGAACCTGAAACCAGTTGCCCATACCAGGGTTACCATTGGCATGACAATAAGCTGCCATTGAAAGATATAGGTAAGCTGACCACATCTCTGCATTAATCTGGGCGTTAAGAGCCTCTTCTACTTTCTTATTTAGCATAGTCTTCTAAATTTAAAGGGTTGAACTTGTTGTTTGTGCATCGTATGGAGAAAGGCTGTTTAGAGCCTTTTCTTCCTAGCACATCGCAAAGTTACGGCTTTTATTTGAAACGACCAAAATTATTCGGGACTATTTCTTTGTATGGATGAGTACGATGCCTCTCTGGTCTCCATCCTTGCTATATTCTTGAGCAGCCTTGGAACCAGCTTTGAGGACCTCAATTGACTCTATCTTGGATGGAGAAATTTTGTCCATTTCTGTCTTGCCAATCTCTTTGCCGTCAAGGAAATAGCGAGGTTCTAAGGACTTCTTGGCAGGTGGGGTGGTGGTTTTGATGAAGTGAGTCTCTAACACGTGGTTGTCTGCAGGGACTGTAGCGTAGAGAATTTTGTACGACTTGATGGTCTTGCCTTCCAATTCTTGACCAGTAAAGTTTTTGATGTGTACTCCGTCGATGTTGTAGGTACGAAGGGTGTCTGTCTCGTTTGCGGCCTGGCAATGGGCGATGGACACTGTTGCTAATGCCAAAAAGAAAACTATCTTTTTCATGAGCTTTGTGTAATTAATGGGTTGATGACTCTTCTAGTTGGGCAAGCGGATGGAGCTGATAGGCTCCATCTTGTGCATCGTCGATGTTGACCGTATAGTGCTGGGCGTTTCCTGCATCATCTATGGCTGTGATGACAAGGTGGTTGCCCTGCTTGTCTATCTTCAGTTGGTCTGCCGAGGGAAGAGCTAATGAAGCGACTTCGTATGCATCGTAATAATGGTTCTCTGTCTCAGGTTCATTCTTGGTTACTGTTTTAACCTTTAATGCGGTTTGCTTGGCAGATGCATTGGTTGAAGCATATAGTGAAGCATTGGTTGAGACGGTTTTCTCTATCTTGTTGATAGAACGAGAATTATCTTTTTGCGCTTGAAGACTTGCTTTAGCTAACTTGCTTGCTTCCTTGGGACTGACAATGTCCTTGGTGTCAGCAAGAAAAGCTGAGTCTGCTCGTTCCATTTGAGCCAATGGATTCATTGCTTCCATGTCGTCCGAAGACGTTTGCAGTGAACGGATTGTGGTGGAAGCAGGAGTCAATGCGGCAAAGTTCTGCTTCTCCTGATGCTTGATAGGGAAGGCAAGGAAGATGAGACCTGCGAGCATGGCTGCGGCTAGAATGATAGCCGAGAATCGAATCCATAGGTTTGACTTTCGAGCCTTCGCAACTTCTTGTGTGCATTCTTCTTCGGTGATGGCGTGTTTGCCTTCGGTTTCATCGTAGGCAAAGGCTTCGTTAGCGGCAATCTTCATCCCTAGCGTGATGTTTCTGATGTTGATGTCTTCTTCCGTCAGCATGTTTTCTTCTGCATGTCGATAGAATGAAGCCAATGCTTTCTCTTCTTCAATGCTTGTATCTGCATCGAGGTAACGCTCTATGAGCTGGTGGCGGAAAGCCTTGTCTTTTATGTCGTTCATCTTTATGTTCATATTCTTGCTTTTATAAAATGAATATTGTATATCTCTCCTCTTGGGGGGAGAATCTTATTTCTTTACCATTCTGAGCATCGTTCGACGAGCAGCTGAAATCATCGTCTTGGTGCTTGTCTTGTTGGCACCACAGATGGCAGCAATCTCGTCCAGCGTCATTCCCTCGCTTCGCATCAGCAACATGCGGCGTTGCGTGTCGGGGAGTTTGGAGAGGGCTTGGTCGATTAGCCTTTGCGTGTCCTTGCCTATGATGGCGGCATCAGTACTTGTGTTGGATGTACATTGCGCCTTGGCATCACCAGGCATCTCTTCCCACGATTCCACATCATATCGGTCTTGCTGATGCTTGTCGTGTCTTATTCGGTCGATGCAGATGTTCTTGGCGATAGTCATGCCAAGGGCTTCGATGCTCTGATACTGTTCGAGCTTGTCTCGCATCTTCCAGAGTCGCACCAAGGTTTCCTGTACGATGTCCTCCGCATCCTCGCCTACATGGCTTGCCGATAAGAGGCTTTGGCAATGTGCCGTCAACTTGGGGCGCATTGCAGAGGCGATATATGCGAATTCTGTTTCTTCCATTGTCTTACTTGATGCTTTTGTCTCTTGAAATTTTAATGCAAAGGTACAACAATTATCTGATTAATGGCAACTTTTGAAGGAAAAACTTCTCTATAACAAAAAATCCGATGAAACGGAAATATACTTCTCGTTTCATCGGATTTTGTTTAGGCATTGCATCAATGCGCTTTATTTTTCATTTCATGAATACTTGGTAATCATCGCATCAATACCTTTTGGTTCTACCTGATATACGCCGTAACCCATCTGGGGCATCTTCACCCCGTTGTTTAACGTAACATAGTTCATATCTTCTTTCCTTTCTTTGTTTGTACTTATCTTCTTTTCTTTGTTTGTACTTAATTCGGTTGCAAAGGTACTATGTTTTTCCAAAACAGACATTACACAAATTACGGATATTTTTCCGAAAAATACCACTCTCGGCAAGTTTTTACTCCAGGTCGCCCAACCACTTGCAAATTGTTGTTTTTAAAACTCGTACAAGCGATTTTCGGTATCTATTCCAAGATATGCTCTGGAATGCGATAGTTGTCGTGCAAGTCGCTGTCTATGATGTAATTTGTACCTACTTCTTGCATTACAAAGCCGATGCCAAATGTTGCCTTTGAACGTGTTGCCTCCATCTGTGGGTCGAAGATATGTTTCCAATCGTCCCAGTTCATATTTTTAAGGTAGTTCATGAGTCCTTTCAAAGCCATATTAGTACTGTTGTCAAGTCTGAACTCATGTGCTACGAGTGAAGCTGAGGTGTCAAACTTGCCATTCTTGTCGGAATGATAGGTGAGCGTAAGGTAAGGTACGAGCGTCTCGATGCTTACGTCTTTGCCGTCTTTATCCTTATTGGTAATTGTTTCTTTCTTCACTGAGAATTCATAAGTGCCCTCACAAATTGGCAACCCTGTAGGCTCTCCATCTTTCTTGTTGATGAGATAGAAACTATGTTGGTCGTTGTTGATGAAGAACAGGAACATATCCTTGCCAAAGACAGGATGCGTGCTGCCCTTGATCATGGCAGAGATATAATTATCGGTCACTTTGACAGGGATGGTTTTGCTGAAGTTAATGTCCTTATTGGTGATGTTTATCTCTGTCTCGCCCTTTTGCTTGCCAAACAACATGGTCTTAGGGGTATCGAAGAACACGACTTTGGAAGATACGATGGATGAGTCGGCGATTCCACGAAGTCCGTCTAGGATTTCGTAACGTGGTTTGGATGGAAGTGAAGTTTCAGTCATGTTGCTTCTTGTGATAGAGTCGTACGATGTAACAAAATAAAAACGATGGAAGCAGAGCAACTGTAGCCAAGCTTCCATCGTTTATTTATGACTCGATTCTCTATCTCTTTCCTGCTAGATACTCAATGGCATAGACTGACCATCTTGGAACTTTGCGAATATTGGTACGCACAGCTGGAATGTCGCATAGTATGAAGAGAACCGCAATCGCCAGAGCAAACCAAATGACATAGCCATACACCTGCTTGATTGCCACCAACATCATGGAGTGGAGGAAGTCGTTGCCTACATATTCACCAAAGTTGAAATGCGACAAGTCCAAGTGGGTGAGCGTGAGTTGCTGACCATAGCTCATCATGTCTTCGTTCATGAAATGAGAGAAGAGGGTAGTGTAGATGCCATAACCTGTCGCTCCTGCCAGATACATGTGGAAGATGTTGAACACGAACAAGCCCATGAAGAAATGTTCGAGGCTTGGCACGGATTCATCCAATGCCCACATCAGCGTAGGACCCAGGATGGCGTAAGCGAATCCTCGCAAGAAGATGGCTAGGCGATACTGCTCGATGTTCACGCCTACGCCGAGTGTGAAATACATCAACATGCCATAGCACGCAATGCAGAAGAAGGCTATGCCGAACAGCTTCCACACCTTCCATTGCCTGACTTTCAGCCAAAAAATGTCAAGCAAGATGCCAACGTACATACCAGGGAGTGCCCACATATACTGCGACTCCTTGGTCAACTCTTCCAAGTGATTGACTTCGCTGTAAAGAATCTCTTCCATCGTATGCTCCGCTCCGAGGGCGAGTTCAGCAAAGAACGTGATGATGAGGATAGGGACTACGTTGCGAAACGTGAAGAGCTTGAACTCGACATAAGGGTAGCGATAATAGTGCAGACGGTAGAGCGTGATGCCCGCAAGCATGATGGCGATACCGAGCAGGATGCGCATGTGCAGCGTCTCGAACCACATGTAATAGTCGCCATACACTACGATGTACGATATTACGAGCATCAGCATGCAGATGAGTAATGCCCCTTGGAAGTCAATGCCCTTGAGCGAGAGTCGTTGGGGCATCGGACAAAACGGACGACAGCAGATGGCTTGCGTGAGCAAGACGAACGACATGGTGCCTACGGTGAACACGTGCATCATCTGCCACGTGAAATGATGGCCAAACCAAGCCGCAAGCCATCCGCTGCCCTCGATGGCGGTGAGCAGGATGATGTGGAGCACAGGGAAGAATACGGCGAAATCACGTCGGGGAGTAATCCATAGCTGGATGTTGCTCATACACTCGAACGTTCCCTGAATCTTCGCCATTCCTGCGATGAAGCACGCCACTATCAGAATAGGCATCGACTGGCAGTGCATCGTCACCACGTTGCATACGGCGAGAACGATGGCAGAGCCGCAAAGCAACTGCTTGTTGGTGAAGCGAAACTTCATGCGGAAGAGCATTGGGAAGTAAGCCGCCATGCCTGCCAGTGAGGCGTAGAGCAGGAACATGACGTCCTCTATCATAAAGTTGGTTGTACCCTGGATGCACTCCAGAGCTCCGAGATACATACCGCCGCTGAACTGAAAGCAAAGGGCGGTCAGCACATACAGCCACGGTTGTATGCAGCGAGGCACCCATCCCTTCATCATCGGCATCGAAAAGCCCATGTTAGGTGGTGGTCCACCGGGGCTTTTCATAAAGAATTCTGTTAATTGTCCCATTATTCTTCAACGATACATTCTACATTATATCCGCCTTTGAGCTTGGCTATGTCGGCGTTTTTGTCGAGTTTGATGCGTACAGTGACACGTTGCTCGACTTTCACAAAGTTGCCTGTGGCATTGTCGATAGGAATGAGCGAGAAAGCACTGCCAGTAGCATCTGAGATGCGCTCTACGGTACCTGTATATAGTACGCCTGGCACGGCATCAGCGGTAATCTTGGCCTTGCTGCCCACCTTGATGTGAGGAAGCTGGCTTTCCTTGTAGTTGGCCTCTATCCAGCGTTCGCCTTTGTCAACGATGCTTACCAATGTCTGCCCAGGATTGACCAGCTGACCTACGTGGATGTCCTTCGAACCTACGGTGCCATCACAAGTGGCTATGATGTAGCAGTAGGAGAGGTTGAGACGAGCAAGATCCACGGCACGACGAGCCAACTCGATGCCCTGCTCAGAAGCCGAGAGATGGTGACCCTGTTCTGCCACAACAGCCGACTGCATCTGGCGTGAGCGAACAGCCTGTTCGTAACCAGCCTTGGCACTCAGATAGCCCGTATGTACTTTATCATACTGCTGACGGGTAACGGCATCCTGACCGAGGAGCTTCTCGAAGCGAGCATCCTCACGCTTCGCATTCTCCATCTGTACACGTGCCGCCTCTATGCCAGCATCGGTTACGGTCATGCTAGTCTTGGTGGTAGTGATGCTGCTTGCCGTTCCCTGTGTGCCATGTTGCGCACGAACTAGGTCAGCCTCAGCTTGTGCCAGTCGCAGACGAAACTCGGTGTCCTCGATGATGGCGAGTGTATCACCCTTCTTCACGTGTTGGAACTCAGTAAAGCGTACCTCACGGATGAAGCCTTGTACTCGGCAGTTCTGAGGCACGATGTTTTGGCACACACGAGCGTTGTCGGTAAACTCGCCGTTTCCGAAGTGCATGAACTGACTTACCACGTATGCTGCTCCGCCTAAAAGGCAAACCACGATGAGGGTATTATATAAATAGGTATGTATCTTCTTCTTTTCCATTATTATATTATTTTGTTACGAGTATTTATGACGTATTTATGTATTTTATAAAGTATTTGTTACGTATTTGAGTCTATAGAAATTGTAAAGCATATTGATGCGAGCGTTGACGAGCGACATCTCGGCAGAGAGTTTCATGTTTGAGGCGTCAACCATGTCCGTGAGGAGTGCTAGGTCGTTCTGGTAACGGTTTTGTACCACGGAGTAGTTCTGCTTGGCAAGCTCCACCTGTTTCTCTTGCGTATCCACTTCTGTGTAGGATGTGAGTAGATTCGTATAGTTGGCTTGTACTGCGTTCTCTATTCCCTCACGCACCAAGGAAGTCGTTTCCAGCGACTGCTGTTGCTCTATGCGAGCCTTGCGTATTTGGTGCTTGTTTTTCCAGATGCTGCCAAGGCAGAACTTCACTCCAACCCCGACGAACCACACGTTTACATTGCAGTCCTTCGGTATGAGGTCTTGCGTATAAGGTCCTGTGAGATGATT
>CAVCRI010000165.1:0-6729 GCA_963604545.1 Lachnospiraceae bacterium | reverse complement strand
GCAAAATTGAAATACAATTTTGTCAAGCAGCCAAACGAAGTCAAATCTATTAGCTTCCAAGCTGGCGGAAAATCTTCCTTGCCATACTTCACATAATGTTCTTTGATAAAATCATCCTTGGAACGCTGTAGTTCCCTATCTAAGGAGGACAGATTCTCGGTATACTTATGTTTGTCAACTGCCAAATCGGGATTGATAAACCAAAAAGCTCCATAACTCAAAGAAAACTGATTGATAATTTTTGCTCGCAAAGAAATCTCTATCTTTTGAATAGCAGAAAATAGCAGGGCTCTAAGTTTGGCATCAAACTCGTAAAGTCTCACAGCTTTCTCAAATGTGGCATTTTCCTTATAACTATGCTCGTCTGATGCCTTGAAAGGTCGCAAATATGCAGCGAATCTAAAGTAACTGACATTTTCAAGGAAAGCAAATGCCTTTCTCTCATCCATGATAGTCAATCCTTCATCTTGAAGATTGGCTAAAAGTGTTGCTGTACCAAGTGGTGGGTTAATATATTCCATACGCATATAAACAAAAAGTTCCGCCCTGGTACGCTGTTCTATGGGAAGCGTGGCGGATTCTAGTGCTGCAAATATACGATTTAAATTTGATTTCTCCAAATGTTTTCTTGAAAATCTGTATGTTTAGTGCTACTTTTAACATAAAAAGCTCTAATTTCCGCTTTTTTCCTTATGTCACAGATTGGATATTTAGAAAATTGTCGTATCTTTACAGCCGAATAAAGGCGTTCTTTGCATATTGCAAAATACAGAAACGAGCAGAAGTCCGCTCGTTTCCATATTGTTACCTATAAGATATAGGTAAACGCCCAACTTCTTGATTTTCAATTGAAATTCAATTTAGAGCAAGTTAGTTTTTTTAACTTAAAATTCTAAGGCACCTATTTATACTTATCATACGCCCTTTCAAGCCGCTTATCATATTGGTTCTGCTCATATCCAGCCCCATTATAATGGCGAGCGAAGCCCTTCCAATCGTGATTGCGAAGATAGCCATCCCATTTACAGCCTTGGATAAAACGAGCAAACAATTCCAACTGCTTGCCCTCATTCTCAGACATCATCCCCATAAACTCACTCACGCTCTCACAACCACACACCCGATAATTGAAGCC
The DNA here is from genome assembly GCA_963604545.1 of Lachnospiraceae bacterium. GTDB lineage: Bacteria > Bacteroidota > Bacteroidia > Bacteroidales > Bacteroidaceae > Prevotella. The sequence goes on along the minus strand of CAVCRI010000165.1, from coordinate 5,594 downwards.
CATAATCTGTGCCAATCCCCAACTGGCTGAAGAATCAGCAGCCTCACGATGAATGAGCCTTGCACGCTCCAATCGGTCGTACTCCCTCATACCACCTTTATAATATACTTTCGTCCACTTAGGATAGAGAATATCCTCATTGCCTTTCTGATATTTATCAGGAGAGATGCCCCTGTTCTTCAACTGTTTCCAAAAGATATGCCCCTCAAAGAGAATGACAGGTTTGCCTACAGCAAGGAAACCTCCTCTACCACCTGTCTCCACTTCAAGAACAGCCTTGATGGCAGCCTCTTCCACATCGAGCAGTTCTGCCACACGCTTGATGTCGGCTTCTGTGATACGCAAAGAATCTTGACACATACTGTTTCCTTTTTATCGATGAAACTTACTTGTACTTTCCACTTTTCGCTGAGCAGCCTCAACCTTGGCGAGAGCTTTCAGAGCCGTAGCCGACTTTCCTCTGTCAATGGTCAAGACCAGCAGACAATAAGGACAACGGAGATGCCCCGATGTCAACAGTTCGGTAATGGTGGTCGGGATAAACTTGCTGCATTGCGGACAAGCCATACCTGGCACTTGCTGTGGTTGTTGATTATTCATCATGGCTTACCTCCTTTCCCTCTTCTTCCACCGTTTCCATCTGCAGGTTGTTCGTCGTCAGATGCAGCAAGTTTGCCAGTCCGCCAGGCATATCTGCCTGCTCCATCCTCACCTTTACCTTCATATTGGCGGTAAGCGACTGCTGTACTCCACTCTTACGAGCATCCGTCTTAACCGAAGCCATCGATACCCTTAGCTTCACACCTTCTGGCATGTTGTCTTTAGGAGCAGCCCCATTCTTCAGAGAGAAAGTCGCATCCCTATCCGCACTCAAGGCATCCACTATCTGAATGTCGAAATCGAAGTCAGCCTCCTTTACTTGCAGCAGAGGCAGAGGAACAAGAGTCAGCAGCGGAATCTTGACATGTTGCAGATGATTGCCTTCTATATCGTGGCTCTGATAGGTAAACTCCAGCATTCGCAACTCTCCCACCTTGCCACTCTCCTTATCGTACGAATCGAAAGCAAGCTCCATCAGATAACTCAAGTATCGACGGGCAGCGATGGTGTCGGCATCTATCGTAGCAGCCAAAGGTCCCGATATGAGGTCTTTCAGCTCCATTACTTGGCTACTTGTTCGTTTAATATCTTTTCCTGCAGGCATAATCTTTCCTTTTTATGGTTCTACAATGTTTTTATTCCTCAGAATATAGTTTGATGTTGTTTGGCGAAACGTGGAAGTGCAAGGTATGGATGCACTCCTCTGGCAAGTTAGCCAATTCATCAGAGTTCAAGGTCACATCTACAGATGGAATGATACGCTTGCGCTTCAAGTTGATACCTTTTATAATTGATGGCATCATATTCTTCAAGAACGTTTTAATTTCTTCTCGTGCCTTGTCACGAGCCTTATCCCCATCAGCTTTATTGAAAAGACCTTGTAAGTCTTCGAGGCCAAGCAACTTTTCATCACACACAGAAAGTAGGCAATCAAGCAGAACACTTTCGTTGATACTTCCATCATCCTTGATGAGAGAAGTAAAGCTCATTTGCATTGCTTTCAGAATCTTACGGCTCAAAAAAGCTCTATACTTTTTGTTCAAATTGCCATCCTCTTCAAAGTTTGCCAACATTTTAGTGACATTATTGCCGCCATTGTATGGGAAGAGCGATTTTAGAACAGGAAGAGAACTATCGACTATTGCATTAGCACAGTCTTTACTTACCTGTTTTGCCACCTTACGCAACTGTGGATAGTTTATTTCATACTGTTCAGTCTGAACAGAGTCATTTTTCACGCCATAGCGCAAGTCAAGCTCTACCTCACCAACGGCTACTGTCGGGAGAGCAAACTGCTCCAAGCGTCCATTTTGCTTGTAAACATCTTCCAATGACATGGCATACATATTTGCTTCATGTTGTGCCACTATCATATCACGAAGTATTGAACTGATTATAGTACTTAATTGAGCCATAAGATTCCTTTAATTTACATTATATTATGCCTCGCTGTCTTTTTGCTTAGCATCTTCAATCTTGATTTCAATAGTCTTGTTACCTGCCTTTACAACATAGTTATTCACTTCTGGGAATACATAGACTATGCTATCGTCTTGAGTATTTTTCTCGATATTTACAGCCTTTGTATCAACTGACTCTAATTTATCGTTAGACTTTGTGAATAATCCTATAGCCTCAGGTTCAAAGATACCCTTGCCGTTTTTGTAAGTTGCAATAAGAGATACAGGAATAACTTTTCCATCCTTATCTTTCGATAGTACCAATTTACGAGCACTTACCTCTAAGGTTCCCTCAGGATCGGAAACATCGAGAGAGTTGCCAAGAAGTTCGAGTACCTTGGCAAGACCTGCCGGCATACTGTCCTGACCTGCTTTTACTGCCACATCCATGGTGTACTCCACGCTATACTTTGAATCCTGCGTAGCCTTGGAGTCTTTTTTGGAAGAGTAGTTGGCGTTCATCTTGGCATCCATGTGGAATGGACCAACTTTCAACCCAGCTGTAATCTCTGCACCAGCATCAAGAGCCGAGCTACTTGACTGTTCGCTAACACTTGAAGAGGATGCAGAAATATTCGCCTTGAAATTGATGTCAACATCGTGGATGGCGATGTACGGAATAGGTACAATCGTCAACAGTGGAACATTCAACTGAACCATGTGACCGTTTTGCATGAACTGGAAAGAAACGTTCACTGCTTCTTTCTGCCCAGTCTTAGGGTCGGTGTTCAATCCTACTTCTTGAATAAACTTCCATGATGTCTGCGCAGCCATAGCTTGCGCTTCAATACATGCCTTTAACGGACCTCCGATCATACTACCGAAGGGAATCGCCTGCAACGCACTGGTTGCTACCTGCGAAGGAGTTGTGTCAATTGCCATAATACTAATCTCTAATTATGTAAAGTTCGTACTCTCTTATCTGTAAATCGCCTTTAATTTCATATATGTAGCGAAGTTTATCAAGTAATTCTTGACGATTTGCTACAGGACATGATAAAACCCCAATATTTGGTTCAAAAAGATATACTCGGTTGTTGTGAATGATAAGACCTATTGCATGTCTTCCAACAAGTTCGTTATCTTTCACCAAGTCAATGCAATATAGAATTTTATCTGTTCCTGCCAGTAACAACCCAGACAGCTCTTGCATTTCATTAGGAAGGACACCTTGGATAGGTCCAAAGTATTGGAGTCCTTTGTACAATGCAATACATTCATCTACCCTGAGATTATGTCTTTTATACCCCATTTGGTTATTGGCTATCTGTTTTATCATGGTCGGATTTTTCATTTCCTGCCAAATTATGTTAGGAGCTGTATTACCACCTGCTAACTTGTAATTATAGAACCAAGTTAAGACCAAATGAAGGCAAATACCGTTACGGGCTTCTTTAGGAGCAAACTCATTCAAATAAGAGCCTTGTGGAGTTCCATCATTAATGTCTTCGAAATAGATTAATAATTTTTCATCCATAGCTATAACATTTATTCCTTACTCTCTTTACTATTAGGCTTTTCAGGACTCGCCTCTCAACGTTGATGGTGCAAAGATACAGCGAAGCCCGACTGGTGCAACTATTTCCACCAGACGGGCTTTGTGTCCATCGAACAGGCTATAACCGCCTGCTATTTCTTCAAAATCTTACTTGTTTCGGTTTCTCGAACCCCAAAAGTGAAACGAGGACTTCAAGTCTTCACGATACTTGTCCCCGATGTGTACTTCCATACCATTCTCCAAAACGACATGACCATAATAGTACATATCAATGTAACGAATGTTGACGATGAAAGAACGGTGAATACGCTTGAACATGTTCGGGTTCAACTCTGGCTCAATGTCACCCATAGGACATGACTGAGTGTAACGTTTGCCATCAACCATGTGGATAATACAGTTATCCTTCATTGCCTCAATATAGGCAATGTCGCTGACGGTGATTCGCTTGCATCCCATACCACAACTAATTAAGAATACATCGGTAGGGTACAAACACTCGTTTAATGCTTTCATTTCTGTTCTCATAATATAATTTTGTTTGAGCACCCCACGATTAACGCAAAGGTACTTCAAACCATGAAAACAGGTAGCACGAAACCACCATACAGCCATATCATCCACCCAACAGGTATCAAGACACGATGAAGGGTCTATACGCCCACCTATCTTCGTGGCATATAGCCCCTTGTCTTTCCCGTGAAGTGCGGGTGATTATATATGTTTGCTGAGCACCTTATACTCCTGCCCAGCTTAGGAGTGTATGCGAAATTTTCAATCTGGGTATATTTTATCTCCACATTTTATAGAATTGAATCTATAGCCAAGAAAATCACGATTCAAATGCTCTATGGAGTTGCTGTAAGATTTATTAGCTGGGTCAGGAGGCCAGCAATACTGTTCGTCGCCAATATTACTACATTTCATGATTTTTTGGTCTTTTGACAAAACCAAATCTATCATTAGGGTAGGACAATTATCAAAGATGCCATAAGTAGTGTTTTCTTTCCCATACACCTTAGTAAGATTACCCAATTCTATCCTTCGAAGATTATTGCATCCATCAAAAGCAGCCTGTCCGATTTCCGTAACATCAGGAAGGACAATTGATTTCAGTTCGTTCCAAGATCTAAATCCTGGTGAAGGAATCTTCTTGCATCCCATTAATGTTAGCTTAATGCTACCTTCCGCTGCACGTTTCATTTTACTATGAATGTCGCCAAAGACATTTACATCTGTCTCAGAAGGAAGAATAATGTTTATATTTGTTTTACCATCTGCTATTTTTTGTGCAACTTCAGAAATTATATCATCTGAACTATTTGCAGAAATAACTGTCGCATCCAACACATAACTTTTAGCATCCTCTGATGCTTTAGTAAATGTATGAGCAGCCAAAGATGTTCCGTTATATTTCACATTGATAGCCGAATTATTAACAAAGCTACCATACAAAAAGATATTTCCATTGCCGTCAGCTGTAAGACTATATTCCTTTGAATTTTCCATACTACCAGCTACAGGAGTAAAATACTTAGTGGCAACTGTTATATTCTCATTAGGAATCGTTGCAATGCGAAGGCGTGAATAGTTGCGTGTAGCATCGGAAAAAGATATAGTTATAGCCTCACCATTAGGGGTGATTTCTGCTTCTCCCTCGATGTATTCATCCGTTCCTGCAACTTTACCGTCTTTCAATGCCAATTTGCCATTTTTCCACTTATAATTAGGAGCATAATACACATGAGGTATGTATGCAGGCTCGCCTTCTTTATAAGCCAATTCACCGCTTTTCAATTCCCAGTTTGCACCATTGTATGCAAAAGTCGCATATAGTGGGGCATAAGTAGTATTCGCAATTTCCAATAGCAACTCGTCTCCTCTTTCCCATGAAGTTTTGCCCTCATCCTCCTTGCCAATAGTGCGAGTCTGTGAATCTCCGAATGCCGGAAATCCACCAACAACCAACTGTACGTTGTTTTTGCCTGTTGTTGCGGTTGTTTCTTCTATATCACTTGTGCATGACGCCATTACTA
>CAVCRI010000164.1:0-6754 GCA_963604545.1 Lachnospiraceae bacterium | reverse complement strand
TGACCTTGTACTGAACACCTGAAGGAAGAGTTACCACTCCTGGCTTCTTCTTGTTAGCTGCGAGGAACTTCTCACCAGCTACTTTGTTAGGGCCATATTCCTTCTCCATGTTCTTAGCCTTGATGGCCATCATCTTGGACTGTGCAATCTGGGCAGCCTGCTCTACAGTCATCAAACCCTTCTTGCCTGTTGTACCAGTGATGAAACCAGCCATGAAGTTCTTCAAAGAGATAGTCTTGGTACTGTCCTCACCGAATACCTCATGGTTGATGCCCTTGACCATCTGGTTAGAGATCTGCTGACCAATCTGGATACCTGCGTAGTAAGCAGCCTTCTTCTTGTCATCGCCAGCGTTGGCACCATCATTAAGACCCTTGATGAAGTCGTCCATATAAGCAGTATCCACGCCCATGCGCTCTACCATGAACTCCTTCAGACCCTGAGTCTGAGACATACCCATGGCATAGCTCATTGTGTCGACATCGGTCTTGAGGTCTGCCTTAGGAGTAGAATTGCCACAAGCTACGAATGTAGCGGCAACACAAGCCACGAGGGCTCCGAAAAATAACTTTTTCATTTTCTTCTATTATGTTTTATTCTTTGTTCTCTATTTTTTACTTTACAGCAACGAGCTCTACATCGAAAATCAAGGCAGAGAATGGAGGGATAGATGCACCTGCGCCACGCTCGCCATAACCCAACTGGTAAGGGATGAAGAAACGATACTTAGCACCCTCGGTCATGAGCTGCAAGCCCTCTGTCCAACCAGCGATAACCTGGTTCAATGGGAATGTAGCAGTCTGACCACGATCGTAAGAGCTATCAAACTTGGTACCGTCGATAAGCGTACCCTCATAGTGGCACTCCACCTGGTCGGTAGCCTTAGGAGCCTTACCATTGCCCTCACGCAAAATCTGATACTGCAAACCGCTCTTAGTAGTAATGATACCTTCCTTCTTGGCGTTCTCAGCAAGGAACTTCTCGCCAGCTTCCTTGGCAACCTTTCCCTTCTCTGCAGCGGCAGCCTGAGCCTTAGCCTCCTGCTCTGCGAAGAAGTTCTGAACCAACTGCTGTGCCTCCTGCTCGTCGAGCTGGAGCTTGCCAGCGATGGCATCCTTTACAGCCTGTGCGAAATCATCAATATTCAAACTCTCTGCACCCATTGAAGCCAACTGGCGACCGATGCCGATGCCTAAAGCATAACTTACTTTATCCATAAATTTATCTTATAACTTTGTATTAATAATCTGAAGTTTTGTGCGCCCTATGCGCACGTTTTATATCATTTGTTCTTAAAACGAGTGCAAAGATAACATTTTTCTCGCTGATAACGATGCTATTTGCAGAAAAATTACTAATTTTGTGCATTCTTAATAGTAAGATTATGCTTTCTTAATGGTAAGATTATGAAGAAACTTGTATTTTTAACCGGTGCTGGCATGTCTGTGGAAAGTGGATTCAAGACTTTCCGAGGCAACGATGGCTTGTGGGAAAACTATCCTGTAGAGCAGATAGCTACCCACGAGGGATGGGAAGCCGACCCTACCCTAGTGACTAACTTCTATAACATGTTGCGCCATAAGCTCTATGCCGCTCATCCTAACGAGGGACATAAGCTTATCAAGGAACTGGAGAATGATTTCGATGTGACGGTCATCACTCAGAACGTGGATAACCTGCACGAGAAGACTGGCTCAAAGAATGTCATCCACTTGCATGGCGAGTTATCCAAGGTTTGCTCTTCTGACAATCCTTATGATTATCGCTACATCAAGGAATTGCCTGAGGATGATTGCGAGGTGAAGCCTGGAACCAAAGCTGGCGATGGCAGCTTGCTACGCCCGTTCATCGTGTTCTTCGGCGAGAACGTTCCGATGATTGAGCCTGCAGCCGAAGCAGTGCAGCAAGCCGACATCTTCGTCATCATCGGCACATCGCTCAATGTTTATCCTGCCGCTGGCTTAATCTCTTATACCAAGCCTCACATTCCTATCTACTTGATAGACCCAGGGGGCGTCAACACCAATGGCTATTACAAGATAGAGCACATCATGAAAGGTGCCTCCGAGGGCATGAAGGAACTGAAAGACATTCTCCTAAAGAAATAACAATAGTAAGAAATAACATAAAAACGCTCTTGCGCATATTGCGCAAGAGCGTTTTTATGTTATGGTTACTTATCCCCAAACTTCGTACCCATACGTGCCTCGGCTACATTCACCACGTAGTCGCCCAGTTTCTCGCACTCCTGAATCAAGTCGATATAGAGTGTTCCCACACCATAGGTATACTGGTGGTTATCCACGTCTTCTATATTCTGGCGTTTCAACTGGTTACGGAAATTGTTGATTTCGTTCTCAATGTTGAAGGTGCGGTTCATATCGAGCTGAGACCTATTGTGGTTGAACATGAATATCATCTGCTCCAAAGCCTGGTCAGTCAACTCAAACATCTGGTGAATATGTCCCACCTGTCTATCGGTGAACGCCTCCTTTGAGTCACGCTTGCGGCGAAGGGTGCGAGCCATGTTGTAGCAACTGTCTCCGATACTCTCTATCTCCGAGATCTCACGGAGCATCGCACGAATCTTGCCCTTGGTATCATCACTCAGATGAGCATCGCTCACCTGGTCAAGATACTTGGCAATCTCTATCTCCATATTATCAGAGATTCCCTCATATTTCTCGATGCGTGCAAAGAGCTTGTCGAAGTCCTTGACAGTATCCTCCATTTCCGCCAAGTCACGTACCATCTTAAACATTCTCTGGATGCGCTCGCCAAAGCTAGCAATCTCCTTCTGTGCCTCCAAGACAGAAAGCTCAGGGGTCTTCATGATGCCCGCCTGGATGAATCTCAAGCGGAAGTCATCGTCGCTCTCCTTCTTTGGTCGAATTATCTTGCACACCAACTTCTCAATCTGTGGAATAAACCATATCAGCAATCCCGTATTGCAAATATTGAAGCAAGTATGGAATGCTGCCAGCACGATTGGCAAGATGGTTGCCTTCTGGGCTGTGGTAAGACTGCCTCCATCAGGGTCATAGCCTACCAGCGAACAAACGAAGTTAGCAAATGGGTAGAAAAGGCAGAGCACCCAAACCACACCAAACACGTTGAACACCAAGTGCGCCAAGGCGGCACGGCGAGCCTGGGCATTGGCACCCAAGGCAGCGAGATTGGCAGTGGCAGTGGTTCCGATATTCTCGCCCATCACCAAAGCTATACCTAAATATATAGGCAGCACGCCCGTAGAACATAGCAAGATGGTAATCGCCATCACCGCCGCAGAACTCTGCACAATACAAGTGATGACCGTACCAATCAACAAGAAGATGATGATGGTGAGATGGCTCTTGGTATCAAAAGAACTGAAAAAGTCGATGACCGAAGGATTATGCTCAAGGTCGAGAGCCTTGCCCGCATTGCTCAAGAGCACCAACGAGAAGAAGAGAAAGGCTATACCGAAAAGGAAGTCTCCTATATAGCGACGGCGCTTACTATAGATAAGCATGATGCCCAAGAAGAAGGCGGGGAATACAACGATGGTGAGGTCCACATTATAGCCCAACGACATAATCCATGCCGTGAGCGTGGTACCGATGTTGGCACCCATGATAACCGAGATGGCTTGCGCCAACGTGAGCAAGCCGGCATTGACAAATGATACCGTCATCACCGTGGTCGCCGACGAGCTCTGTACGGCACAGGTTACAAAGGTACCCGTCAACATGCCCGTAAAGCGATTGGTGGTCATCGCTCCCAAGATGTGACGCAACTGCGATCCTGCCATCTTCTGCAAAGCCTCACTCATCACCTTCATACCATAGATGAGCAGTGCCAGAGAACCCAGGATCTGAAAAGCTATCACTAGATAATTCGTTGTATCCATAAATCTATTGTCTTATGATAATTGTAATCTATATGCCACTCTCATAGATGTTCCAAGGAAACACCTATTACAATTTGTTTGCAAAAATAATAAAAAACATTTTCTTTTTCAAACTTTCGCCTCTCATTATTCAGTTTGTAACAGTATTGTAATAACTTTAACGCCTTTTTCATCTTTTTTAAATGAAAAAGATTCCCTACCGCTTGCATCTTTCAGATTTTTTGTCTAATTTTGCCATATAAAACTATTAATCTTTATAATTATGGGAAAAGGTAAAAAAGGCGGCAAGAGAATGAACAAGGCGCAGCTCTCAGAGATGCTCCAGGAGTTCTTTGCCGAGAGGCCGGGCGAAACGCTCAGCTTCAAAGAGATATTCCGTTCCCTCCATCTCACTACGCATCCGCTCAAGATGCTGGCTATCGACATCATGGAGGAAATGGCATGGGATGATTACCTTGCTAAGGTAAGTGATAACTCTTATCGCCTGAACCAGAGCGTACAGGTGATGGAGGGTAAGTTTGTGCGTAAGGCGAATGGCAAGAACTCTGTCATTCCAGACGATAGCGAGACTCCTATCTTCGTTTCGGAACGCAACTCCATGGGTGCCCTCAATGGCGACCGTGTGGAGTTTACCTTCCTGGCTCGACGCAAGAACCACATCAAGGAGGCACAGGTCAACAAAATCTTGGAGCGTGCCAAGGATACCTTCGTGGGCCGTCTCAAGGTAGACAAGGACTTGGCTTACCTCGTTACCCCTGCAACGGTCTTCGCTCACAACATCATCATACCGAAGCGCAAGCTCAAGGGGGGCAAGACCGACGACAAGGCGGTGGTGAAAATCACGGAGTGGCCTGACGGCGAATACAAGAGCCCGATAGGTGAGGTGGTGGACATCCTCGGACAGACGGGCGACAATGATGTGGAGATGAACTCCATCCTCGCACAATATGGCCTTCCTTACAAGTATCCTAAGAATGTGGAGGATGCAGCCAACAAGATTTCGGGCGAAATCACAGAGCAAGACTACAAGGAGCGTGAGGACTTCCGCAAGGTATTCACTTGCACCATCGACCCAAAGGATGCCAAGGACTTCGACGATGCCCTCAGTATCCAGCAGTTGGAGAATGGCAACTGGCAGGTGGGTGTACACATCGCTGATGTCTCTCACTATGTTACCGAGGGTAGCATCATCGACAAGGAGGCTGTGAAGCGTGCCACATCCGTCTACCTCGTAGACCGCACCATCCCGATGCTCCCTGAGCGATTGTGTAACTTCATCTGTTCGCTTCGCCCTAACGAGGAAAAGCTCGCCTACAGCGTCATCTTCGAATTAGACAACAATGCCGAGGTCAAGAACTACCGCATCGTGCATACCGTCATAGAGAGCAACCGCCGCTATAAATATGAGGAGGTACAAGAGCTACTGGAAGCCAACGGCGTTGTAGATGGCACAGGCGAACCTGCTCCAGCGGAGACCAAGGAGCATCCTTACCAGGGTGAGAATGCACTCCAGCTCATCACCCTCGACAAGTTGGCGAAGAAACTTCGTGCCGCTCGCTTCAAGAATGGTTCCGTCAAGTTCGACCGAGAGGAATTGCATTTCGATGTAGACGAGAAGGGCAAGCCTATCAGCTGCTACTACAAGCGTTCCAAGGATGCCAACAAGCTGGTAGAGGAATTCATGCTCCTTGCCAACCGCACGGTGGCTGAGAGCATCGGAAAGGTGAAGAAAGGCAAGAAGCCTAAGACGCTGCCTTATCGTATCCACGACAACCCAGACCCACAGAAGTTGGAAACCCTGCGAGAATTCGTCGTGAAGTTCGGCTACAAGATGAAGACAGAGGGAACCAAGGGTGCCACAGCCAAGAGCCTGAACAAGCTGATGGCAGACTGCGATGGCAAGCCTGAAAGCAACCTCATCCAAATGGTAGCTCTCCGTGCGATGATGAAGGCTAAGTACTCCGTACACAACATCGGTCACTTCGGATTGGCTTTTGAATACTACACGCACTTCACCTCTCCTATCCGTCGTTATCCAGACACGATGGTTCACCGCTTGCTCACCAAATATGCAGCAGGTGGCAGAAGTGCCAACGAGAAGCATTACGAGGAGCTATGTGAGCACTGTTCTGATATGGAACAGATTGCCCAGAACGCAGAGCGAGACAGCATCAAGTATAAGATGGTTGAGTTTATGGGCGACAAACTAGGCGAAGAATTCGATGCCCATATTAGTGGCATTACTAGTTACGGTATCTATGCCACTATCGACGAAAACCATTGTGAAGGAATGATTCCAATGCGTGACATTGCAGGTGACTACTACGATTTCGATGAGAAGAACTTCTGTCTCATTGGTCGCCGTCACCACAACAAATATCAGTTAGGCGATGCCATCCGCATCAAGGTAGCGCAAGCTAACCTCGAAAAGAAACAACTAGATTTCACCCTAGCAGGTGATTCTGCTCCTGTACGCAAGGAAAAGCCAGCCGCAAACACTACTCCTTCCAAGAAGGGGAAGAAGAGCAGGCAGAAGACACGTAATCACCGTAAGAACAAATAAATTCTCAGGAGATAATTCAGAAAGAATTATCTCCTCATAAATCAAGAGAAACTTGAAATAAAGAACAGGGTTGCAAGAATTATGCAGCCCTGTTTTTTGTTTCAAGTTTCGTATGATATATTAAAAGTATTCGTGAGTTTAGAGCAATAGTTATGTGCGGATAGAAAACAAAAAGCCTCAGGAATCTTTCGAAACCTGAGGCTCTTGATTGAAAGGAGGCGGCTACCTACTCTCCCGCATTGCATTGCAGTACCATCGGCGCAAGTGAGCTTAACTTCTCTGTTCGGAATGGGAAGAGGTGG
>CAVCRI010000163.1:0-6784 GCA_963604545.1 Lachnospiraceae bacterium | reverse complement strand
AGAAACAGGTAAGCAGCCATGGAGCGTACTTAGGTGCCTCCTTGCCGAGGGTGGCCTTGATCACGTCGTCATAGACAGACATGATGAACATGTGCATCAATCCCACGAATCCCCTTGGAGCTGGGTCGTCCACCTTGTGCTTCTTGCACCAGCGGGCTGGTATCAGTACGCACAAGAGCAAGATGATGGCATCGATGAAGAGCACACAGGTGGTCTTCGTGATGGAGATGTCGAGCGGCAGCACCTCTGCCCCGTTCACCTTTTCCACAATCTTGTTTGGATTGCTCTGCGCATCACCGTTCTTGATCACCAGGTTGTATGGGCCCGGGCGGTCGCCATTGGCGTCTCTCTCCTCGGAGAACTCGCCGCTGCTGAACACGTGCCAACCGGTGGTGGTATGTACGATGACTGGCAGGTTGATCACCACTGGGGTATTGCCCACGGTAGTGATATGCCATTCATAAGAATCCTTGATATGACCCCACAATATCTCTTTCACGTCGATGTTCTCCTTGGCAGACACCTGCACGGGTGCCCACGTGAAGAGCAGCATCGCCATCAAGAGGAATTGCTTGAGATATTTCATAATCGTCTAATTCTTATTTATTGTTTAATTTATTCTTTTTCTCTGCACGAGCAAAGTAGATGCAGTCGAACACGAGAAGCACGACATAGAAAAGGGCGAAGATAGCGGCAAAGCCCAGGATGTTCTGTTTCTGGCAGACCACCACGTAGACGAGGAACACCACTGCCGCTGCCATCATCTTCAGCGTCAAAGCCGCCAGGTAGAACTTGGCGAGATTCGAGGGCGAAGACTTGGCGATGGCCATCCATGCCTCACCATAAGCAGTACTTGCGACAAGCGAGAATATTGCACTCACTACCAACGGGTTAACCACCTGACCGATGATGTCATCGCAGGCAGCCGACACCCTACAGGCGAAGAGGATGGCGAGAGCCAGTCCTGCCGTGAGCCATATCGAGATCTGCTTGTACTTGATGCCCGTCTGCTTGATGCCTTGCAGTCGCATCACTTCTTCTTTTTCCATATTCGTTATCAATCGCGAATTATTAATTATTAATTCTTAATTATTAATTATTAATTCTTAATTATTAATTATTAATTCTTAATTCAATTACACTTCCACGCAGAGGCTTACTTCGTTTTTCTTTACCTCGACGAATCCGCCCTGTATCTGCATCTGCTGCTTGCCCTCCTGGGTGGTGTACTCCACCTTGCCCACTTCGAGCGAAGAGATGATAGGCGCATGGTCCTTGAGTATCTCGAACGAGCCGAGGGTTCCCGGAACCAACACGCTCTCCACCTCGCCCTGGAAGACAACCTTCTCTGGAGAAACTATCTTTAACTTTAGCATAAGCCTAATATTTTAATGTTAAGTGTTAAATGTTAAATGTTAAGTGTTAACACTTTCACCTTAGACTTAGCCCTGTGCAGCTGCGAGCAACTGCTTAGCCTTCTCCTTGGCATCCTCGATAGTACCTACGTTGAGGAAAGCCTGCTCTGGCAGGTCGTCGACCTCGCCGTCGAGAATGGCATTGAAGCCCTTGATAGTCTCCTCGATAGGTACCATCACACCCTTCAAGCCGGTGAACTGCTCGGCGACGGTGAAAGGCTGACTCAAGAAACGCTGCACACGACGTGCACGGTTCACGGTCAACTTATCCTCATCTGAGAGCTCATCCATACCGAGGATGGCGATGATGTCCTGCAACTCGTTGTAGCGCTGGAGGAGCTGTTTCACTCGCTGAGCGCAATCGTAATGAGCCTTGCCCACAATGAGTGGGTCGAGGATACGAGAGGTAGAGCCCAGAGGGTCTACGGCAGGATAGATACCGAGGGAGGCAATCTTACGAGAAAGCTCGGTGGTAGCGTCCAAGTGGGTAAAGGTGGTGGCTGGAGCTGGGTCGGTCAAGTCATCGGCAGGCACATAAACTGCCTGCACAGAGGTGATGGACCCGTTCTTGGTACTGGTGATACGCTCCTGCATGGCACCCATCTCCGAAGCCAAAGTAGGCTGATAACCTACGGCTGATGGCATACGGCCCAGCAACGCTGAAACCTCAGAACCAGCCTGGGTGAAACGGAAGATGTTGTCGATGAAGAACATGATGTCGGCAGCCTCGCCGTTCTTGCCTCCATGGTCACGGAACTCCTCGGCAACGGTCAGTCCTGAGAGTGCCACGGAAGCACGTGCCCCAGGTGGCTCGTTCATCTGACCATATACAAGGGTAGCCTGGCTCTTCGCCAACTCCTCTGGGTCGACGAGCGAGAGATCCCACTTGCCTTCCTCCATGGCCTTCTTGAACTTGTCGCCATACTTGATAACGCCTGACTCGAGCATATCACGAATCAAGTCGTTACCCTCACGAGTACGCTCACCCACGCCGGCAAACACAGAGTAACCATTGTGTCCCTTGGCGATGTTGTTGATAAGCTCCATGATAAGCACGGTCTTACCAACACCCGCACCACCGAAAAGACCAATCTTACCACCCTTCATGTAAGGCTCGAGCAAGTCGATGACCTTGATACCGGTGGCGAGCATCTCCTTGTGGGTTGACAGTTCGTCAAACTTAGGAGCCTCTCGGTGGATAGGATAAGCACCCTCCATGTCCAAACGCTTCATACCGTCAATAGGTTCGCCGATGACATTCATCATACGCCCCTTGATCTGCTCTCCGGCAGGCATCTGGATTGGGTTACCCGTAGAGATAACCTCCAAGCCACGCTGCAAGCCGTCGGTGTTGTCCATGGCGACACAGCGCACGGTATCCTCACCGATGTGCTGCTGCACCTCGATGATGAGCTCGCGGCCGTCTGGTCGTTTCACCTTCAGAGCTTCGTAAATCTTAGGCAGCACCTTCTCAGGATTCTCGCCCTTGGTATCGAAGTAAACGTCGATAACAGGACCGATAATCTGCGAGATGCGTCCGTTAATTTGTGACATAAGCTTATTAGTTTAAAAGTTTATTATATGTTATTTTCTCTGTGCAAAAGTAACAACAATTTGCGGAAACTGCAAAATATTCATCGGTTTTCTTCGTTTATCGTTCCGATTTAAACTATTTTTAGTTCCGCTTAAACCATTTTTAGATACTCCACTCGCATTTTAGATGCTCAACTCGTCGAGCACCTTGATGAGCTTGCGGTCGAATGGCTTGTCTGAGCGGATGGCCTCTGACAGTGGCACGTAGACCACCTCATTGTTTCTCACGCCAATCATCACGTTGCGCTGACCCTGCATGATGGCCTCGATGGCACCGCAACCGGTACGGCTGGCGAGGATGCGGTCGCGGGCTGATGGGCGACCACCACGCTGCAAGTGACCGAGGATAGACACACGTACATCAAACTCTGGGAACTCCTTGCGCACACGGTCTGCATAATAGAGCGCACCGCACTTAGGACTCTCAGAGACGATGACGATACAACTCTTCTTAGACTTACGGATGCCTCGCTCCATGAACTGAGCCAACTGGTCGACATCGGTACTGTCCTCCGGGATGATGGCAGCCTCCGCACCACTGGCGATAGCTGAGTTCTGAGCCAAGAAACCGGCATCACGACCCATCACCTCGATGAAGAAGATGCGCTCGTGGCTCTGGGCGGTATCACGGATGCGGTCTACGCACTCCACGATGGTGTTCATGGTGGTGTCATAGCCGATGGTGTTGTCGGTGCCATAGAGGTCATTGTCGATGGTGCCTGGCAAGCCGATGCAACAGATGTCATACTCACGTGCGAAATTCATCGCACCTGTGAGCGAACCGTTACCACCAATGACAACCAGTGCGTCTATCTCCTCTTTCTGGATGGTCTCGTATGCCTTCTGGCGACCCTCAGGAGTCATAAAATCCTTGGAACGGGCAGTCTTCAGGATAGTACCACCCGTGCCAATGATACCACTCACGTTCTCGGTGGTGAAAGGCTTAATCTCATCATTGATAAGTCCGTCGTAACCACGATAGACGGCCTTTACATTGTAACCATTGTAAATGGCCGAGCGAGTTACCGCACGGATAGCTGCGTTCATGCCAGGGGCGTCGCCTCCGGATGTAAGAATACCTATAGTCTTAATCTTTGCCATAACTATATACCTTATATTATATAATGTTAGTTTATTATTATCTTCGTTAGTTTTTATTTATCATCATATTAGTGGATCCCCCAACCCTAGCTGGGGCTATCTCCCCCCAAAAAGGCACAATGGGAGTGTCTTTCGCAATAAGTGTTTTTCTCGTTGTGTTTAAATAAGCAGACAAGTGGCTCCAGCCACGAGGTTGTGGGAAAGCCAAAGGATGGCGAGTCCGATGACGCCGCCCATGAGGGCCTTCCAGCCCACGTTGCGGAAATACCAGCCCATGTGCATGCGCTCCATCTTCATCAGGGCAAGGCCGCTGATGGTGCCTACACCGAGCACGTTGCCTCCAGCCATCACACAATAGGCGATGACCTGCCAGTAGAGCCCGTTGGTGTCATAATCGGTCGGGATGCCGCAACTAGGGTCCCCCAGCCCAGCGATGTCGTGCAGGGAGAAGAAGTTCATGGCTGTGGCGAAGTTGTCGAGCACGGTGCTCACCACGCCCGCCAAGATGCCATGCACCCATACGCTAGGATGATGGCCATCGGTGCCCATATAGGCTGTCAAGTCGGCAAGCGCACCAGTCTCCTTCACCACCCCAATGGCGAGCATGATGCCCATCACGAAGAGTATCATCTGTATCACGCCATACTGGAGCACACGCGGAGTGCGGCGCTCTGCCATGGCATCCATGTTCATGAGCTTGCGGTTGAACAGCTCGTTGACTATCCAGAGCACACTGAGCACGCACAGGGCACCAAGGAACGGACTGAGCTTGGTGATGTTGTGGAAGGTAGGGATAAACCACAGTCCGCCAATGCCCACGAAGAGCATCAGCAGTCGCTGCCATACGTTGAGACGGGTGTCATCGCCACGATAAGGCATGGTTATCCACTCGGTCTCCACACGCTCAGGCAACATGCGCTGCAACATCACGGTAGGTATCAGCCAGGCTGCGAGGCAAGGCAAGAGAAGCGACAGCGAAAAGCAAGTGGCTGTCACCGCCCCCGAATTCCACAACACGAGTCCCTCCGGGTTGCCTATCACAGTAAGCGCACCGCCACAGTTGGCTGCCAAGAGGATGGCACTGCCATATACCAGTCGCTGTCGGCGGCTAGGCACGATGGCGTGCATCATGGTGAGCATCATCACGGTGGTAGTGAGGTTGTCGAGGTTGGCGGAGATGACAAAGGTGACAAGTGCCAGAGTCCAGAGCATCTTCTTGGAACTGCGTGTGCGCAAAAGCTGGCGCACGAAGTCGAAGCAACCATTATTATTGAGCACTTCGACGATGGTCATGGTGGCAAGCAGGAAGAGCACAATCTCGGCTGCCCTACCCACATAAGGCAGGAACACGTTGCGTGCGATAAAATACTTGACGGTGGTACTGGTCGACTCCATCTCATTCCACATGCCAATGTTGAGGAACTTGTGGTAAGCCGAAGGATGCTCACTAGTCACGAAGTCCATACCGAAACAGACATAGAGAACCCAGCCCACTGCTGCCGCAAAGATTGCGATGGCCGCCCGGTTCACCTTGGTCACGTTCTCCGTAGCGATGAGAACATAGGCCAAGAGCAGTATGGTTACGATGACTAGTGTCATAATTACATTATTATATTTACGTTATGTAAAATTCATTTCGATGGCAAAGGTAACAAAATATTTGAAAATGCAAGCATTTCCGGCACTTTTTTTAATAGCTTTAACGTTTTAACGACAATGTAACATCCCCACCCTGCTTTTGCTGACAAATTATCATATAACATTAAAAGAGGTATAGCAAGTCTAGTAAGAAGATGGAGTGCAAGTTTTAGTTAAATATCCTTAAGATAGAGCAGAAAAACGAGTAAAAGCCGTGCTAATTCACTGAAAATATGTAACTTTGCGCCCGATTTATTTAATATTCACATAAAGTCTAACTTTATTAATTTAAAATTTTAATTATTTTTTATGTCAGATTTAAAGAACGTAAAGCCATTGGACGACTTCAATTGGGATGAGTTTGAGAATGGCGCAAGCGCAAACGTCAGCAAAGCAGACCTCGAGAAGGCCTATGACGAAACACTTAACAAGGTAACTGAGCACCAGGTTGTAGAGGGTACCGTAATCTCTATCGACAAGAAAGAGGTTATCGTAAACATCGGCTACAAGAGCGATGGTATCATCCCTGCATCTGAGTTCCGTTACAACCCAGACCTCAAGGTAGGCGACAAGGTTGAGGTTTACGTAGAGAACCAGGAGGACACTAAGGGTCAGTTGGTACTCTCTCACAAGAAGGCTCGCCTCAGCAAGTCTTGGGAGCGCGTTAACGAGGCTCTTGAGAACGAGGAGGTTATCCAGGGTTACATCAAGTGCCGCACTAAGGGCGGTATGATCGTTGACGTTTTCGGTATCGAAGCTTTCTTGCCAGGAAGCCAGATTGACGTTCACCCTATACGCGACTACGATGTATTCGTAGGCAAGACTATGGAGTTCAAGGTTGTCAAGATCAACCAGGAGTTCCGCAATGTTGTAGTTTCTCACAAGGCTCTTATTGAGCAGGAGTTGGAAGCACAGCGCAAGGAGATCATCTCTAAGCTCGAGAAGGGTCAGATTCTCGAAGGTACCGTTAAGAACATCACTACTTACGGTGTATTCGTTGACCTCGGCGGCGTAGACGGATTGATCCACATCACAGA
>CAVCRI010000162.1:0-6818 GCA_963604545.1 Lachnospiraceae bacterium | reverse complement strand
GATGGGAAATATACAGCAACGTCTAAGGCTAGGATTGATGTTGAGAGAATTTTAATGGGGAAAGATTTTGAAACGATAACAATAAAAAGACATTTTCTTAATTCTGTATTGGGTAATGTTGAGATCTTAATTAAGGCTAGTCTTTTGTGGATTAAATTAAGACGAAATGATCTTGTTTTCTTGCAGTATCCAATAATGAATTTGGGAGCATTTCGCTTTTGTTACAAGTCGATTTCAAAAGCAAGAGTCGTAGCAATAGTTCATGATTTGCCATCTTATAGATTTGACAGTCAAATTAAGTTTAGAAATGCAGAAATTAGAATATTGAATAGTTTCTCTCGCATCATAGTTCATTCTGTTCAAATGAAAAAGGTCTTAATGATGGATGGAGTAAAGACAAAAATGCAGGTGTTAGAAATGTTTGATTACCTGTTGCCACTTGACTTAAAATGTTCATTTAGGAGGAATGTAATTGTTTTTGCTGGAGCGCTTCATAAAAGTCTGTTCTTAAAAAAAATGGACACAATGACTTTATTTGAAGATTTTTATTTATATGGTGCTTACAATCCACAATTAAATAATAAGCATTTAAAATATTGCGGGAAGTTTTTACCAAATGATATTTCAAAAATAGAAGGAGATTGGGGGCTTCTTTGGGATGGAGATGACATTGATCAATGTAGTGGTCAATTTGGAAAATATCTGCAAATCATAGCCCCGCATAAGTTTAGCTTGTATATAGCTTCCGGTTTGAAAATTTTAGTGTGGGAAAAAAGTGCAATGGCTTCAATAGTGGAGAAATATTATATCGGTTTGAAGATTAATAAATTAAGCGATATACACGGAGTAATATCAAAACTCAGCGATGAGGAGCGTGAATTGATGGAAAAGAATGTGTTAAAACTTTCTGAAAAAATTCGCAAAGGTAATGCTTTTGAAACAGCGTTAAGCAATATATTAGAATGACCAATGAGTAAAATAGGAATATTAACTTATCATTCTGGCTTCAATTATGGAGCTTGCTTGCAAGCTTTTGCCTTACAAACAACATTGAAGAAGCTGGGATATGATAGCGAAATCATAAATTTTGAGACAGATGCCTTTGTGGCAAGTAGGGAAATGTTCAGCCATAAGCCTAGGCGAATGAAGGAGATAATCAAAAATATCACTAGACTTACATATTGGAAATCATTACATGAGCGAGAGCGTATGTTTAATAGTTATACATTTGATGTGTTGAAGTCTACTCCTAGATACAAGACGGAGCAAGAGGTTATAGACCATGCAGAGGATTATGATTGTATTATTTGTGGAAGTGATCAGATTTGGAATCTTACTCATGTGAAAGATGATCCTGCCATAACTCCCTTGTTCTTTTTGAATTTTCCCAAAAAGCAAAGACGAGTGGCCTTTTCTGCCTCGTTCGCAAGTTTTACGAAAATCGCAAGAGAACATGAAGAAGAGTTTATGCCTTGGATCAAAGAGTTCGATGCTATCTCCATAAGAGAACAAGATGGATATGAATATTTGAAGTCAAGAGGAATCGATTGTGAGTTAACTCTTGATCCGACAATTCTTTTGGATAAAGAAGATTACGAACCAATTTGTACACCACGCCTTATACAAGAAAAGTATATTTTGATGTTTGGTTGGAATACCAATTCTGATTTGATAGAAATCGCAAAGTTGGTTTCTAAAAAGTTGGCGCTTCCTGTATATAATATTGTTCCTCCACCTAGAGGTTTGTTTTGTGGAATTCCTAGAAAACTAGATGTTGGACCATGCGAATTCCTTAGCATGATAAAAAATGCGGAGTTTGTTGTTACTAATTCCTTTCATGGTACGGCATTCTCAACAACATTTGAAAAACCATACGTTTCCGTGGTTACAGGAAAAGCAGATACTCGTATGTATTCTTTGCTTGACCAATTGGGGCTTGCAGATCATCTAGTTACTAAAGGAAACGTAGATGTAGATAAAATGATGGCGACAAACTTTATTCCAGTCAGAGAGAAGAAAAAAGCATTGCGTCAATCCTCATTTGAATATTTAAAAACAGCATTGAAAGGATTATGATTCGTTTCGATTTTGACAAAGACTGTTGTGGTTGTACAGCTTGTGCTAATAGTTGTAACCATGGGGCTATTGCCATGAAACCTAATCTTGAGGGTTTCTTGATGCCTCACATTGATGAAAGCAAATGCGTGAATTGTGGTCTCTGTGATAAGGCTTGCCCTCATCTTAATACTTCTACTGACCGCAGCCAGTTTTCTCTAGATAGCTTCAAGAATAAAAAGGCTTATCTTTATTACTCGAAGAAGACAAGAAGAAAAAAGTCTGCTTCTGGTGGATTCGTTTTCGATGTATATAGAAAAGTGTTGCAGGAGGGTGGTTTGATTTGTGGTTGTGAATGGAACGATAACATAGAAGCCGTACATGTCGTATCTGATTTAGAGGAAGATTTACACAAAATGCAAAGCTCCAAATATGTTCAGAGCAATATGCAGGACAGTTATAAGAAAATTCGCATGGCCCTGAGAGAAGGTAAGCAAGTTGCATTTTGCGGAACTCCTTGTCAAACAGCTGGTTTGAATTCATATTTGGGAAAAGCGGATAGGAGTAATTTGATTTCTATTTGTGTAATTTGCCATGGTGTTCCTTCTCCTGGTGTATGGCAGGTATGGAAATCTATCATGGAGAAAAAATATAAGGGAAAGCTAGTGGATGTCAATATGAGAGATAAGAGCTATAAAGGTTATAGTACCTCTTATGTCCGTTATGCTTTTTCTTCCCCGCAGGCGAGCGATGGTCGCGTTAGCGACCCACATACCTCGACGAAGCTGAGGAATGTGGGCATGCCCACATACCTCAGCGACCCCTATATATTTTTATTCACTGATGACCTGTATTTAAGGCACTCTTGCAACCATTGTCAATATAAGGCAGACCAAAATGGGGCGGATATTATAGTGGGTGATTTTTACCAGTCTGTACCTCAAGCTTGCAATGATGGATGTTCTTGCCTTTATGCTATGAATGATAAAGGTGATGAGTGGATTCATAGTTTGGACGGAGAATTGATAGACACAGATTACAAGACAATCGGTAGTGTAAACGGTATGCTTTGGAACTCGGTAAACGAACATCCAAGGAGACATGAGTTTTTTGAAAGATACATTTCAGCGAAATCTCCTAATGAAACTTTGTTTACGGATTTTCTACCGATGCGTTTCAGGGTGAAGAAAATCTTGAATCAATTGGGTATATTTTCTATTGTAAGAAGAATATTCTTAGGAAGAAAATAAAGCAGTTTTTTATTACTATATCATTTGATATTTATGAAATACGCAATAAATGGTCGTTTCGTTGTCCGCAAACTAACAGGACAGGAACGATTTGCAACGGAGTTGTTAAGAGAACTTGATAAGATTTGTGAGAAGGATGAGTTTGTCTTGGTCGTACCAGAGTATGCTGAGACATTGCCAGATTACAAGAATATCAAGATTGTGAAATATGGCAAGGTGAAGAGCCATTTTTGGGAACAGATTAACCTCTACCACTACTGCAAGAAGCATCATCTGGTGAGTGTGAACCTTACGTCCACCTGTCCCCTGCTGGACAGTGGTATCGTGTGCTGCCATGATGCCGCTATCTATGAGATTCACGACCTGCTGACGCAGAACCTGTACGGCAAGCTGGGGACGGTGTGGAAGAAGTGGATGGTGGAGGCGGTGAAGCGCACCAAGTACCCCATCATCACGGTGAGCCATTACTCTAAGGCACGCCTCTCGGAGCTGATGAAGGTGCCGGAGAGTCGCTTCCACGTCATCTCCAATGCCTGGCAGCACTACAACCGTGTGGTGGAGGACGACTCCATCTTCGGCAAGCTGCCCGAGGGGTATCGTAGGGGTGAGTACTTCATGGCGCTGAGCAGCCTGTCGCCCCAGAAGAACTTCGTGTGGGTGAAGGAGGTGGCGAAGCGCAATCCCGGCAAGAAGTTCATCATCGTAGGCAAGGCGGAGGGCTTCACCAAGTTGGGGGCTGAGGACTTGCAGGAGAGCAACCTGCACTTCACGGGCTATCTCTCCGACGGCGAGATAAAGTCGCTGATGAAGGGTTGCCGTGCGTTTATCCATCCTGCCGTGTACGAGGGCTTCGGCATTCCGCCGATAGAGGCTCTGTCGTGCGGTGCGGAGCTGATAGTGTCCACGGCGGCCTGTCTGCCGGAGGTGTACGGCAAGTCGGCGCACTACATCGACCCTCATAACTATGACGTGGACCTTGATGAGTTGCTCCGCGAGCCGGTGGCCCCAGCCTGCGAGGTGCTGGACAGGTACTCGTGGGCTGAGGAGGCTAAAAAGCTCTTGGCATTGTTGAGGGAATGATGTCCTCCTCCTTTCGTAAGTTAAATTAAGCCAATAAGTTTGGTGGTGTGAGGGGAAAAGCGTATCTTTGCGAGCAGATTATTAATGAAGATTCAAAAATGACATTAAGAGACGATAAAGAACGAGCAAAAACTAGCCGTGAAGAATTAGGCAAGTTTTTCTATGAGTTGGCTAAAATGACATTTGGTGCAACCGTGTTGGCTAGTGGGGTGAGTTTGATAACTCATTCTGGCGATGTACATGCAGCAATTATGCTGTTAGTAGTAGGTGCGTTTACAACAACGTTCTTTGCTTGTGTCGGT
Source organism: Lachnospiraceae bacterium (assembly GCA_963604545.1). Lineage (GTDB taxonomy): Bacteria > Bacteroidota > Bacteroidia > Bacteroidales > Bacteroidaceae > Prevotella. The sequence continues at coordinate 2,131 of CAVCRI010000162.1, read as the reverse complement.
TATAAAATTTTAAATACGAAATAGTTATGGAGCAATTTATTATTGTAATGGGCGGCTTTGGTATTATGGCTGCAGCTTTTTATCTTTGGCTTTGTACCAAAAAAGGTAAGGCTTGGTTAAAGGAGCTTTAAACGATTAATCCCAACCTGTATTGCTACAAGCTGGGATGGGGAGTGAACACGAATGTCTCGAATAACACGAATCTTTTTGAGAGCTGTTCGGTCTTTCTAGAGATGGAAGTCGATTTCCTTCAACCATGCCTTGACATCAAAGCAAGGGCAGGACTTTCTGACCCATGGCAGGTCTCGATGACCTACTATCTCGGCATCGGGATAGTCGAGGGCAAGACTGTAGAGGAGGTCTTCCAATGATTGCTTCTGGGCTGGGGTGCGAGTGTCGGCAGGCTTGCCGTTTTCGTCGAGACCGCCTTCGTAGCAAATGCCAATGCTATGGGCGTTGTAATGCTTGGCGTGAGCGCCTACTTCGTTCTCGGGGCGGCAGGGATACACCACGCCATCCTTGGTAATGTAATAGTGGTAGCCGATGGTACGGAAACCTCTTGCCTTGTGGCAGGCTTCCAACTGCTCTACTGTGAAGTCTTGATTCACACGTGTGGCACTGCAATGTACCACGATTAGATTAATCTTTCTAGGATTCTTCATTGATTCTTTGGATTTTTAATGATTAATTATTAATTTTGCACACGGATTATATAGTGTTTAACTGAACACGAATATCTCGAATTTCACGAATTTTTTTCATGATGAACCTTATTCGTGTTATTCGTGCGATTCGTGTTCCAAAAAAAATAGATTTATGATATACCGTAGCAAAGAATCATACAACATTACGGGTGCAGCTATGCATGTATATAATGTGTTGGGCTCTGGTTTCCTCGAAGCTGTCTATCAAGAAGCCTTGGCCATAGAATTATCCAAGCGAGGCATTCCTTACGAACGTGAGAAAGAACTTAAAATTTCTTATGATGGTCATGAGCTGAAGCAGACTTATCGTGCTGATTTTGTCTGCTATGGTGATATTATCGTAGAACTTAAAGCTGTTTCTGAACTTAATGATTCACATCGAAGCCAAGTGTATAATTATCTTAAAGCTACTGGGTATAAGCTAGGTGTTCTCTATAATTTTGGTCACTATGATGGATTGGAATTTGAACGCAAAGTGTTGTGAAGTTTTAACTGAACACGAATATCTCGAATTTCACGAATTTTTTTCATGATGAACCTTATTCGTGTTATTCGTGTGATTCGTGTTCAAAAACATGTGAGACTTTACCCTTTACAACTCTGCACACAGAAGGAACTGAGGGCAGCGGTGAGGATGGTGATGATGAAATTGATGACTTTCTTGATGGTTTCTTTTTTCATGTCATTTGATGTTTAGTGATTAGTGTTAAAGCTGGGGGATTACAAGCTGTCCAGACACCCGTACAGAGCAGATTTAATTGATAATGTACAATTTATAATTGATAATTGTCTGTGTGTGCTCTCGGAATGTCCCTGACACAGCTTGCTATCCCTTCGCTTCTGGTTAGTAGATGAGTACTAGAAGTCTAACTGGCCGTCGTCGCCATCAGATGATGAGCCTCCGCCAGTCCCTGAGCCGCTGCCACCTGCATCGTCCGTTCCCTTGTCTGAGTCATCTCCCGAATCCGTGGTGGAGCCATCACCCAGCAGGGCGGTAGCCTTCTTCAGCGTGGCATCGAGGTTGATGGTCTTGCTGCTGAACTCACCTGTGCCACGAGCACGGAGACGGAAGCCTTCGATGTTCTTGGCGATGGTAAACTCCTTCTCGCTCTTGGCTCCCTCCTTGTTGCGGATGCCGATGGAGAAGATGGCGAGGTCGTCTATCTTCACGGCGATACCCTGCAAGGTAAGCTCCTTGATGCACGACACCATGTCGGTAATCATACCCTTGATGGCTCCCTTGGAGAACGGGGTGTTGTGGCTCGCCATGTGCTCAGCCAAGCCGTCGATGTCTACGGTCTGGGTGATGACTGGGTAGGCGTAGTACTTGCCGTATGCCTCTGGCATCTTGGCGTTCTGATTTAGTTTTAGTACGTAAAGTAGCATAATGTTTAGTGTTAAGTTATTATTAATGAATCACGATGCAA
>CAVCRI010000161.1:0-6900 GCA_963604545.1 Lachnospiraceae bacterium | reverse complement strand
TGCTGATAATGAGTCCCTCGATGCAGAAAAGGAATTGGAATGATAAAGAAAGTACTGACATATTGCGCAGAGCAGCTCAATAGCTATCTTGGTCGATACTACCATCGACCACAAGGGCTTGCAGAAGTTGGACATATAGGTCAAAGAACAGGAGAAATTCCTAATAAGGTAATCGTTTCATTGGTGAATGTGGAACGAGAAACTGCAGGAGGCATCTCAAACAATGTTCAGACTTATGGTGGCAGCTTCACATCCTCTTCTGCCCCATTCTTGTTGAATCTGAAAGTAATGTTTGCGGCTGTTTTTGAGGAAAAGCAATATGCGGAATCATTGTCAGTATTTTCCAAGGCATTGGCTTTCATACAGTCACAGCAGAAGTTTATGGTTGACAATGTGAAATATACTCTAACTTTGGAAACAGTATCCACATTTGACTTCCATAACATTTGGACAACAATGGGAGGACAATATTATCCTTCTGTTGTGTGTAAACTTACTGGAGTTGTAATTGATTCCAATGAAATTAAATCAAGCGGTTCAACTGCTCAGAACACAGAAGTACAAACATAAAATTGACAGCATGAGTACATATTGTTCATTATATAGCTTTCGTATAGAGCATGAATACTTTGAGGATAGTCACGGTAATGCTTTGATATGTTCTGTCCTACCTTCAGCACAAAAGCTGATGGCGCAACGAGGTTTGCTGTTTCGACAGACAGACGAAAACGAATGGACGATATTGTATGATACGGAAAATGCTGGTTTAGATACCGAATCTGACATCATTGAGTTTGGAGTCTTGATGTCTGAACCTGCATTTGTTTTTTACACCGAATGGCAAAACTTTAATCCAATGGTTGCCTATCAGATAGACTTACCGATTGGAAAGTCCGAAGTTAATGCTACAGACGTGACAACTGAAATAGGTGTGAAAAGGAGTTTTGGAATACCATTTTGCACTATAATGATTCATTTGACAGAAGAGTTATGGCAAGCAGCAAAGAAGGATGTTCCACTGAAGAACACTCTAATATTCAAAACTCCTGAGCGTTTTTGGGAATATGTCTTCATTTTTCAAAATACGAATAGAGAAATATCCTCAAAATACTTGAAATTGGAAACAGACAAGGAAATACTAACATTTAAATCATTTGAAAGGGCAAATGAATTTGGAAGAAACGCATTCCGCACCGTATCGGAGAAAGCAGTGCCGATGCGGGAACGCTATGACATAAAATTGAATCTGATTGTTACTCACGGCAAAGAGCAAAAACAATATTTGCTGAGAAATATAGAGCATCCTATACCAGGTCAATTCAAAAGCAAAGCGGATAAATTGAGACAAGTCTGCTATTTTTAGTAACCAAATGCAAAATGCAATCTGACTACAGATGCTTTTGTTTATCAAAAATCATCAATGCGTATGGCACAAATGAAGACCCCAGGCGTTTACATTCAAGAGAAGAACGCCTTTTCGACAAGTGTTGTCGAGGCCGCAACCGCCATCCCCGCTTTCATCGGAATCACAGAGAAGGTTGTTAATGGTTCGGAATCCTTGGCTAACAAACCTTGGAAAATCACCTCTATGACTGAATTTGTTCAGTACTTTGGCGGTGCTCCAAAGCCTGTATTCAATCTGAGCATAGCCACAGATTCCAACGACGCTTTATATTGCAAAGAAATTATCGAAGGGCAATACTTTAAGGTGGCAAAGCCTACCGCCCTCTATACCTTATATTATAATATGATAATGTTCTTTGCGAATGGAGGCGGAACTTGCTATATTGTATCTGTCGGAACCTATAAAAAGGGTGAAATCAGCAATGCCAACATAAAATTAGCCTTAGACTCGTTAAAGAAGATTCGTGAGGTTACTCTGATTGTCGTACCAGAGGCTGTTAATACCGCAAAAGAAACCTGCAAGAATATTCAAACGGATGTGATTATGCACTGTGGCGAAATGCAGAATCGTTTTGCAATCTTTGATGTGTATCCAAAGGAAAAAGATGAAGACCCAATGTCGCAACAAATAGAAGAATTCCAAACAGCCATAGGTTCCAATTACCTCTCTTATGGTGCTGCATACTATCCTTATTTGAACACTTCTGTTATAAGTGATAAGGATATTGACGGAACGGTACTCAGATGGGAAACCGCTCCTAAATTGGAATCTGTATTTGGAGAAAACTCTAAACTTCAAAAGTATTTGGATGATTGTTTCAAGATTGAAGAAGGAAAAGAAATCACCGATACAGCGCGCAACAATGCACATAGTGCACTTTTGATAAATTGGGATGAATATAAAAATGCCGCCAACAAGGTTAAGGTATATCTCAATCTACTTCCTCCTTCTGCTGCAATGGCTGGTATATATGCAATGGTGGACAACACCCGTGGTGTATGGAAAGCTCCAGCAAACGTTTCTCTCAATTATGTAAATAGTCCTACAGAGACTATAAGCGACCTTGAACAGGAAGAACTGAATATGCCAATGAATGGAAAAGCGATTAATGCCATTCGTACATTCCCTGGTGAAGGTATTAAGGTTTGGGGTGCTCGCACACTTGATGGAAATTCACAAGACTGGCGTTACATTAATGTACGTCGCACCATGCTATTCATCGAGGATTCCGTAAAGAATGCAGCTAAGGCTTATGTGTTTGAGCCAAACGTTTCTAATACATGGCTCAATATGAAGTCTATGATTGGTAGTTTCTTAAATGGTGTATGGAAACAAGGTGGCCTTGCAGGTTCTGTTCCAGAAGATGCATATTCTGTTCAAGTGGGACTTGGAGAAACCATGACGCAAGACGATGTCCTCAACGGAATCATGCGAATTACCGTGTTGGTAGCCATTACTCGTCCAGCAGAATTCATCGAGATTACCTTCCAACAGCAGGTGCAAAAGAGTTAAGGAATGATTTAGTAATTGATTAAAAACAAGATATTATGGCAGAGACTGGTGCTACACAAAGCCAAAACACTTGGCCGGTACCTGAATTTCACTTTAGTGTGGAAATTACCAATGTAGGAGTTATTTCATGCAAAGAGGTTTCAGGGCTTGAGACTGAATTTGACGTAATCGAATATCGTGCAGGCGACTCTCCTGAGTTTACAAAGACGAAGCAGCCTGGTCTGCGCAAGACAAGCGACATTACCCTCAAAAAGGGAATCTTCATGAGTGACACAAAGATGTGGAACTACATTGGACAAGTGAAGATGAATACTATTCAGCGTGAGACCATCACCATCAAGCTACTTGATGAGTCTGGAAATCCTGTCCAAAGCTGGCAAGTTGTAAATGCTTGGCCGAAGAAAATGCAAGTGGAAGGTTTCAAGGCAGAAGGTAACAGCGTGGCAATGGAAACTATGACGCTCGCTCACGAAGGAGTCAAACCTATTTAAATTTAGAAGAAAATGTCAGCAAGTACCAACAACTGGGCACCTCCAGTGCTATTCCACTTCAGCGTAGTGTTCAAACTGCCAAGTGGTGATGCCATAGCCTCATTTAGGACGGTAAGTGGCATGGAACAGGTGTTGGAATTGCAACAACAGGCTCAGCAAGGAGACAATGATCTATGGTTGCCAACAGGCATAAGCCATAGTGACATTGTACTTGCTCGGGCACTCGAACCTCTCTCTGACAATATCAACACGTGGGTGACTGACTGCATAACCTTCAAGGAAACAAACAAGAAGATAGAGCCATGCACATTGATTATCTCATTGCTTGACGAGCAGAATAATCCGATAAGTTCCTGGGAATGTCTAAGAGCTATTCCATATAAATGGAAACTTGACGATTTGAATGCGGAGAACAGCAGTTTGGCGATAGAGACATTAACACTTAAACACAGTAAACTAAGGAGAATTAAGTAATGCCAATTGTTATCAAGGAAATCAGGGTGAATACGGTGATGGAGAAAAAAGTCATCACTCACCAAGAAATATCAGAGGAGATTTATCACAAGATAAAGAATGAGATATTAGAAGAACTCGAAAGCCGTGTAGATGTAAATCCACAGGATAAGAGGAAAAACAATCGCTAACATTTGTTGCTTATGGAACATCTTATCATACAAGCATTTTCTGATGACAAATTCAGAAGCAAGCAAGGTGGACAGATAACGATTTTACTGAATCCTGAAAATATCAAGACAGGAAAGAGGATACGTTATAATAAAGACAAGCAACTAGGAGCGATCGGCAAGAACAACATCTTTGATAGATATGACTCAGAAAACCTCTCATTCGATTTTACCATTGACTGTACAGGTGCTGTTGAAGGAACACAACAAAACGATACTGCTACCGCCAAGGTCAAAGAGATAGAGGACAGCGTATATTGCTACAATAGCGAACTACACAGACCGTCCTATGTAGAAATCGTTTATGGCTCGGTTATGTTCAAGGGACAGGTTGCCAAGATGAACGTAGATTATTCTTTGTTCAATGGCGCAGGCGATGCACTTAGGGCAAAAGTTGGAATGGAGTTCGTTGGCTATATGGCAAGCGATGAGGAACGCAAGAAATATCCCAAGAACTCTCCTGATATGTCTCGTCTCATAACAGTCAAGGATGGTGACACGCTTGCCAAACTTTGCTACGAGATATACGGTGATTCTACTTTGGTTGTGCAAGTGGCAAGATTTAATAATCTCAACGGATTCAGAAACATTCCAGCAGGAACAGAACTTCTGTTTCCACCATTGAGAAAAAGTCAATAATATAAACATATAAGGAATATGGCAGACTCTCCATCAAAATACAAGGACAGAATCGTTGCATGGACCATCAATTGCGACGGCAAGGCATTGGACGACTCCTACAAGTTGGTTTATGCCCAAGTACATCTTGCCATCAATCGAATAGGAAAGGCTACATTGAAGTTCTATGCTGGCGATATGGACAAGCAGACTTTTGATGAGACTGATGCCAATTCTTTCAAACCAGGAACTACCATACGCATTGATGTTGGCAACATTGACAAGCAAAATACAATCTTTGAAGGTATTATACTTGAAATAGGTATAAAAATGGGACGAAACTCACGCTCCATGATGATAGTGGAATGTAGGGATTATGCTTATCATGCGACACAAGGACGTAAAAATCGGATATTCGAGAAAAAGAAGGATTCGGAAATAATAAAAGACGTTTTGAAAGCATACGGTACGGTAAATGTCGATGCAACTTCCTATCAACATCCCGAAATGGTACAATATTACTGTTCCGATTGGGACTTCGCCTTGTCGAGGGCTGATGCCAATGGATTATTTATATATACAAGAGGAAAAGAACTAAATGTCTTTAAGCCTAAGGTAAGTGGAAAGCCAGTACTGACCGTTACTAATGGCGTTGATTTGATAGACTTCGATGGCGGACTTTCGGGCAGTGAGCAATATGGCAAGTATGAGGCTGTTTCTTGGAATCCAGCCACACAGAACCAAGTGAGGCAAACTGCATCTGCGCCAACTTTGAACGCACAAGGCGACATCACCATCAAAAAGTTGGCAGGTGATGATAGTCAAATATTGCAAACTGATGCCCCTCTCGACAAGAACGCCCTAAAGCAATGGGTTGACAGCCAAGCGTTGAAAGCCGGATTGGCAAGATACCACGGTTCGTTCAGCTTTTATGGAACTGCCGAAGTCGTTCCTGGATGTATCATAGAGCTAAAGGGATTGGGCAAGCGGTTTAATGGAAAAGTCTATGTGGGTTCTGTGACGCATACGATAGAACGAAATGAATGGATTACAAAGGTAGGCATGGGAGTTCCTGCCAACAACATAACAGACGAAGCAGATGTGATTGCTCCTCCTGCTGCTGGATTCTTACCGGGAATGGAAGGGCTTCACATTGCGGTGGTCAAAAAAATAGATGGTGACATATCCAAGGAATGCCGCATACAGGTAGAGTTGCCATGGATGGATGGCGAAAAGAAATTGCTTTGGGCTCGCCTTTCGTCAGTATATGCCACCAATCAGTCGGGAATCTTCTTTCTTCCCGAAATAGGCGACGAGGTGGTCGTGGGATTCATCAACAACAGCCCAAACTACCCGATAGTCCTTGGAGAAATGTATGGAAGCAAACACACTTCTCCATTTGGATATGAGGCAAAAAACAACATAAAGGCGATTGTGACTCGTTCAAAGATGTCTGTTGAGTTTGACGAGGAAAAGAAAATTATAACAATTCAAACGCCTGCAAAGAATACGATAGTGATGAGTGACGAGGGAAAATCCATCTCTGTTACAGACCAAAACAAAAACAAGATGGTCATGGACAGTAATGGTATAGAACTTAGCTCTTCAAAAAATATAAAGCTGACAGCGAAAGGTAACATTGCACTGAATGCAGCCGGAAAAGTCAGTATAGATACAAAATCGGATGTCGATATAAATGGAACAAACGTAAAAGTTACAGCCAAAGTCGGTGCGAAGGTCAAAGGCAATGCTACGGCGGAACTTTCAGCTTCTGGTCAAACCACTGTCAAAGGCGCAATGGTAATGATAAACTGATAAAGATATGCCAAATGCTGCAAGATTAACAGATATGCACACCTGTCCGATGCAGACACCAGGACTTCCTCCTGTTCCACATGTAGGCGGTCCGATTATTGGACCAGGAGTGCCAACGGTACTGATAGGAAAACTTCCTGCAGCCGTTATGGGCGACATGGCTACTTGCGTTGGGCCGCCCGACACTATCATTAAAGGTTCAACAACAGTGATGATAGGTGGTAAACCTGCTGCAAGGACGGGCGATACAACAGCGCATGGGGGTAGCATCATCATGGGTTGTCCTACAGTTATCATAGGTGGTTAGAAATGATTAAATAAATACGAGATATGACAGATACAAAAACGTTCTTAGGAATAGCATGGAACTATCCTC
>CAVCRI010000160.1:0-6994 GCA_963604545.1 Lachnospiraceae bacterium | reverse complement strand
CGGCATATCAACATTGTTCTTGACTAGCAATGAAATTTCCTAGGTTCCAATTCATCAAAAACAAGCATCTATGACGCTTTCCAAAAGTAGTGTCAAAGCATTTTTCTACATTTTTCTACAGTAGAATATGCTTATAGACATTGCAAAAATACAAATTATTCTAATTATAACAAAGGAAAAGCTATATTTTTTTGCATTTTTGCCAAGAAATCATTATCTTTGCAGTTAATTCGGTTGTCATTGACATCGAAAACAGCAAAGAAACAATAACAACAAACCGAGTAATAACGACAATCGCATCACAACGAACATCGCTTATAACCTCGAATAACAAACAATCGAAAGATATGAAAAAGGTAATTTTCACCCAGGAATGGATGGCTATGCATCCATACGGAAAACCAGACGCAGTAGACCAATACTACACAGAATTGGCCAACGAGATATACCATGCCCTCGACGAGGCATGCTTCACCCACCAGTTTAAGAACGTAGAGGATGCCAAGCAGCTTGCCCTCAGCATCGCAGGATACTTTGAGGATGTGATTTCGGACACGGGCATTTGGAAGACTTTTACTGCCGAATGCAAGAAGCGATATGGCGTATACATCCCTTTCTACGAGAAGGAGAAGGAGTTTTTCCAGAACGCCATCAACGACGATGTGCCTGATTACGACCCAGAAGAAATTAACTTCGCTGACGTGAAGTTCCTCTGCTGGCATCATTATCAGCAAAGCTCCTACATACAGGAGGCGGTGCCTTTCCTCTTCGGAACGATGGAACTGGCGGCAAAACTCGCCTATAAGATTCTCGACAGAGAATATGAGACAGCACCAGAGAACGAGCGACTCCACGAGTTCCTCTGCGAGAAGCCAACCTTTGAGATTCCTGAGCAGGAGGATGCTGACGAGAAGAAGCCTACCGAGAAAGACTTCCAGGAGGTGTATCGCCGAGATGTCTTGGCGTGGTTCCATTATGGCTGCTACTTCAACGTGGGCAACAAGAATCGCCTGCAATTCGCCTTACAGCAGTTGGCGAACTCGCCACAGGGTCTCACCGAACCAGTGGCTTATTCCATCCAAATGGAAATGACCATCAGCACTCGCAACAATCTCCTCGCCCTTACATCGGCAGAATGGCTCTGCAACATTTGCGAGCAGCAAGAAACCCACACATTCTGGGAAGACGAGGACTTCCAGAAGATGCTAGCCGAGGCTGAGCCAAAGATAGACCACGAGAAGGCTATCCACGACTACAATCTGCTCAAGGAGAAGGGATATGGCGACAAGTTCGTATTCCTGGAGGATGTCAAGACCTTGAAAGAGTTCTTGAAGGACATCGGTTTTGAACTTACTCCAAACATCAAGTTCCCTCAGAGATACGAGAAGGGCATCATCGTATGTGGCAGTCCTTACACAGGCATCAATATCAGCTTTGGCATGGCGCATTGCATCGCCTCACCAGAGAATCCATATTACAATGCGGAGCACGCAGAGTTGGATTGCTTCAACATCATCTCCGGCAATGGTCGTCCATTCCCTTACGAGATTGTCTGCAAGCTGATAGAGAACGGTATGATTCCTGATGCCAACATTTTCACCAGCAAATATGTGAAGGAAGAGGGCTTGAAGGTGACACAAGCCAACCTCCAGTTCTTGGCAGATTACTATCTGATGGGCAGAAAGGACAAGGACCTTTCGCCAAAGGAGCTTTGGTAAAGGGATTTTCCGAGAATAGTTTTTCAGTAAAAGCTGTTCGTAGAAACAAGCATAAGAAAAGAGCGGAAAACAAACTGTTAACTGTTACCGTTGTTAACCACGTTGCTTTCCGCTCTTATTATTTACCACACTACCAACAAATGGCTTTTTAGAACAATACGCCTATCACAATCCTACATTCCCCAATTCTTCCATCAAGGCACGATAACGCTTATACTTAGCACGCAAATCGGCTGCAACTTCTTTGGCTCGCTCTGTTCCACCAAATTTACATACATCCTTCAGGTATCCACACATCTCTTGATAAGTTGCACGATTGCGCTCACGAGCATGCTCCATAATCCAATATACATGCATAATATAACGTTCAATATAAGCATCAGCATAAGAAGTTTGCAACAGAGACTCATACTTGACAAAATCACGGATATGGTTGCCTTTCTTGACATAAGCGAAAAGTTTGTCTATCCATTGTTCCTTTACACAAAGAAAAGCGTACAGCTCGCCTTTATCATCCGTTTCCGCCTGCTCTGTTAGATTCTGAACAAACGCATCCCATTCTCCATCGGATACATTCTCTTTCAGAATATCATAGCACTTACTGAAGTTGCTATCGCAAAAGAACAATACCGTGGCATATTTCACGATTTGCTCCTTGCTATTCTCCGCCTGTGCTACCCTCAGCAACCAAGCTCGCCATACAACAGTACCAGAAGCCTCATCTTGCTTGATGCCATCCAAAGCCAAATGATATGCCTGTTGGAAATCCCGTTTGTCCATTGCCTCTTGTATCGCCTTCTCCCTAAACTCCCTGAAATTCAAGTTAGAACTTTCAAACTCACGGACGGCACTCTCCCCTTTCCACTTATGCAGCAAGTCACATTTGATTTTCATCATAGAAGAACGCAAGAATCCATCTTTCTGAAGATTCTTATCCTTGTCGAGCATAGCCGATACCTGCTCATATTCTTCCTCATCCCTTGCCAAAGCTACAAGATAACGATAAAGCTTGCAATGCCAATCCCAACCATCGAAAGTTTCATCCTCAATATACTCACAACAATAATCGAAGAAAGAAAGGCGACTATCCTCATCTAATGAGCATTTGACCAACGCATCTAGCTCCTCAAATGCGCTGTCCATGATGTCTCCGAGATAACCATAACTATCATCATTATGATTTACAGCCTCAATACCATTTTCCAAAACCGTAAAGCAAATTTCTATGTCTGCCTCATAATTCTGAGTTTTACGAAATGCTTGCGCAGCCTCCATTACCTCATAGATTTCCGAGGACAAGTGAGCCGCATTCTTGAATGTGATGTAACCATAATCCTCGTCCGCCTCTATAAAAGCATCTATCACTTGACCGATATACGTATCAGCTGATGCTTTCTTGATGAAATACTTTTGGAATTCCTTCGTAAAAGCTGCTTTCAAGTCACCATTCTTCGCCAACTGCTTCTTGACGAAGACACGGAGTTCTTGCTCAGACAGATGTTCCAAGACATTCACAATGTCCGTTTTATTTATTTTCTCTTTCTTTGCCATAGCTGTTCGTTTCAAATATGGCACAAAGATACAACAAAAACTAATAAAAGCCAGCAAGAACGGACATTTTTTAGACTTTATTCGTTTTCCTACCATAAATTGCTTACCTTTGCAACATCATTACAAATCAAAGCATCAAACAACAATGAAAAAAGTGATATTTCCAAAAGACTGGATACAGATTCAGCCATACGATGTGGCTGATATGACAGACCAGTACTATACAAGCCTTGCCAATCAGATATATGAAATCATCATATCTTTTGGCTACGACAAATATTTCGACAAAAAAGACGAGGTAAAACATCTCGCCCTTTGCATCACTGCATATTTCGAGGACGTGATTTCTCAAACTAAAATTTGGGAGACTTTCACAGAGGAATGCAAGAGACGATATGGCAAATACATCCCTTTCTACACCGACGAAAGCACCGAATATTATTCCGACGAAATCAATGAGGCTGACATCAAATTTCTGTTATGGCACCACGCACAGTACAGAATTATGGACGCCCAAGTACTCTACCCAATATTCGGAAGACTCAACTTTGTTGCCCACGAGATATTCGCATTGTTAGAAAAAGAATACGAGACCGCACCTGAGAATGAGCGATTCCACAATATCATCTGCAACGAAGATTGCGTTGACACAGACTTTGACCAATACAGAGGACTCCTCATTTGGTTTCACAACTACTGCTTCTTCAATATCGGCAACCTTGACAGAGTGAGAGAACAAATAACCGCTTCTATGGAAGAAGAATCTGAAAGCTATAATGACATTGAGGACTTCCAAATGAAGACAATATCGGCTTGCATAGACTCCATCGTAGAAGGAAGATACAACTTACTGTCCCTAACAACCTTGGAATGGTTTAAGATGATCTGCAAGAAACATCCCAAATGTCAAGTATGGGCAGAAGTTGAGATACAAACAGGTGTCTTCGAAGTAAAAAAAGAAAAGAAAGACTTGTTTGTCATCAAGAATCTCGTAGATGATAACGCAAAAGATGTTACGCTTATAAAAGAAACTTTACCAGCCCAACTAATAGCCTCTTTTCAGAAGAAAAAAGCTATGCATATAACGACATTCATCAAATTTGGGGAGCATTGGATTACTATAGGAAACTGTATGACCCCTGATATAAAAAGCAAGAGTGACTTGGAGAAAATGCTAAACTTGGTTCTAGAAGAACGCAATTTGCGTAACCACAAGCAATCCATCGCCAATTACAACATCCTGAAGAATGCCCTAAAAGGAATAGCTGACAATCCTATAATCGTAGCCTCAAATGGCAAGACCATGGAAAATTTCTTCGCAAAAGAGCTTGGCATTAAACTTAAGATAATGACACCTCCCCAATTTGCCAACAAACTGGGAGTTATCGTCATCGGCACACCTTACATCGGCATAGTTCCATACTTTGGAGTTGCCGATTTGCTTGCCATGCCAAACAACGATTTTTACAACAAGGACGTGGCAGAGAAGAGAGCGTTCGACATCATTACCAATGCCAGTAGCCTACCATACGAGATGGTTTGCCGCCTAATAGACATCGGTGCCTTGAAAGATGCTGCATTAGAAACGCCAGGAGATACTCGCCAAGATTGGGAAGATAGCCACAAACTGACACAAGACAACATCCAGTTCATCACCGACTATCATTTCCAAAAATGCAGAGACAAGGACATGCCACCAACTGAACTTTGGTAAAGACTTTGATATATAAACAAAAAGGAAGAGAATACAAAGAAAAGAGCGGAAAACAAACTGTTAACTGTTACCACTGTTAACCTCGTTTGCTTTCCGCTCTTATCATGTTTTTACTTCAGATACTTATCAAAGAACTGAAGAGTCTTCTCCTGCACTTTCTTTCCGCAAGAATGCGGAATATCCCATAACTCGGTATCGAGCTTGGAGTCAGCCTTCTGGCTCTTCCAAACATCATGCATCTGGGCAAAGGCATCCTTTACACCTCGCACAGGAAAGAGATGATCCTGAGTGCCATTGATGAAGAGCATTGGCTTCGGACAAGCAAGCGAGGCGATATGAGGATAGTCGAGATACTGCCTGAGCGCAGGGATGCAGTTGGCAAAACCACCATACTCACGCTTCTTATCGGCAGAGGACATCTGCACATCGGTGGTTACCATCCAACAGATGGAAGCCCCCACCTTGATTCTGTCACTCAACGCTGAGAGCATCCAGGCACGATAAGCTCCCATCGAGCAACCCATCGTTCCTATGCGATTCTTATCTACCATTGGCAAGGATGCCAAGAAGTCGGTGCTGGCGATGTCATCGTAGGTCATAAAGGCAGAGAGGTCACGTCCCAACATCATCATATTGCCAGCGATGATGTCGTACTTGCTTCTGTCCACACCCTCCTTGCGTCCACGCTCACCCCACATCGGAGCATCCATAGAGAAGACCACATAGCCATGCTTCGCCAAGTAATCGCCCACATACTGCCCATCGTAGAGACGAGCAGCCCAGTCATCGGCATCCGCCAAAATCTCTTGGTTCAAGGCTTGCTTCTTCGGAGTATCACTCTCTGAAGCAGAGAAGAATGGACGAATCATCTTCTCCTTTCCGATGAAGAGGTGGGCGCCATGGTCGTGAAGGAGATTCACCGTTGGGAATTTTCCTAACGAAGTCTTTCCTTTTTCGTTAGATGCCTGCGTAAAGTAAGCATCCGGTATCAAGAGATAAGCGGTAATGCGAGAATAGGCATTCACGTTGAATGCGATTTTCTGCGCGATGTAGCCATCCCTTTGCTCTTCGGCAAGTACCTCCATATCCCACGATGCAGCCTTCTTCGGAGGGGTCATCATACATTGGAAAACCTTCTGGCGAGCCGCCTTCTTCCATTGGGAAAAGTTCTTGATAGGGCTCTTGTCCCAAGCCATCGGATAGGTCAGTTCCTTTTTCAAGTCCTCCACATAGCGAGGCAAGTCGAAATCAAACTCATAGTTCTCACGTGTCTGGAGCTTCGGCTTGGAGGACGCCTTGGTTGTCTGCGCTTGCAACATACAAACCTGTAGCAGCAAAGCGAGCACCATCATTATTTTCTGTTTCATTGCGTTAGAGATTAGTTGTTTCGTTTGCAAAATTAAGAAAATATCTGCAATAGATGAAATGTATTTCGATATTTTTGTCTACCTTTGCAAAAAGTATGGTGGAAAAGCTCTCATGATGAGGGAAACCATCAAACTACAGAAGTAAACATTAAAAACATAGGAGAAAAGACAACAATGAAAATAGCAGTATTTTGTTCGGCAAACAGAAATATAGACCCTGACTTCTTCACAATGACGGAGGAGTTGGGCAAGTGGATGGCAGAGAATGGTCACGACCTAGTTTTCGGTGGATGCAACATCGGTTTGATGGATTGCATCGGCAAGGCGGTGAAGGCGAATGGTGGTCGCACGATAGGCGTAGTGCCTACGCTCGTGGAGAAGGGAGGCAAGACCTTCCGCGACCTTGACGTGGAGATACCTTGCGACAACCTCTCCGACCGCAAGGACCTGATGCTAGCCCAGAGCGACATCATCATCTCCCTGCCTGGTGGCATCGGGAGCCTCGACGAAATCTTCACTGTCGCCGCCAGCCACACCATCGGCTATCACCACAAGATGGTTATCCTCTATAATATGAAGGGCTTCTGGAACTCCACCATCGCCATGCTCAACGACCTGCAAGAGAAAGGCATGATTCGTGGCGA
>CAVCRI010000159.1:0-7064 GCA_963604545.1 Lachnospiraceae bacterium | reverse complement strand
TATTCTTAGGGTTAACCAAGCGCTGGTGAGCCTTGTAGTTGGTCCACTTCTCAGCTACTGGTCCTTCAGGTATTCTAGAATTTAATGTCTTAGCCATAATCTTTTTTAATTCTTAAATGATTACATTAATTATGCGCAGCACAAAGATGGTGCGCAACCGATAGCGAATGCCAAAACGGTAATGATGAAGAGGGCGATCAAGATGGTTGTGTAAACCATGCCGATTACCTTCCAACGGCAGAACCAGATCTTACCGCTCCAACCGAGAGTCTGAAGGGCACTCCAGAAACCGTGAGTGAGGTGGAACCAGAGAGCAACCAACCAGATGATGTAGAGAACTACGAATACTGGGTTAGCGAAGGTGTCCTGGATGAAGGCAAAACCGTCTGCTGGGTTGTGAGCCACTGTCATGCCTGTCAACTCAGCGAACATCATGTTGAACCAGAAGTTGAACAAGTGAAGCAACAAACCGAGAACGATGACGATACCAAGTACCAACATGTTCTGGCTAGCCCACTCTACCTTCTCTGGCTTTGCAGTTACCTCGTAACGCTGGTTACCACGAGCACGACGGTTCTGTGCTGTCAGGATGAAAGCGTAAACGATGTGAATCACTGCCAATGCTGCCAAACCCAAGGTTGCAACTACGGCGTACCAGTTAGCACCCAACAACTCGCAGATCATGTTGTAAGCCTCTCCAGAGAAGAGAGCTGCAACATTCATGCAGCAGTGGAATGTCAAGAATAGAATAAGTGCGATACCAGTTACAGACATCACTACCTTTCTACCAATAGATGAATTGATTAACCACATAAATGATTGAAATTTAAATATTTAACTGTTTGAAACTAATTATTATTCTTCTTATAGTCTTACATCTATTTGTCAAGTGCGATAAGGAAACTTTTGGTTTCCGCAATCCCCATTTATAGGTATATTCTCGCAACTCTGCTGCAAAATTACTATTTTTTGATGATTTATCAAAGTATTTTTGCCAAAATTTCAATTAAAAGTAGTACTTTTGCCGAAAATTAGAAAAAGTATAGATTATGAGATTCAATTATGACGTACTTGTTATCGGTGGTGGCCACGCCGGATGTGAGGCCGCAGCAGCCTCTGCCAACATGGGGGCGAAGACCTGCCTGATAACAATGGACATGAACAAGATTGGCCAGATGAGCTGCAATCCTGCTGTCGGCGGAATTGCAAAGGGACAAATCGTACGAGAGATTGATGCGCTGGGTGGACAGATGGGTATTGTTACCGACAAGACCGCCATCCAGTTCAGAATGCTGAACATCGGAAAGGGTCCTGCCGTGTGGAGTCCTCGTGCCCAATGCGACCGTGGCAAGTTTATCTGGGAGTGGAGAACCATCCTCGACCATACCGACAACCTCGACATCTGGCAAGACCAGGCAGACGAGCTTCTCGTTGCCAACGGTGAGGCTATCGGCGTGCGTACCATCTGGGGAGCCAAGTTCTATGCCAAGAGCATCATCATCACCGCCGGCACCTTCCTCAACGGATTGATGCACGTGGGCAGAAAGATGGTGGAAGGCGGAAGATGTGCCGAACCAGCCGTACATCATTTCACGGAGAGCATCACCCGATGGGGAATCACTTCGGCAAGAATGAAAACTGGTACGCCTGTCCGCATCGACAAGCGAAGCGTCCATTTCGAGGATATGGAGGAGCAACCAGGCGACAGCGACTTCCACCAGTTCTCTTACATGGGTGAACATCGAGTTCTCCAACAATTGCCATGTTGGACTTGCTACACCAACAAGAAGGTTCACGACACATTGAAGAGTGGTCTCGCAGACTCACCTTTATATAATGGTCAAATTCAGAGCACAGGCCCTCGCTACTGTCCGAGCATCGAGACCAAGCTCGTCACCTTCCCCGACAAGGACCAGCACCCACTCTTCTTGGAGCCAGAAGGTGAAGACACCAACGAGATGTACTTGAACGGTTTCTCTTCCAGCATGCCGATGGACATCCAGCTCAACGCCCTCCACGAGATACCAGCATTAAGAGACGCAAAGATTTATCGTCCGGGCTACGCCATCGAGTACGATTACTTTGACCCTACCCAACTGAAACATTCATTGGAGTCAAAAATCATCAAGGGCCTCTTCTTCGCCGGACAGGTGAACGGAACCACCGGTTATGAGGAAGCAGGAGGTCAAGGCACCGTTGCTGGAATCAATGCCGCCCTCCATTGCGTAGGCGACAAGACGTTCGAGATGCAACGAGACGAGAGTTACATCGGCGTACTCATCGATGACCTCACAACAAAAGGCGTGGACGAACCATACCGTATGTTCACATCAAGAGCAGAATATCGCATCTTGCTCCGACAGGATGATGCAGATGCTCGACTCACAGAAAAAGCTTACGAGTTGGGAATCGCCAAGCGCGACCGTTATGACTGGTGGATGGAGAAGAAGAATGCCATCGAAAGAATCATCGAATTCTGTCAAAACTATCCTATCAAGAAAGACGAGATTAATCCTAAGCTGGAAGCACTCGGCACCACTCCACTTCGAGCAGGTTGCAAACTCATCGACCTCGTGGCTCGTCCACATCTCAACCTGCAAAACTTGTCGGAGATTATTCCAGACTTGAAGGCTGCGATGAACACACCAACCAACCGCAAGGAAGAGATTTGCGAGGCTGCTGAAATCAAGATGAAGTACAAAGGCTACATCGACCGCGAGCGAATGATTGCCGACAAGATGCACCGCTTGGAGAACATCAAGATCAAGGGGCGCTTCAAGTATTCCGAACTCCACGAAATCTCGACCGAGGGACGCCAAAAACTAGAGCGTATCGACCCTGAGACCTTGGCACAGGCAAGCCGCATCCCAGGCGTTTCCCCAAGCGACATCAATGTGATGCTCGTGCTACTCGGCAGATAAACAAGTAAAATGTTTCACGTGAAACTATCCATAAGTAAAACATTTGATAGTTAACCACTTATCAATGGTTACATCAAGTGTTTTATGGTTAAAGTAAAACTTCAGCAGAACGTGAAACAAGCGAAGAAATCGCATGAAACAAAAGTATAAACATATAAATACAAAGCAATGAACAATCAACTATTATTAGACAATCTGCGTTGCATTCCAGATTGGCCAATCAAGGGTGTAAACTTCCGAGACATAACCACCCTTTTCAAGAATCCAGCGTCGCTCAAAGAGATTAGCGACGAGATGTACGAGCTCTACAAAGACAAGGGAATCACCAAGATTGTAGGCATCGAATCTCGCGGTTTCGTGATGTCTTCAGCTCTCGCTGTCCGTCTCGGAGCAGGTGTAGTTTTGTGCCGTAAACCTGGAAAACTTCCATGCAAAACAGTACAGGAAAGTTATGCAAAAGAGTATGGTGTCGACACCATCGAAATCCATGAGGATGCCATCACTCCTGACGATGTAGTACTCCTCCACGACGACCTTCTTGCCACTGGCGGAACTATGAAAGCAGCCTGTGATTTGGTCAAGAAATTCCATCCAAAAAAGGTGTACGCCAACTTCATTATTGAGCTAGTAAATGAGAATTTCGAGGGTCGAAAAATCTTTGATGACGATGTAGAGGTAAGCACCCTCATGCAGTTGTAAAAGCTAAAATATACAGTTGGAAAACCAAGTAATTGCAACTGTAAAATCAAAAAGGCGTTGCAGTTTCACGTGAAACAGCAACGCCTAAATTATCTTTAAACAAAGGATTTAAACAGTATGACGAAGCAAGAAAACGAGGAAAGATTAGCAAGGCTAAAGAGCATAGTTTTGAGCATGCCAGAGAAGCCAGGAAGCTATCAATACTACGACGAAAACCATACGATTATATATGTAGGAAAGGCGAAAAACTTGAAGAGAAGAGTGTCTTCTTACTTCCATAAAGAGGTGGACAGATACAAGACAAAGGTACTTGTTTCGAAGATTTTCGACATCTCTTACACGGTTGTAAACACCGAGGAAGATGCCCTTTTGCTCGAAAATAGCCTTATCAAGAAGTATAATCCAAGGTACAATGTCTTGCTGAAAGACGGCAAGACTTACCCCTCTATTTGCGTCACAAACGAGTATTTTCCTCGAATTTTCAAGACTCGTCACATCAACAAAAAGTTCGGTACTTTCTTCGGTCCATACCCTCATCTGGGCAGTATGTACGCTGTCTTGGAGGTCATCAAGAAGCTCTACAAGCCTCGTACTTGCCGCTTTCCAATCACGAAAGAAGGCATCGCAGAGGGTAAATATAAGCCTTGTTTGGAGTACCACATCCACAACTGCGGAGCCCCTTGCATTAACAAGCAAAGCTACGAGGAATACCAAGAAAACATGCGCCAGGCACGAGAAATTCTGAAGGGAAACACTCGCGAAGTAAGCAAATATCTCTATGATTTGATGATGAAAAACGCTGAACTTTTACGCTTTGAGATAGCCGAAGAGTACAAGAAAAAGTACCAATTACTGGACGAATTCGAGGCAAAAAGCGAGGTTGTGAGCCACACAATTACCGATGTAGACGTGTTCACAATCGTCAACGACGACACCAACAAGAACGCCTTCATCAACTATATTCACGTGAAAAATGGCACCATCAACCAGAGTTTTACCTACGAATACAAGCGCAAGCTGGAGGAGAGTGACGAGGAGCTCCTGATTACCGCCATACCAGAGATTAGGGAGCGTTTCCACTCCACTTCCAAGGAGATTATCGTACCCTTCGAGATGGAATGGAAGCTAAAGGATGCTACCTTCTTCGTGCCGCAAAGAGGCGACAAAAAGCACCTTTTGGAGCTATCGGAAATGAACTGCAAGCAGTATAAATTCGACCGATTGAAGCAGGCAGAGAAGCTAAATCCTGAGCAAAAACAGACCAGATTGATGAAGGAATTGCAGGCAAAACTGAGACTTCCGAAGCTCCCTTATCAGATAGAATGCTTCGACAACTCCAACATTTCGGGTACGGATGCCGTGGCAGGTTGCATTGTATATAAAGGTATGAAACCATCCCGCAAGGACTACCGAAAATACAATATCAAGACCGTGGTAGGACCTGACGATTACGCCTCCATGCAAGAGGTGGTACGCCGCAGATATAGCCGCATGATAGAGGAAGAGACTCCCCTACCAGACCTCATCATCACCGATGGTGGAAAGGGGCAAATGGACGTGGTGCGCGAGGTTATCGTAGACGAATTGCACTTGGAAATCCCTATCGCCGGCCTTGCCAAGGACGACCGACACCGTACCAACGAACTTCTCTACGGCTTTCCACCCCAAACCATCGCCCTACCTCCAGAAAGCGAGCTTTTCAAGGTATTGACGCAGATACAGGACGAGGTTCATAGATACGCCATCACCTTCCATCGAGACAAGCGCAGCAAGCACGCCCTCCACTCAGAACTGGACGACATCAAGGGCATAGGGCCAAAGGCTAAAGAAGCACTTCTTGCTCATTTCAAGAGCGTCAAGAAGATGAAAGAAGCAAGTCTAGAGGCACTAGCAGAGGTCTTGGGACCACATAAAGCCGAAATTTTAGTGAAATATTTCACCGAAAAAGATGGTAATATGGAATAAAAACCGTATATTTGCAAAATAAAAAGACAATAATATGAGAATCGTAATACAACGTGTGCAGCACGCATCAGTGACTATCGAGGGCGAGGTAAAATCTGCCATCAAGCAAGGCTATCTTATCCTCCTCGGAATCGAGGAAAACGACACATCAGAAGATGTAGATTGGTTGGTAAGAAAGGTTATCGGTCTCCGCGTTTTCGACGATGAAAACCACGTCATGAACCGCTCCATCATGGATATTCAGGGCGAAATCCTGGTCATCAGCCAGTTCACCCTATTCGCCAGCTACAAGAAAGGCAATCGCCCTAGTTGGCTCAGAGCAGCAAAACATGAGATAAGTATTCCTCTCTACGAAGAGTTCTGCAAAAAGCTCACCGAGGCACTCGGAAAGCCTGTAGGAACTGGCGAATTTGGAGCCGATATGAAGGTAGAATTGCTCAATGATGGTCCTGTCACAATCTGCATGGATACGCATAATAAGGAATAATAATTTGGACGATATTATGACAATAAAAGAAGCCCAAGAGGCGGTAGATAAATGGATTAAGGAGTACGGCGTGCGCTACTTCAGCGAGCTGACCAACATGGCTTGTCTCACGGAAGAAGTAGGCGAATTGGCTCGTGTCATCGCTCGAAAATACGGCGAACAGAGCTTCAAAAAAGGCGAACAGCCTAACCTTGGAGAGGAAATGGCAGACGTGCTCTGGGTTCTCATCTGCTTGGCAAACCAAACAGGAATAGACCTTACAGAAGAACTCAAAAAGAGCTTCGAAAAGAAGACAAAAAGAGATGCCGAAAGGCATAAGAACAACCCGAAGTTAAGTGAAGAATGAAGAGTGAAGAGTGAAGAATGAAGAGTGAAGAGTGAAGAACGAAGAACGAAGAATTCATTAGCATCAAAGGCGCAAGCCTAATTAGACATTAAACATTAATAATTAAACATTATATTAAGTATGAGCAGTATTAAAGATCAAGTTCTTGCACAGCAGCAGGGACAATACAGCGAGGCTGACGACAAGTATTTGTCAGTTCTCAAGCAGTACAATACAAACCTCAACGACGAGGATATCGCAGCAGAAGTAAAGAAGATTCTCGACGAGAAGGTAGCAGAGAACGAGACCTTGGAGGTAAAGAAATTCCTCTTTGGTAGCGTAGAGCTCACCTCGCTCCATACCGAGGATACAGAGGAAAGTATCCTTAGAATGATTGAGAAAGTAAACCAGTTTGCCAAGGACTACCCTGACCTCCCTCACGTTGCAACCGTCTGCACCTACCCTAACTTCGCTGGTCTCATCAGCCAAAGTCTTGAGGTAGATGGCGTAGAAATCGCCGTTGTAAGCGGCAATTTCCCTTCTTCTCAGACCTTTATCGAGGTAAAGGTAGCAGAGACTGCACTCGCCATCAAGGACGGCGCTACAGAGGTAGATATCGTAATGCCTGTAGGCAAGTTCTTCAGCGAGGATTACGAGGGAATGTGCG
>CAVCRI010000158.1:0-7094 GCA_963604545.1 Lachnospiraceae bacterium | reverse complement strand
AACTAAAAAAACGACCAATATTGATCTTAATCAAAAGACTCTGAATGCTTATGCAGAAATCTGGTCAAAGGAAGCTGGTGTTTTGACTTTTGCTAATGGTAACATCTGTCAAGAAGGACAAGCATTGAATGTTGGTGACAAAGTGACTAGTGGTGGCTCTTTGGTTCTTAATCATGTTGAGTATGCAGGTACGGGTTGGAGTTGTATATTTATACAAAAAAATTCAACGAATACCTCTGTGACGGTAAAGGATTCCAAGATACAAGGAGGGTATTATGCTTTGTCAACAAATGCTTCTACGGATCCTAAAGTTGCTAGCGATTGTAATATGGTTTTGGTAAATAGTACTTTTATAGCGTCTGATACATATAATGGAACAAAAACAGGTACTGCTGCGGTAATAAACATAGCTGCTACGGTCTCTATGAAGGATTGCTCTTTTACAGGTTATTGTCAGGGTGCTTTGCTTCGTGGCGGTACTTATCAGATAGAAGGGTGTACATTTAAACTTTCAGCTGAACTTCCATCTACAGATAGCGGTAATAAATGGATGAAAGCTTGGGAAACTGGTAACAGTTGTGCTTATGCTGCTCTCACTGTTGGTAACTATCTAAATACTGCCTATCAGTATCCAACAAAGATCACGTTTAGCGGATCGAATGCGGCTACAGTTGAAGGTACTTATGCTTCTTCTTATCCCGCAATGCATGTTTGTGCTAATGAAGGAAATGCTCTTGGTGTAACTATTACCAATTTGAGTAATATAACACTTACATCAGGAAAGACGAATAAGCTAGAATACGGTACAAGCAACATCACAGTTGATGGTACTACTGTACAACCAAATGTTTCAGAGACAAAATAAAGGCACTTATCTTCTTTGTCACTCAAACAGCTGAAGTCAAAGCAAAAAACTCAGTGTTGATATGGCGAACTATCTAACGTGGTGTTTATATCCAACACAATAAGAAAGTATTTGTGAAATAATTGAATGAAGAGGGGGATTTTTCCTCCTCTTTTTTTGGTAATGTCGTTATTTTTTTGTAAGTTTGCAGCATGATGAAAGATATATTTGAGTTTTTGCAATATTGTGTGGGAAGCAGGCGGGAGATTCCGAAGTCTGTTTCGGTTCTCGCTTGGGATGAAGTCTATGGTTTTGCCAAGGAGCAAACGCTTGTTGGAGTTTGCTTTGAGGGTATTCAGCGGATGGGAAATGAACTGAAGGAAATCAATCCGATTCCACAAAAACTCTTGATGAGATGGATGGGGGAAGCAGAGTTGATTCGCCGTAGCAATGTGCACTTGAATATGACGGCTGTCAAGGTTTATGCCCAGTTGCAAAAGGATAGACTGAGAGGTTGTGTGCTGAAAGGGCAAGGCAATGCCCGAATGTATCCCAATCCTTATGTCCGGATGCCTGGTGACATTGATATTTGGGTGGATGCGGACCGCCCGACTATCATTGAATATGTCAAGAAGCATTTTGGATTGCTGGAGATGGTGAGCTTTCAACATGCAGTTACACAGATGGATGGAGTATCATTGGAATTGCACTTCATACCCAACTTGATGAACAATCCGATATACAATCACCGCTTGCAAAAATGGTTTCGTGAGCATGCGGAAAGTCAATTCGAACATGTGGTGGATTTGCCTGATGGAGTAGGAAGTATCGCTGTTCCGACACAGGCTTTCAACTTGGTTTATCAACTCTCCCACATGCAACACCACTTCTTTGATGAAGGGCTCGGACTCCGCCAGCTTTGTGACTATTACTATGTGGTAACGCAGAGCCATGCTGAAAAAACAACCTTGGAAAGAGATTTGAAACATCTTGGACTGTGGAAGTTTGCAAGGGCTGTGATGTATGTGCTTCATGAAGTGTTTGGATTGAAAGAGACGGATATGCCTGTTCACATGGACAAGAAACGAGGTGAAATCTTATTGCGAGAAATACTGAATGGAGGAAACTTTGGAAGATATGATGCTAAATATGCTGACTTGACCAAACAGCCGAAACCGAAGAAGTTCTTTTTGAAGACTTGGCGTGTATGTCATTTCGTGAAATACTATCCAGAAGAGGCTTTGTGTGAACCATTCTTCCGCACATATCATTTCTTCTGGCGGATGTGGATAAACTATGTGTTACCTTCTATAAAAAGATAATAACGGATGAAGAAAATATATCAGGTGGCAGGGCATGTCTTTTCGGTAAATCTGGAGACGTCTGTTACGGAAAAACATGAAACCTTGATGGCGGCGTATCGTCCTTTTGAAATAGAGAAGGGCTCGGATTTGTTTAGCTTGGATGTACAAGTATTGGATGAAATCGAAATCCCTGCTTCTTTTGCGGAAGAGACTCGGCAAGAGGAAGAAGGACAGGTTATCATCAGTGGATGCTTGGATTCGGGCGATAAGGTGATCGTTTACAAATGGGGTAGGGAACAAGCCATATTGGTCAGTTCTTCTGATTACCACCAAGCGGTTCTGAAAACAAGAATGACACGTCTGCAACATGCCATCGATAACTCCTTGATGTTGCTCTTTGCTTTTTCTACGGCTCATCTTTCCACTTTGCTATTCCATTCTTCCACCGTGGTGTGGCAAGGAAAAGGCTATATGTTCTTGGGTGTGAGTGGAACTGGAAAAAGTACGCATTCTCGATTATGGCTCAAAAATATAGAGGGGTGTCATTTGTTGAACGATGATAATCCGGTGGTGAGAATCGGCGAGGATGGAACTCCTGTTGTTTATGGTTCTCCTTGGAGTGGGAAGACACCTTGTTATAAGAATGCGCAATACCCTGTGGGGGCGATTGTGAAGTTGCGACAGTATCCTGAAAATAAAATCCGGAAGGCTTCAGTGATAGATGCTTATGTGGCAATCACGGAATCCATATCGGGCAAACGATGGGAAAAGACGATTGCTGATGGACTTCATGCTTCGGTTGAGGCAGTATTGAAGGCTTGTCCTGTTTTCATGCTTGATTGTTTGCCTGATGATGAGGCAGCTAAGGTTTGTTGGCAAATGGTTGCAAATCCAAAAGAATAAGGAGTGAGGGATGAAAGTACAATCAGAGGTGATGATTGCTGAGTTGCAGCGCTTTATTGCAGAAGGAAAATCGGTTATCCTTCCGGTTAGTGGAAGGAGTATGCTCCCGTTTATAGTGGGTGATAGGGATAAGGTGGAGTTTTATCCCTTGAAAGATGAATTGCACAAAGGTGATGTAGTGATGGCAAAAGTGGACGAAGGCTATTATGTGGTTCATCGTGTGGTACGGATAGACGGAGACTGCGTGGTGCTGGAAGGCGATGGTAACTTGGGCTTTCAAGAACATTGCACTAAGGCGAATGTGATAGCGCAAGGTTTGTATGTGATAGATAAGCAGGGAAGAAAACGTAGTTTAACTTCTCCTGTTGCTATGAAAAGATGGAAGCTATGGATGGCTTTGAAACCTCTGCGCCGAGTGCTTCTCAAATTCGTAAAGATATTATTTTTAATGAAAGATAAATGACATGAAACTAAAGAATGATTTTAAGTTGCGCCAAGTTTGTGGCGAGAATATTGTGACGGCTGAAGGATTGAAGGCGATAGACTTCAGTAAACTCGTAAGCCTGAATGAAACGGCAGCTTTCTTGTGGAATACGGCAGAAAAGCAAGGCGATTTTACTGCAGCAAGTTTGGCAACCGCTCTTTGTGAGGAGTTTGATGTGGATAGGGAACAAGCTGAGGCTGATTGTCAGGCTATCATAGAAGCATGGACTAAAGAGGGATTGACGGAATGAGAAAATATGCACAGTGGTACTTGTCGCAGATGAAAGGTATCAGAACACAGATTCTGATACGTATTGTAGCGGGACTTGCTCAGGTAGGTTTCGGTCTGTTGCTGGTGTGGCTATGTCGCCGTTTCATTGATGAGGTGATATGGAAAGGTGATATTGTCAAGGAAACCATTGTGCTTTTTTCTGTCATTGGTCTGTTGATAGCTTTGCGCCAAACGGTCTATTACCTTTCTAATATGACAGAGGTGATGGGCAAGAATGCGATTCGTCAACGACTGTTCTCTTTGGTATTGGGTCGGAAAATGTATGCCGATGCCAAAATGCTGCATTCGGGAGATGTGAGCCAACGCCTGGAACAAGATGTGGCTGCAGTGGTGACGGTCACCACAAGTGTGTTGCCTGGCATGGTGGTAACGATAGTACAATTGGTAGGAGCCTTTTGGTTTATGCACTCTGTGGATGCAGTATTGGCTTGGAGTTTGGTACTGATTACTCCGGTAGTTGTGGTGAGTGCCAAATATTTGTCGCATAAGTTGAAGCAGATGACTCTTGACATCCGTAAGGAAGAGAGTAGAATCCAAATGTTGATTCAAGAGACGGTGGAACATGAATTGACCGTTAAGTCTTTGCAAAGCGAAGGGCTGATGGCTGATAGGGTGGCTGTTATGCAAGCGATACTACAAAAACTCATTTCACGCCGTGTCCGATTCACGCTGATTTCTCGTCTGTTGTTGTCGGTGACGTTGAGCTTTGGTTATTTTGGCGCATTTGTATATGGTGCCATTCAGTTGAGAGATGGCCTGATAACTTTTGGTGTGATGACGGCCTTCTTGCAATTGGTGAATCAGATTCAAAGCCCTATCATGACCCTCTTGGGGATGATTCCGCAGGTGATTCATTCGGCGGCAAGTGTGGATCGACTCATGGAAATAGAAGAAATGGAACAGGAAAAAACTGTACTGCAAGAGAATCCTATAGTTCAGCAGATGCCTTTGGGAATAAGAATGAAAGATGTTTGTTACCATTATCCAGATGCCAGAGAAAATATCCTGACTGCATTCAGTCATGATTTTCGGCCAGGCACCTCAACGGCTTTGTTGGGGGAAACAGGTAGAGGAAAGACCACCATTCTTCGACTTATCAGTGGTGTCTTGGCTCCTCAGGCTGGATGTGTTTCCTTGTATGATGACAAAGACAACCAAATCGTAGGTACAGCCATGCGACGCTATATTGTTTATATTACCCAGGGCAATACCTTGATGAGCGGTTCGATTCGTGACAATCTGCTTTTAGCTAAGGCGGATGCTACGGAGGGGGAGATGCAACGTGCGCTTCATGCAGCGATGGCAGATTTTGTTTTTCATCTTCCTCAAGGACTTGACACACTTATAGGTGAACATGCCACCCGACTGAGTGAAGGACAGGCACAACGTATTGCCATAGCTCGTGGCTTATTGCGTGAAGGAAGTATTATGCTATTGGATGAGGTCAGTTCGGCATTGGATGCCAAAACAGAGAAAGAACTTTTCACAAGAATGTTTGCGGAATATCCCCATCGAACGGTTGTCTGTGTGACGCATCGACAAGAAGCTGCAGATAGATGTGAGGAAATCTTAAATGTTTGATGCGAAAACGCTATTTTGTTGATAATAAAGCATTTTTGCGTTTTTTCGAAAGCCAATTACAGAAAAACGAATGTCATATTGAGCGATAACTGCTACTTTTGCGGCAGAAAAAACAATTAAAAACTTAAACTCTTATGACATTATTAATGATAGTTGAGCTACTAGTTTATAATTAATGATTAAAAGTTATACCTTATTATATATAGGAGGCTTGGGTAGAAGTGCTAAAAATAACCCTTGCATTTTGCCACATAGAGTTATCAGTCTTGCATGTTAAGCAAGTTTTTTGCCCTCATATTAAACCTCTGCCAGCCTTTTTTATATTATTTAATACTCAATTCGATTGCAAATATAGAAAATTTTTAGTAACTTTGCGCTCGAAAAGAAGAAAAAATGCTTGAAAGCGTCACTTTTTGAATGTTTCAGCACTCTAGTTTCGCTTGAAGGCTTTAAAATAGGTAATATTTTTAAACCATTAATTTAAATATTAAGAACAATGATTAAGATTGGTATTAACGGATTTGGCCGTATCGGTCGTTTCGTATTCCGTTCTACAGTTGAGGCTGAGAACGCAAAGGAAGTACAGGTAGTAGCTATCAATGACTTGTGCCCAGTTGATTACATGGCTTACATGTTGAAGTATGATACAATGCACGGTCAGTTCGACGGTACTATCGAGGCTGACGTTGAGAAGAGCGAGTTGATCGTAAACGGTAACCACATCCGTGTTACAGCTGAGCGTGACCCAGAGAACTTGAAGTGGGATGAGGTAGGTGCTGAGTACGTAGTTGAGTCTACAGGTCTCTTCCTCGCTTACGACAAGGCTGAGAAGCACTTGAAGGCTGGTGCTAAGTACGTTGTACTTTCAGCTCCTTCTAAGGCTGACGCTAACGGTAACCAGGCTGATATGTTCGTTTGCGGTGTAAACACTGACAAGTACAATGGTCAGAAGATCGTTTCTAACGCTTCTTGTACAACAAACTGCTTGGCTCCTATCGCTAAGGTGTTGAACGATAACTTCGGTATCGAGACTGGTTTGATGACAACTGTTCACTCTACAACTGCTACACAGAAGACTGTTGACGGTCCATCTATGAAGGACTGGCGCGGTGGTCGTGCTGCTGCTGGCAACATCATCCCTTCTTCTACAGGTGCTGCTAAGGCTGTAGGTAAGGTTATCCCTGAGTTGAACGGTAAGTTGACAGGTATCTCTATGCGTGTTCCTACTTTGGACGTATCTGTTGTTGACTTGACAGTTAACTTGAAGAAGCCAGCTTCTAAGGAGGCTATCTGCGCTGCAATGAAGGCTGCTTCTGAGGGTGAGTTGAAGGGTGTACTCGGTTACACAGAGGATGCAGTTGTTT
The DNA here is from genome assembly GCA_963604545.1 of Lachnospiraceae bacterium. Classification (GTDB taxonomy): domain Bacteria; phylum Bacteroidota; class Bacteroidia; order Bacteroidales; family Bacteroidaceae; genus Prevotella. The sequence goes on along the minus strand of CAVCRI010000158.1, from coordinate 323 downwards.
CTTCTGACTTCTTGGGTTGCGCTTTGACTTCTATCTTCGACGCTAACGCAGGTGTATATTTGACAGACAACTTCGTTAAGGTTGTTTCTTGGTATGACAATGAGATTGGTTACTCTCACAAGGTTGTTGAGTTGATCAAGATCATGAAGAAGCACAACGGTTAATTCGTTGCCTCTTAACGATTAAGATATTGCCGCTCGGCGCTTTTGCGCTGAGCGGCATTTTTTTTATAAAATATTTTGTTTTTTCCTTTTTTTGCTGTATCTTTGCCGCATGAAACATTCGATGATAACCATATTAGGTCCTACGGCAAGTGGAAAGAC
>CAVCRI010000157.1:0-7247 GCA_963604545.1 Lachnospiraceae bacterium | reverse complement strand
AGCGACAGTTGCAGCATACTTCGCTCAACATCAAGGAGATTGGCTATGAGCTGGGTTTTGAAGACCCTTCTTATTTCGTGAAGTTCTTCAAGCGATTGACAGGGATGATGCCGAGCGAGTTTAGAAAAGAATCATGAAATCTGCAACAAGAAGTTTGGACTGTTATGATAGATAAGGCATAACGAACTTGACTAGACAATAGCCTCCACCGATGAGCCAACAATAAAGGAGGGCGGCTAGGAGAAATGGTTTGAATCCTGCTTTCTTAAACTTGTCGATGCTGGTTTCTGCACCAAGTGCAGCCATCGCCATGGTTAAGAGAAAGGTGTCTAGCTGGTTTATCCAAGTCACCATATTCTCAGGCAACAGACCGAGAGAATTGAAGCCGATGACAACCAAAAAGAAAATGGCAAACCAAGGAATGGTAATCCTAGCCTTTTCCTTTGGGGCATTGCTTGTATCGGTAGAATTGGCTTTGCTCAAGTTTCTTGCCACTGTCCAAGCGATGACCAACAAGACAGGCACCAGCATCATCACACGTATCATTTTGACGATGATTGCCGTGTTGCTCACTTCTGTTCCCATGGCATTGGCGGCTCCCACCACATGTGCTACCTCATGAACCGTAGCTCCAGTGAAGAGTCCCATCATCTCAGGCGACAAATCGAAGATGCCCGCACGATAAAGGATGGGATAGAGAAACATGGACAGCGTTCCGAAGATGACCACCGTTGCCACAGCCACCGCTGTCTTGTAAGGCTTGGGACGAATGGCACCATCCACCCCCAATACAGCCGCTGCACCACAGATGGCACTACCGCAAGAAGTAAGCAAGGCGATGCTGCGGTCTATCTTCAGCAGTTTGCCGATGAAGACTCCCAAGCCGATAGTTCCGCAAACGATGATGGCATCCATGAGGATGGCAGACACCCCCACCTGCATCACATCCTGGAAGGTTAGCTTGAAACCATAGAGAATGATACCTGTGCGAAGAATGCGCTTGGAACAGAATTTAATGCCAGGAACCCATGTGTCGGGCAGGTTGTTGCGCAGACTGTTGGCATAAAGCATGCCGATGATGATGCCCACAACCATAGGGCTCAATGACAACGCCTTCACCCAATCCATTTCGCCGATGTAGAAGGCAGCACAGGCGAAAAGCGTGATAAGCAGCACACCATGCAGCATACTGCTCCTTTGTTCTGATAATCTCATATTTTTATTTTTTACTGATAATTTGTTGGGTGCAAAGGTAGATAAAAATATGAGATGTTGTATATACAGAATAACTATTCGCTATAACCTTTGGTTATGAAAGACTTGAATATCTTGGCAATCCCTGCCGTTGCCCCTCTCTTTTCCACGAAGCAAAACTTGCGCAGAATCTTGCAGTTCTCTATATCCAAGACCTTGAACTTGTTGTCGTAAACTTCCTGGTAGATGGCTCTGATGCTGATGATACCCATGCTGTCGGAATGTTCCACAAAGTGCTTGATGCCCTCCGTAGTACCAAAGTTCATCTCGATATTCAAGTCTGAAAGGGCGATGCCATGTGCATGAAGGGCATTTTCTATCACGTCCAGTGTGCCAGAACCCAGTTCTCTCAATACCATTGGCGTTTGTCGCAGTTCATCGAGCGATATTTCGTCATTCTCAGCCAAAGGGTTTTCGGAACGTACCATTGCCACGAGCTCATCGTCCATAAAAGGGGTATATTTGAATTGCTGTTGCCTTTTGATGCCTTCTATCATGCCTAAGTCGATGCGCCCCGATTCTAGGGCATCCTCTATCTCGTGCGAGTTGCCGCTCAAAAGGGTGAGACGGATGTCTGGGTATTGGCTTCTGAATCTCGCTATCATCTCTGGTAGGACATATTGCGAAATGGTAGTGCTAGCACCGATACGAAGCTCGCCTTCTGACTTCTGGCTCAACTTCTTCATGTCGAAGTCAAGGTTGTGATAGGCATCGATGATTTTGCAGGCATGGTCGAGGAGAAGCTGACCAGCACGGGTAAGTTGGATGCGATTGCCTATTCTGTCAAACAATCGCACCCCATATTCCTTTTCCAACTCCTGTATATGTTTGGTAATTGCCGGTTGGCTGATAAACAACTCGTTGGCAGCCTTGGTGAAGCTGAGTTGGGTTGCCACACTTCTGAAAGCCCTTAGTCTTGTATCAATCATTCAGTACTGTTTTTCACTTGTCGCTCTTTCTTTCCTTCACCAGCTCTTTTGCCTCTTTGCCAGTCATGTGTTCGATGGAGAACTCTATCATCATCATACGATGGATGCCAGAGTTGATTTCTTCAGCCAGTTCCTCCTCGTTAGGGTTGTATCGTTTGCCCAACATGTGAATGGTATTGAACTTTTCCGTCTCATCTTCTATGATGCGTACTCTTCCGAAGCAAATGACGCTGCGGAAATGGGTGGTGAAAGTCTCTGGGTGAACTTCGTCTTGGCAGATGATGCAGAACGATGCCTTGTCGGAATGGCGGATGGCATCTACCTTGTGACCGCTGAGGGCAGAGTGGAAATACAGTTTGTTGTCGTGATATACATAGCTGAGAGGCACTCCGTATGGATAGCCGTCTTCATCCACGAGCGAGAGAACGCCCGATGTAGCTTGTTGCAGAAGCTTGATGGCTTCCTCCTCTGAAAGTTGTTGGCGCTTGCGGCGCATTTCCTTGAATTGTTCCATATTCTTCTATGTTATTTATTCTAATTATTTTGATGCAAAGGTAATGTGTTTTTTCTTGAAACTGATGCCATTATGCCTTTTTCTCTGTTTCGTTCAAGCAATTTAACACATCTGTAGGGAAATAGCGAAGTTAAAATAATGTAATAAAAGCCTAGAAAGTCGCTTATATATCTAAGTTTTTTGTACTTTTACATCTCAATTAGTCTGACTAGATAGTGAAAACAATTAATAAATGAATAGAAAGAACATCATCATAACAAAATGTTACGACTCGCCTTGTGGAACGCTGCTGCTCGGCTCGTTTGACGGAAAGCTCTGTATGTGCGATTGGCAAGTGGAGAAGCATCGTGACCATGTGGATAGGCGACTGAAACGAGAGTTGAAGGCTGAGTTTGAGGATGGAACATCTGAAATCATCGAAAAGACTAGTAAGGAACTGGATGAGTTCTTTGCTGGGAAACGAAGAGAGTTTGATATTCCATTGCTGTTCGTGGGTACAGATTTTCAGAAAGCGGTATGGAATGAACTGCTGAAGATTTCTTATGGAGAAACTGTCTCTTATGGGGAAATGGCGCAACGGTTGGGCATGCCGAAGGCTGTTCGTGCCGTGGCTAATGCCAATGGTGCCAATGCCATTTCCATCCTTGCGCCTTGCCATCGGGTCATAGGCAGTGATCATTCGCTAACAGGGTATGGTGGAGGACTCGACGCCAAAAGAATGTTGCTTCAACTAGAGGGTGTTTTATGACCTTCTTTATAAACAAGTAATTGAACGAACCGAAACTTTTGTAGAAGAATATAAAGAAAACAACAAAGAAGATAAAGAAATAGAGAAAGAATGAATATTAAGTCAATAGGTAGTAAGATAAAGGGAAACCCAACGATGGTGGAGGGGACGGTCTATTCGATGCTCATCATTTGTAGCATCTCGCATTTTCTGAACGATATGATTCAGTCTATCATCCCGTCCATCTATCCGATTATCAAGGATCAGTTCAACTTTTCGTTTGCGCAGATAGGTATTATCACCTTGGTGTTTCAGATGACATCCTCCATCCTGCAACCTTTTACAGGGCTTTATGCTGATAAGCATCCACGCCCATACGCCTTGTCGGTGGGTATGTGCTTTACCTTGGTGGGCTTGCTGATGCTTGCCTTCGCCGAGAACTTTCTGCTCATTATCTTGGCGGTTAGTGTCATCGGATTGGGTTCGTCGGTGTTTCATCCTACGGCTTCGAGAGTGGCACAGTTGGCGTCAGGTGGAAAGAAGAGTTTGGCACAATCCATCTTTCAGGTGGGAGGCAATGGCGGTTCGGCTGTAGGACCATTGTTGGCGGCCATCATCATCTTGCCTTTCGGACAGCATGCCATCTCTTGGTTTGCTTTGGCTGCTTTGCTGGCAGCCATTATTATGGTGAGGCTGGGGGCTTGGTATCAGGCTAGGTTGGCATACGTGGTGAAGCATCCACAGAAGCAACCTTTGCTCAATAACCATATATCGAAAAGAGCGAAATATGGAGCCTTGCTGATCCTCATCTTGCTGGTTTTCTCGAAGTATTTTTATACGGCTTGCATCACCAGCTACTTTACTTTCTTCTTGATAGATAAGTTTGGTGTCTCGGTACAGACTTCTCAGATTTGCCTCTTCGTCTTCCTAGCAGCTTTTGCCTTGGGCACGGTGATAGGAGGAATGTTGGGAGACAGGTTTGGCCGCAAGTATGTCATCTGGTTCTCCATCCTTGGAGCGGCACCTTTTGCGATAGCCATGCCCTTCGCCAATCTCTTTTGGACAATGGTCTGCACTTTCCTTTCTGGTTTCATCATCGCCTCGGCATTCTCATCCATCGTGGTGTATGCGACGGATTTGATGCCCGACAAGGTGGGAATGATAGCCGGTATCTTCTTCGGGTTGATGTTTGGATTGGGAGGGCTAGGCTCAGCCTTCTTCGGATGGCTAGCCGACAAGACCAGTATCGAGTTTATCTTCCAGGTAAGTGCCTTCCTGCCGCTATTCGGTATCATCGCAGGCTTCTTGCCGAACACGCAGAAGAAAGCATAAATAATAATCGTTCATGTAATCTGAAATATGTTGCATGAACGATTTTTTGTATCCGATGAAACATACTTTATCCTTTGTTTATCGGCTTTTCCGTAATTTTGCGGCAGAAATCAAAACAATAACGCTAACAATTTTAAAACGTACAAGATTATGAATACCTACTCTATGGTTACCAAGGCTGCTTGCCTCATGATGATGGCGGCCGCTTCCACTTCTGTAAACGCTCAGAAAATGAACATCGAACACAAGGGTGATACTACCATTATCAAGGTGGAGAATCCAACCAAATACCTTCTCCTGCCTATTCAGGAAGAGAAGGATGAGGCTCAGGTGCTCCTTGATACAGGTTCCAAGGACGATACTTGGATGGATGTTCGCTTGGCTCAGAATGGTGCCGATTATTATGTGCCATTCGCTCTCAAACCTGCTATATATAATAAGGTGGAAAAGTCTGCTAATGACAAGGTTGCCACAGTGAAGATTCTTGGCTTGAAGAAAGGTTCGTTGGCTCTGAACTTGATGAAGCTGAGCGATACCTTCGATACCACCAACACCGATTATTATCGTCCTTCTTATCACTTCACCCCACTTTATGGTTGGATGAACGACCCTAACGGAATGGTCTATAAGGATGGCGAGTATCACCTCTATTTCCAGTATAACCCTTACGGCAGCAAGTGGGGCAATATGCACTGGGGACATGCCGTGAGCAAGGACCTCTTGCATTGGGAACACCTCGACCCAGCCATCGCCCGTGACCCTGTGGGACATATCTTCTCTGGAAGTTCCGTTGTCGATAAGCGCAATACCGCTGGTTATGGCAAGGATGCCATCATCGCCATCTATACCAACAACAGCGTGAACCACGACGAAGTGCAGTGCATGGCTTACAGCACCGACAATGGAAGAACCTTTACCAAGTATGAGGGCAACCCAGTGTTGACTCCATTCGATGGCTTGAAGGACTTCCGCGACCCTAAGGTCTTCTGGTATGAGAAGGGCAAGTGCTGGTATATGATTGTTTCAGCCGATAAGGAGACACGCTTCTATAAGTCTAAGAATCTGAAGAAATGGGATTACGTGAGTGCCTTCGGCAAGGGAATGGGACAACAGCCATGCCAGTATGAGTGCCCAGACTTCTTCCAGTTGCCAGTGAATGGCGATAAGAAGAACATGAAGTGGGTGATGATTATGAACATCAACCCTGGTTGTCTCTTTGGTGGTAGTGCCACCGAGTATTTCGTGGGCGATTTCGATGGCAAGAACTTCACTTGCGCCGACGCCCAGGATGCCAAGTGGCTCGACTATGGCAAGGACCATTATGCCACCGTCACCTTCTCCAATACAGGCGATAGAGTGCTGGCGATGACTTGGATGAGCAACTGGCAGTATGCCAACCTCACTCCGTTTAAGCAGAATCGTGGTGCCAACGGTTTGCCAAGAGAGTTGAAACTCTTCGAGAAAGATGGCAAGTATTATATTCAGGAAGGTCCTGCTCCAGAGGTTCTTGCTTTGAGAAAGGTGAGCCACGACTTGGGCGATGAGACCGTGGATGGTAACAAGATGATTAAAGGTGCTGCCGCCCAGATGGATGGTGCCTTCGAGATAGAGGCAGACATCACTCCTGATGCCAACGGTATCGCAGGTATCGAGATTTCAAACAACAAGCGTGAGCGTACCCTCATCTACCTTGATATGAAGAAAGGTCGCATCGTAACCGATAGAACGGAGAGTGGTTTGACTGATTTCGGTAAGAAGTCAGTACCTCACGACATCGAGTTGGCATGGGATAAGCAGCGTGAGGCTCAGGCTAAGTTGCCTGCCCGCATGGTCAACTCCATCAACTATAAGAACGATTTCGCCCTTGCCACTTGGGCTCCATTGTGCCTTTGTGAGGATGGCAAGAAGAGCTACCATGTTGACATCTTCGTGGATAAGTCATCGGTAGAGCTCTTCGTGGATGGCGGTCGCATCGCCATGACCAATCTCGTCTTCCCTGTTGAGGCTTACGAGAATGTCAAGTTCTATACCAAGGGTGGCAAGGCAGAGTTTAAGAACGTAAAGATTCACAAGTTGGCATTGTAGTTTGCTTGTTAATCTTCACTAAAAAGAAGCCTTAGGTACAACAACCTAAGGCTTTTTTTGTATCTTTGCAGCACGTAAAATCGTCAAAACGTGAGAATTCGGTATAGATTATCTCATCAAAACGTGATGCTGATGGTCTGTAAAAGCAATCAAAACGTGAGAATTTGGTTGGAAAAAGCTTATCAAAACGTGATATTCTGTGATTATGAAGAGAAAAATATACGATGAAATGCTGCGATGGAAGCAGGATGCACAAGGTAAGTCAGCCTTGATGATAGATGGAGCTCGCCGAATAGGTAAGAGTTACATTGTTGAGGAATTTGCCAAGAAAGAGTATAAGTCTTATATCTTGGTGGATTTCAATAATGCTGATGGAGACTTGATGGAAATATTTGAAAGGTATCTG
>CAVCRI010000156.1:0-7249 GCA_963604545.1 Lachnospiraceae bacterium | reverse complement strand
CATCAGACAAAACGGGAGTCAAAATGAAAACGGTTTCGTATTGATTCATACTACTCTAATAATGATTAAATATTAATATTAAAATTCTCTTGCTTTCCGCTTAATTGTGTGCGAAAACACACCCTTTCACGAATTGCGGTGCAAAATTACCACTTTTTCTTGAAATAACCAAATATTTTTTGTACTTTTGCAGAAAATATCTGTTCTTTTCTCATTATTTGGGAATTGAGAGGCTTTATTTTAACATAATTACAGAAATAGAAACATAAAATAAACAGAAGATGAAGAAGACTGAGAAACTAAAGAATTCGCTCCGTGCCCTCCCTTCGATGGGCATGGCATTTATCGTGCTGGGGGTAGTGTTGCTGGCTGCCAGCTTTGTATTTTCCGTAAAGGGCAACATCATGCTCTTAGCCGGACTGTTTTTCATACTGGCAGGCATCGCAGGTTTTGTCTATTCACTCAAGAAGGGGTAAGTCTACCAAAGACTTACCCCTTCTTCTTATTTCAGGTTCAATTCTATTCCTTATTCCACATTCTCAGGCTATTCCATATTTCCAACTGTACGGTTGAGGCGGGCTGAAAGCCCAAAAGCACCTAGCCCAGGGCAAGCGAAGCGACACCCTGGGTAAGAAGAGATGCTTCTAACGCCCTGTAAGGGCAAAAGCGTATCTATTAAGTTGCTTATGGTTTATGCTTTTGCCCTTACAGGGCGACATAAACCACCTAACATCACCCCCAGGGTGTCGCTTCGCTTGCCCTGGGCTAAGTGCTTCTGCCCTTTCAGGGCGTATAGGCAATTTCAACCGTACAGGTCGCCATATTTTCAGGCTATTCCCGACATGTGGACTTTCCACCATTAATCCTGGTTAGGGACGATGAGCTTGTATCCCTTGCCATGAATGTTGATAATCTCAATCTGAGAATCATCCTTCAAGTGCTTGCGCAACTTGGTGATGTACACATCCATGGAACGGGCATTGAAATAGTTGTCATCTATCCAGATGGTCTTCAATGCGAAATCACGCTGAAGAATCTCGTTGGCATGAGCGCAGAGCAATGCCAAGAGCTCGTTCTCCTTGGTGGTGAGCTTGGTCTGCTTGTCATCGATGGTGAGCAACTGCTTCTGAGTATCAAAGGTGAAGCGGCCGATGTGATACAAGGTAGACTCCTTGCTCTTCTTGCCACGCACACGGCGAAGGATAGCCTCCACACGGAACACCAACTCCTCCATGGAGAATGGCTTGGTGATATAATCGTCGGCACCAATCTTGAAGCCTTCCAAGATGTCCTCCTTCAAGGTCTTGGCTGTCAAGAACACGATTGGCATGTCTGGATTCTGCTGGCGGATTTCGCTTGCCAAGGTGAAGCCGTCCTTCTTTGGCATCATCACGTCGAGCACGGCGATGTCATACTTGTTCTTGGCAAACTCCTTGAAGCCAGCTTCTCCGTCTGGGCACAAGGTTGTGTTGTAATTCTTTGCCTGCAAATATTCGCGAAGCAACATACCCAAGTTCTCGTCATCCTCGCAAAGCAAGATCTTAATTGTCTCTTCCATATCTTTATCGTTTTTATTGTTAATATTCTTGTTATTATAATTCTTAATTCTTAATTATTAATTCTTAATTCTTAATTCCCTAGTCGTGTATCACTGGCAGCTTGATGGTAAAGGTCGTGCCCTTGCCCAGCTCGCTGTCAACCTTGATTTCGCCGTCATGCAGGTCTACCACCTTCTTGACATACGCCAATCCGAGGCCGAATCCCTTCACGTCGTGTACATTGCCCGTGTGCACTCGATAGAACTTGTCGAAGATTTTCTTCAGGTTCTCCTTCTTCATGCCCAGTCCGGTGTCGGTGATGCTGAGGTAGAGGTGCTGCTCGTCGTTCCAGGTCTTGAGCGTCACGTTGAGCGGCTCGTCTGGCTTGCGATATTTCACGGCGTTGTCCATCAGGTTGAAGATTACGTTCTGGAAATGCACCTCGTCCACATAGATGCTGCTGTCTACCGCCTCGATGTCTGTATAGACCTTTCCGCCCGTGTGCTCCACACGGAGGGAGAATGAGTGGGCTACGTTCTCGACCATCTCGTTGAGGTCGAGCTCTTTCTTCTTGAAGACTGCCTTCTTGCGGTCGAACATGCTCATCTGCAACACTTTCTCCACCAGGAAGCGCAAGCGCTTCGACTCGTCGTTGATGACTCCGCCCAGGTGCGCCATCATCTGCTCGCTCTTCTTGACCGAAGGGTCGTTGAGCATCTGTGCCGCCAAGCTGATGCTGGCGATAGGCGTCTTCAGCTCGTGGGTCATGTTGTTGATGAAGTCATTCTTTATCTCGGTGTACCTCTTCTGTCGGAAGATGACCACGATGGTGAAGATGAAGGTGACGAGCAGCACCAGGGTGAAGATGATGCTCGGTATCATGAAGCGCACGCTGGAGAAGATATAGCTGTTCATGTCGGGGAAGTGTATCTTCACCACGCCCATCTTAGACTGCGGGTCGTTGCGGAAGAGCACCTGCGAGTAGCTGTACTCCTCGCCCTCGTCGCTATAGTCTGGACAGCGGTATACCTCTCTCCCATCCTGTGTCTCCACCGTGAAGTGGTAAGGGATGTTGATGCCGTTGTTCATCATCTCTGCCTTCAGGTCTTGGTCGAGCTGCTTGAAGTTGATGCGCTCCTTCAGCGGCTTGTCTGACGCCGAGTAGAGGATGGAGTAGACCACCTCGTCGAGCAATGCCTTCTGGTAGACATAGCGATTCTTCACGATCTCCTGGAGGGATTTCTGGGTCTCGCTCAGCGAGTTCTTGTCGCTACGCAATATCATCGCCTTTGGCATGTTGCCCGGATGGATGGCGATGGTCTTCAGCTCAAACGAGGAGTAGACCGTACCATCCTTCCCCACCACCGAATACTGGTGAGACTGCTGGTTGGTTCCGTCGGGCTGCCCACTGCGGGTGCCCACAGAGTCTTTCTTGTTGGCCTTGCGCTCCGTCTCGTTGACATCCTTTTCGAGATAGCGCAAGGTCTCGTTGAGCTCCAAGTTTCTTGAAGCCTGGTATAGGGCTCTGTTGACCGACTCGTCAAACTGTTCCTTCTTCATCTCCACCATCTCCTGGATGTAGCTGAGCTGCAAGAATAGCAGCGCGAGGAACGAAAAGCCCATGATAATGGCTATGGTCCAAATCGTTTTCTTTTTCATGGGGGCAAAGATAAGCATTTTCTTAAATAGTTAACATAAAATCGTTAATTATTTGATGGATATTTCATTGATTTAACACACATCCGCTCTTTTAATTCCGCATACAAAAGTAAAGATACAGCTTTCGGATAAAAGAGAGGGGAACCCACATTCCCACGCAAGTTCCCCCATTACTGGTCATATCAACATAAAATTTAAAAATTTTAAAACTTATATAAGAGAGAGATTTTATTCTGCTTCCTTAGCCAGCTCAGCCTCGTGCTCGGCTATCAGCTTGCCCTGGATGTCACTAGGCACAAGCTCGTAGCTGGCGAACTTGGTGGTGAAGGATGCTCGACCACCGGTCAGCGAACTGAGCGAGATGGAGTAGTTGGAGAGTTCCTTGAGAGGAATCTTGGCACTCAGCTTCTGGTAGCCAGCCTCGCTGTCCATGCCCATGATGAGGGCACGGCGACCCTGCAGGTCGCTCATCACGTCGCCCATGAAGTCGGCAGGCACGTATACCTCCAAGTCGTAGATAGGCTCCAGAATCTTAGGGCCAGCCTGCTTGAAGGCATCGCTGAAGGCATGGCGGGCGGCGAGCATGAATGAGAGCTCGTTGCTATCTACCGGGTGCATCTTGCCATCATATACGATGACACGCACGTCGCGGGCATAGCTGCCTGTAAGAGGTCCGTGCTCCATGCAGTCCATGATACCCTTCAGGATGGCGGGCATGAATCGGGCGTCGATGGCTCCACCCACCACAGAGTTGAGGAATACCAGCTTGCCACCCCACTCCAGGTCTACCTCCTCACGGCTCTTGATGTTCATCTTGAACTCCTGGCCGTTGAAGTTGAACGATGTAGGGTCTGGCATACCCTCTGCGTATGGCTCCACGATGAGATGCACCTCACCAAACTGTCCGGCACCACCACTCTGTTTCTTGTGGCGATACTCAGCGCGAGCCTTCTTTGTGATGGTCTCACGATATGGGATGCGTGGCTCCTCGAACACCACGTTGAGTTTCTCGTTGTTCTCCAGTCTCCACTTCAAGGTACGGAGGTGGAACTCACCCTGTCCTCGAACGATAACCTGGCGCAACTCCTTGCTCTGGTCCACGATCCATGTAGGGTCTTCCTGACGCATCTTCAGCAGGGCTGCCATCAGCTTCTCTGTGTCCTGGGCATTCACTGCCTTGATGGCACGTGAGTACTTAGGGTTAGGATACTTGATGAAGTCGAAGCGCCACTCAGCGCCCTTGCCGTTCAAGGTATTGCCAGTCTTCACATCCTTCATCTTCACGGTACAGCCGATGTCGCCAGCGTTCAGCTGGTCAACAGGCACACGGTTGGCACCAGCGCAAGCATAGATCTGTCCGATGCGCTCCTTGGAGCCACGGTCGGCATTGGTGAGGTCGTCGCCGCTCTTGATGGAGCCGCTCATCACCTTGAAGTAGCTTACCTCTCCGATATGGGGCTCCATGCCAGTCTTGAAGAAGTAAACGCTCTCAGGACCGTTGCTGTCTGGCGTGATTTCCTCGCCACGGGTATTGTGAATCTTAGGCATCTCGCTTACGAAAGGCACCACGTTGCCCAGGAACTCCATCAGTCGGTGTACGCCCATCGACTTGCCTGCGCAAACGCAGAACACAGGGAAGATGCTGCGGGTAACGAGTCCCTTGCGGATGCCCTCGCGCAGCTCGTCCTCGGTCAAGCTCTCGCTCTCGAAGAATTTCTCCATCAGTCCCTCGTCGTTCTCGGCGGCAGCCTCTACGAGAGCCTTGTGCAATTCCATCGCCTTGTCCATCTCCTCCTCTGGTATGTCCTCGATGATAGGTGCTCCCCCCTCTGGCTTCCAGGAATATTTCTTCATCAATAAGACGTCTATGAGAGCATTGAAGCCAGAACCTGTCTGGATAGGGTATTGTATCTGCACGCACTTAGGGCCGTAGATGTCCTTCATCGTGGCTATGATGTTGTCGAAGTCGCACTTGTCGGAGTCTAGCTGGTTGACGAGGAAGATGACAGGCTTGCCCAGCTTCTCGGTGTATCGGAAGTTGTTCTGCGTGCCCACCTCTGGGCCATACTGACCGTTGATAAGGATAACTGCCTGGTCGGTAACGTTGAGCGATGTGATGGCACCACCCACGAAGTCGTCGCTACCAGGGCAATCTATGATGTTGAGCTTCTTGTTGTTCCACTCCACATGGAAGACGGTAGGGAACACCGAGTAGCCATATTCCAACTCTACAGGGAAGTAGTCGCTCACCGTATTCTTCGCTTCTACAGAGCCTCTACGCTTGATGACGCCTGCTTCGAATAACATACTCTCGGCAAGTGTAGTCTTGCCGCTACCCGCACTGCCCAGCAGCGCAATGTTCTTAATCTCATTAGTCTGATATACTCTCATGACGCTTATAGATTTTTAAGGGTTATACTTAAAATTGCTAGTTTGTTTCCAAAAACGGAAGGAGTTGCTTCCTCCTCGTTTCGTGTTGGTAAAATTACGGAAAAGTTCGCACATTTGCAAATATTTTGCGCAAAAAGTTGCGGTATTTTAAAACATATTAGTAATTTTGCAACTTGTTAAACATCTTTTTCCTACCTACACCTTATTATATTAAGAGTTAGGAGTTAGAAGTTAGGAGTTAGAAGTTAGGAGTTAAATGCTTCATGCTAAAAAGTTAGGAGTTAATATGGCAGGACTATACATACATATCCCTTTCTGCGAGAGCCGCTGCATCTATTGTGGCTTCTACAGCACCACATCCCTCAAGCTGAGGGACGACTACGTGGATGCCCTCCGCAGGGAAATGGAGCTGCGCCCCATCGCATCCGAGATTGGGGAGGGCAACAGGATTGAGACTATTTACCTGGGAGGTGGCACACCTAGCCAACTCTCGGGCGAACAGCTCGTGCGACTGTTCGGTGGCATCAAGAAATACGTCTTAAGTGAAGAACTCAACACCCCAGATGTCTTCGAGGGAATGGAAATCACGATGGAATGCAACCCCGATGATGTGACGGAGGATTTCTGCAAGACCTTGCAGCACCTGCCCGTCAACCGCATCAGCATGGGTGCTCAGACCTTCAGCGACGAGCGACTGCGCTTCCTGCATCGCCGCCACAATGCCGCGGAGGTTAGGGCTGCCGTGGAGCGACTGAGGGGCATCGGCATCCATAACATCAGCATCGACCTCATGTTCGGATTCCCCGGCGAGACGCTCGACGATTGGCGGAGCGACATCACGGAGGCCATCCGCCTAGGCGTGGAGCATATCTCTGCCTACAGCCTGATGTATGAGGAGGGGACCACCCTCTACCGACTGCTCGAACAGGGGAAGATAACGGAAATCGACGAGGAGACGAGCCGTCAGATGTACGAGACGCTCATCTCCATGCTCACCCATGCGGGCTACGAGCACTATGAGATCAGCAACTTTGCCCGCCCTGGCTACCGCTCCCGCCACAACAGCAGCTACTGGCACGCAATACCCTACATCGGGCTGGGGGCTGCCGCCCACTCTTACAAGAGAAAGCTCCCCACCGCTTCCCGAAGCTGGAATGTGGAAGACATCCATCGCTATATCTCTTCCATCCAGCAGGGCAAACTGCCGTCGGAATGCGAAATCCTCGACCTCGCCACCCGATACAACGACCTCATCACCACCGCCCTGCGCACAGCCGACGGCATCGACATAGAGAAGATGAAGCAGGAGTTCGGTTCTAAACTAGCCAACGAAATGATGCAAGAGGCGGAAAAGCATATCCGCCGAGGGCTAATGAAGGTACACGACGGCAAACTGTCGCTCACCCACCAGGGGCTCTACATTTCAGATGATGTGATGAGCGACTTTATGATAGTATAACAGGCTAGTTTATAACAGTATGAAAATCATTGCCGATAGCTTGCCAATCCTCATAGAATCCATCATTTTGCTCCATGGTTTCTACTGCTTGGCGCAACTGCTTGAATCTTCTTGCAGGAGTAAATATCGAGAATATCCCAGTGTATAAACTAGTAGTCTGTAAAGTCTAAAAGTTGATTAAAATCTCAATTGATTTCTCGAT
>CAVCRI010000155.1:0-7299 GCA_963604545.1 Lachnospiraceae bacterium | reverse complement strand
GAATGTTGCCTTTCTTTTCTGGATTTTGCTCACGCCATTGCCTTGCTGTCATTCCGAACATTGCCATGTTAAGAACATCGGCTTCATCGGCATATTTCATAGCAGCTTGCTCACGAGTCACCTCAGAAGGGATGAGATTGGCTTTGATGGCATCAGTATGGATGCGATAGTTGATTTTTGACAATTCACGCTTAGCAGACCATGCCAGTTGTTTCTGCTCATCGGCTTTGAGACGTTGATATTCTTTTACCAATAGAAGTTGAAAACGAGGGCTAATCCACATTCCAAAATGGTAGGCAATGTCACGATGGGCGTAGGTGCCACCATATCGGCCAGCTTTTGCCATAATGCCAATTGCTCCAGTACGTTGAATCCAAGCCTTGACAGAGAGTACAAAGTTGTTGCTTCCTGCTGCATTTTTAATTGTATCGAATTCGGTACAATTAAAATTCGGATTGTATAGCATTTCCCATTCGCCAAGATATTCTATCGTGCTTTTGAGACTCATCCATCTGAAAATAATATGCTCCTGCATTTGACTATGAGCCATATCAGTCAAGGATATATAATCCTCATTCTGAACATTTACGACAGATATTTCTGTATTTTCAACTTTTATCTTTGCCATAATCTTTAATCTTTAGTTATTACCTTTTGTTTTTATTGCGTTCAGTACAAAGGTAATTGATTTTTCTAGTAGTAGGCTATTTTAATTACATTTTTATTAATATTTAGCATATCATTCTGGGTAACATCGAAAGAAACTGGAGCCCTGTTATTTCCAAGGCTCCAGTTTCTCGATACCATATTTCTTATACCTATTGTAATAATACTGCTTGATTTGGTCGGCAGCCTGTATGGTGGACTTCTTTTTCTGCAGCAGGGGCTTCAACATCTGCATCACGGCAAACATCACCACCACCACCACCAGGATGACAGCCCACGAGAGCACCTCGCTCCGCAGCTTCAGCGTGGGCTGGAGCAGGACGCCCGTAGCCACTGGCACCAAGTAGCACGCCCAGTCCATAGGCGTGTCCAACCTCGTGGATTCCAAGTATTCCTGTCGTAAATCGTGAGGAGCATTCTGCATCAATCTCTTGCTGTGAGCACTCCAATAGTCTTCAAATTCCTTTTCCATTTTTAGTTCTTTTCTTCATTTGTTAAAGATGACTAGCCTAATCGACAATCCATGTTTCTTTTTGTCAGCCGCATCTTTTTTACTTATACCTATGGGGAAATACACTCTTCTCCGCATAAAGTCCCCCACGGGGAATACACTTTTCTCTGCATAAAATCCCCTTGGAAAATGCAAGCCCTTTGCATAAAATTTCACACCATCCACCTATATGCGACGATATGCAAAATATGCCAAGCCCGCAAATCCGTTGTCAAAATTACAACAATATTCTGTAAAAAGCAAATTTTTCCCCTTTACCCCCCGAATTTAACTTTCTTTTACTATAAAAATACAAAAAATCAAGTTTTTCGCATAAAAGTCCCCACATTTGTAAGCCAAACGTTTTGAATTGTCTGCAAAATGTCGTAACTTTGCAGCTTGGAAAAACTTCCAGAAAAGAGAAGAAGAAAATCTTAAAAGATATTACAAGAAATCTTATATAAAGATTACAGGAAATCTTGAAAGATATTACAAGAAAGAAACAGAAAAAGAGACAATATGCAAAATCAGTTTTCTCGTACACAACTTTTGATGGGCAAGCCTGCCATCGACACTTTGATGGGCAGCCGTGTAGCCGTATTCGGCGTGGGCGGCGTGGGCGGCTATGTAGTGGAGGCCCTGGTGCGCAGCGGCCTGGGCGAAATCGACCTCATCGACGACGACCGCGTGTGCCTCACCAACGTGAACCGACAGGTCATCGCCACGCTCAGCACCGTGGGCAAGCACAAGGTAGATGTGTGCGAGGAGCGCATCCACGACATCAACCGCCGTTGCATCGTGCACAAGTACCAGATGTTCTACCTCCCCGAGTTCGCCGACAAGATAGACATCTCCCAGTTCGACTACGTGGTGGACTGCATCGACACGGTGAAGGCGAAGCTCGACCTCATCAAGCGTTGCCACGACCTGAAGGTGCCTATCATCTCCTGCATGGGCGCCGCCAACAAGATGGATGCCTCCGCCTTCAAGGTGGTGGACATCAACAAGACCCAGATGGACCCGCTCGCCAAGGTTATCCGCAAGAAGCTGCGCAAGATGGGCATCCGCAAGCTCAAGGTGGTATACAGCGAGGAGGAGCCGCTGCGCCCTATCGACGACCCTAACATCAGCTGCCGCTTCCACTGCATCTGCCCCAACAAGGACATGCGCAAGTGCACCGACCGCCGCGACATCCCTGCCAGCAACGCCTTCGTGCCTGCCGCCGCAGGGCTCATCTGTGGCGGCGAGGTCATCAAGGACCTCATCCGCAACGCCGGCACCTGGCGACTCACCCCCGAGATGACAGCCCAGAGCCCGGAGGCCAAGGCTGCCGCCGACCGTGCAGCCGAGCGCGCCGAGGCCCACCAGGAAAAGTACAAGGTCATCGCCCTCGCCAAGAAGAATGGCACCTGGGAGGACGACACCGTGCGCATGAAGCTGCCCGAGGGATTCTAAGAGCGACAGGGCTACAAGCTGCCCGAGGGATTCTAGAATCCTCAGACGATGGTGACCCATACCGCCTCGTCTCGCTCCCTCGCCTCCACTATCTTGTCGACGAGGCGCTTGAGCCAGATGCGGGAGTTCACCACCATGCCCTCCACCCTGTTCTCGCCCACGAGGATGCAGCCTTGCGTATCCTCGGGCTTGTTGCCGGCATGGATGCGGATGCCACTGAACTTGGGCACGCCCACGAGCAGCGGCAGCCACTTCTTGAATCGGGGCGACCACGTGATGACCACGGGGTAAGTGCCCTCAGGGATGGCGGTCTTGCCCACCACCTTGTAGGCCTTCTGCCCGCTCACCCTGCTGTAGCGGGCGTTCGCCTCCTGGGGCTTCAGCTCGATGCCCAGCAGGTTGCGCCATGTCGGCTCCAGGGTGTCGCAAAACGGCTGGTGCTTGCCCAGGGCAAGCGGGCTGACCGCACACTCGCAAGAGCCGTCCTTCTCACTTCTCTTGCGCTTCACCTCCTCATCGGCCAGCAAGTATAGTCTGCCGATGGTGTAAGCATCCTTCTTGGCGATGCGTCTTAATACTATCTCCATGATAATCCTTTCTATTAACTATTAACTATTAACTATAAACTATTAACTGTTATTTATCAATTATTATTTATTCTCATTTCTATCGTGGTATCTTGATATAATTGAGTTTATTGAGACTGATTCCGTTGGAGATGTCTCGCTTGATGTAGCCACGTGTCACCCAGTTGTTGATCATCTTCCTCGTACCGTCCGGCTTCAGGCCGTTCTTGATTCTCACCGCCTCCACCTGCTGATAGGTGAACTCATCGGGCAGGAGCACCAGCATGTTGGTCTTGCCACGCCTTATCTCCTGCTGTGCCCGCTCCTCGGCATCGGCTATCGCCGTGCCAAAGAACTTCATCTTGCAGTACAGGTCGTATTGCTCGCTCCAGCGGATGAAGTCCTCCATCTCGGGCTCCCACTGGCAGCCGTTGGCCACGTAGAGCACGCACGCCTTGAGGTAGGCTATCACGTTGGCACGGAAGGAGAGGTTCTCAAACACCCGGTCTTGCGACTGCCGGGAGTAGTCGGCGTTCTCATCCTTCAGCTTCTCAGCCAATGCCAGTGCCTCGGGGCATTCCACCGCCCCACTGGCAGCGCAAAGCCGCTCGACATAGGGGCGCAGCTGCTCTCGGAAGGCATCGTCGTAGGTGCCATATCGGGGGATGTCGTCGCCTATCTCACGCTCCGGGATGGTGCAGAAGTTGATGCGAGAGATAGGGCCGTCGGTCAGCACCCGCGAGAAGTATTGCTGCCCCTTGTGGACGGTGGTGGAGGCGTTCCAGTTGAAGCGGATGGTGACTCGCTCGGTGACTGATTGCGTGCCCACTCGGGTCTGGCCGTACTGGTTGCCAGGGTCGAAGGCGAGGCACATGATGCGGAACTGCTGGTTGCCCTGCCCCTTGAGGGCGTCAAACTGGTCTATCTCGTTGAGCGAGGTGTAAAGGAAATGTCCCCCAGCCTCGGCCGTTCTCATCACGAAGGCAGGGTTGGTCATGTCGGCGTCTATCTCCTGTATGATGAGGTTGGCAGGTCGCTTGCGCTTGTCCTTGTTGGCACCCTTTCGGGTCACCTCGTCCTTCCATGCCTTCTCCCTCTCCAGGTTCTCGCGGTCTCTTGCCCTGATGTCAGCCATGATGAGGTTGATGGGCATCTGCACGCAGTTCTTGCCCGAGCCCGTGCCCGCCAGGAGGGCGCACATCAGCGTTGCCTCGTGGTCCACGTTGTCGATGTATCGGAAGGTGGTGCCAGAGAGGTGCGTGGCGAGCGGCGGGAAGATGGCGTTGGCGACGGCAGGCTTGTAGATGTCGGGGGTCCTGGAGAGCAGCAGCTCCACGAGCTTGGGCAGATGCTCGGGCATCGCCGGCGGGGCGGGATATTCTTCTTCTGACTTGTCGGGAGAAGAAAGTGAAGAGGGAAGAGTGAAGAGTGAAGAATCACCTTGCCCTACTGCTGAATTCGCTGACTGCAAAGCCGCAGAGTTTGCAGACTGCATTGCTGTAGAGTTTGCAGACTGCATTGCTGTAGAATTATTCACTCTTCCCTCTTCCCTCTTCACTCCTAACGCCATCCGCTCTGCGGTGGCGTTGATGCGGATGACGTCGCGCGACATGGGCTTCGAGCTGTCAGCATATTTCGCATAGAAGTCGTGGATGAGCTGCTGGCAGTCGTGCTCCTGAGAGAAGGATGGCATCTTCTGGGCTACGACCTGCTTGAGGTCTTCCTCAGACATCACACGGCTGGCTCCCGCGCTCATGATGGCGAGGAGGGAGGAGTGGCGAGAGCCCTGGGTGTCGATGTTCACCTCGCCAAGTCCCGCTTGCCGCTGGAAGAGGTCGAAGGCGATGAGGTTCTTGTCGGTGGGTGATGTTATGTCGCACACGGATCTCACGGATCTCACGGATCTCACGGATTTCACGGATTTTTCTTGCTCTGCAAGATTTTCCGGCTCCGTTCCGCTAGGCGTTGGAGTTTCGCTAAGAGACGGTATTGTACTAGAAGATGATGTCCCGCCAGGCGTTGGAGGGGATTTGTAATCCCCGACTTCCCCTTGTTCATCGGGGCGCAAGCCTATCCGTGAGACCTGGGAGATCCGTGAGCCACCACATCTCCTTCCGTCCATAGAAAGCCCTCTCTTCAGGAAAGCCTCCCTTCTCCGTGCGAGTTCCTCGGCAGGCAACACCTCGTACCAATGTGGCGAGCGATAGATTTCGCTCGCAGCATCCGTGATGAAGATGATGCGCTCGGGCGAGAAGCAGCTCTCGTCGCACGGCACGCCCAGGGCCTCGCAATAGGCTCGCTGCGTCTCCTCGATGGTCATGCCGATGGGCATACGGATGTCGATGTGCAGCTTCTTGCGGGCGGAGTACTCCAGGTGGAGGAGCGCGCCTTTCCAGGGCCCCTCCTCCGCATCCAGTTGCTTGGCATGCGTCAGCGCCTTGTCCACCAGCTCCTTCTCGTCCACATCCACGGTGGTCTGGAAGAGGAAGCTCTCGGGGTCGATGTGGTCTTGTCGGCGCTTATTGTCCACGAAGTGAGCGTAGTGCGCACAGCGGAAGGGCAGCTGCCCCTTGATGCGCTGCTGCGCCTTGGCGAGAGCCTTGGGGTCGGCATTGTCCACGCTGCGAATGGACTTCTCGCCACGTATCTGCAGCACCATCTCGTGTATCCAGGGATAACGGATGGTCTTGTCATACTCCGAGAGCGGCAGGGAGCTTACGCTCCCCTTGTTGCCGCCACGGAAACCATTGAATGCAATCAAATGTTCCATAAATTTTATCAAGATATTAAACAATTAATTTATCAAGATATTAAACAATAATTTTTATCAAGAATCACTTCTCCGCATACATCCTTGCCAGCTCCCAGTATCTCTTGGCGAGCTGGTGGATGAACTTCCTGCCACGCTCCGTCCACACGAGGTACGTGTGGGTGTAGGTGCGTCCCTGTCTGAACCCATCCTCCGTCACCTCGCACATCACGTTGCTCACCTTGGTGCGGCTCTTCGCCAAGCCCATGTGGGCATAGTCGGCGTAGAGCAGGTACTGGCCGCTCTGGTAGTACTGGATGTGGGCGGCGCAGAGCGAGCGGTTCAGCTCTTGCGCCGTGATGCCCAGCTCCTTGGCCACCTGCGTGGTGGTGTAGCAAGAGATGCTGTCGAGCACGTTGTCGGAGTAGAGCGCCTTGGGCAGCAGACGGTCCACATCGTGCTCCAGGTCGAGGATTTCGGTCTGCGACTTCTGGATGCGCACCAGTTGCTCGTCCACCTGATGGTTGAGCTGCTCGATGCGGGCCACCTGCTCGCCGAGGAGTTTCTTCTGCTGAGAGACGAGGCTCTCCTGGGCAGCGAGCTGCTTCTTCTGCTGCTCGATGAGTGCGTCCTTCTGGTGGAGCGTCTCATGGAGAATCTCCTCGGCACGGCGGCGGATGTCCTCATCCGTGTCGCCCTCGCCCACCGGGATGAAGCCGCCCGTCTTGCGAATCTGCGGCAGCACCACCGAGGTGACCCACTGCTTGAAACGCTGGGCGGAGTCTAGCTTGGAGCCGAAGACGAGCGCATAGAGGCCGCTCTCGTTGATGAAAAGGATCTGTCGACGCTGAACGACAGGGCTCCCATCCTTCTTCTTTCCTATCGTCAAGCCTACGTAACGTCTTGTTACATCATGTATACTAACATGCTGTCGCACAGCGACATCCGCCTTGCGATACCCCAGCGCATCGCAGACATCCTTGCCACAGAACAGCGGCTCACCCTCCTGACTCTTGGCAGTGCGAATCTTGCCAAACTCAGGGTTCTCAAACACCATGACGGCGACCACGTTCTTGCTGTTGTCGTCGCCACCATTCATTACTTTGGCGGAAGCAGCCTTGCTGCCCCCTGCCATCTTACAATTCAATTTTGTCATAAGCGTATAAAAATTAAAAGACTTGTACGGTTGAAACGGGCTGAATTGAAAATCGGCGGCCGAAGGGAAAGCCAAAGCCCAACGAGCACCTAGCCCTGGGCTAAGCGAAGCGACACCCTGGGCAAGCGAAGCGACCCCCTGGGCTAAGTGCTTCTGCCCTTTCTATTATATTTGCACCTGAAAAAATAAAGAGGTAAAAATCTTTATATCTGCAAAT
>CAVCRI010000154.1:0-7350 GCA_963604545.1 Lachnospiraceae bacterium | reverse complement strand
CATCTGCTCAATGTGCTCAAAGATCCTGATGATGAGGAATATGAGGATATGGTGGCGTGGCTTGGAGGTAGCTTTGACCCAAGGAACTTCAACTTGAGTGCCGCAAAGGCTAGAGTTGAGGGATATGCAAGACGAATAAAAAAATAGTAAAATGAGAAAAGCGATGATTCTCTTGGCAGCATGGCTTCTCTCGATGAGTAATGTGCATGCAATAACGAATGGCAATGCTTCTGTGCTGAATTTGCAGCAGAAGCAGCAGGCTTTGAGCGCAACGGCTAAGTCGTTGGCTCGCCAAGGATACGTGAATGTCAAGGATGTGGATAAGACGATACAGGTGTCGCTGATGTACAGTCGTGCCGACAACTTCTGTGGGCGTGTGCTTTATGGTGACCTGAAGGAGGCTTATCTCCATCCCAAGGCTGTGGCTGCGCTGAAGAAGGCACAGGCTTATCTGAAGCAGCTCCACCCTCATCTCAGCTTGAAGATTTACGATGCGTCCCGACCAATGAGCATTCAGCAGAAAATGTGGAACGTGGTGAAGGGTACAAAGAACGACATCTATGTGTCTAACCCTGCCCACGGCGGAGGAATGCACAACTATGGAATGGCGGTTGACATCACGCTCTGCAATGAACGAGGCGATACGCTTGATATGGGAACCAAGGTGGATTACTTCGGCAAGGCTGCCCATATCGACAACGAGGCACAGCTTGTGGTGAGCAAGCGAATCTCCAAGACGGCACTCAAGAACCGAGAACTGCTTAGGAAGGTGATGCGACACGCTGGCTGGATTCCGCTTCGCACGGAATGGTGGCATTTCAATCTCTGCTCTCGTGCCACGGCTAAGAAATACTATAAGGTGATTAAGTAAGTGAAGAGTGAAGAACGAAGAGTGAAGAATTCAATTGCTTTGCAGATGACAATGATGAATCAAGCGACCAAAGACTTTATTCGCGAGCATCAAGACGAGGATGTTCGCCAGTTGGCTTTCCTCGGAAGCAAGTATCCAGAGGTGGACTTGCCTTTCGCCCTTGACCAGATTCGAGGGCGAAAGATGGCGTGTGCCAAGTTGCCTCGCTGGGCAAGTATCGAGGGAATCATCTATCCCCCTCATATTTCCATGGAGCAGTGCTCGTCAGAGGCAACGGCGCTCTACAAGGCAGAATTGGCTGCAAGATTGCTTGGCTTGCCTTCTTTGACTGTGCAAAACCAAGAAATGAGCCAAAAACGTGACATTTCCAAAATTTGCGAATTTACGACCAAGGATACTGTTGCTCCCAAATTCGCCAAAAATAAAGGTACTTGCGAAAGTAAACAGATATTAACGGATTCGCTGAAAAACGTTAACGGAACAAAAGAAGAAGATGATGGAGAGAAAAAAGGAGAAAAAGTCGAGTTCGTTGACTTGACTGGTGGCTTCGGAGTCGATTTCTCTTACATCGCCGAGCGATTGGGTGTGAAGTCGATGTATGTGGAACGACAGGCGCATCTCTGCGAGACGGCAAGGGAGAACTTTTTGCGATTAGGATTGCAGAATGCCGAGGTGAAGAATGGGGACGGAATAGAAGTGCTGCATTCTTTAGACGAGGGAATGCTCAAAATGATTTTCATAGACCCAGCTCGCCGAGACGACGCTGGCAACAAGGTGGTGTCTCTGCAAGATTGTACCCCAGGCGTTACCTTGTTGCAAGACGAGATGCTGTCGAAAGCGGATTTTGTTATCATCAAGCTCTCGCCAATGCTCGACTGGCATCGTGCCGTGAGCGAGCTGAAGCACGTTAGAGAGGTTCACATCGTTTCTACGGGGAATGAATGCAAGGAGCTTTTACTCGTGCTCTCAGCGAAAGAGAATGCTATGGGTGCTGTCGAGAAAGTTAAGGCAGAAGAGACTGAAGAGAAAAAATTGGAGACATTGAAGGTTTATTGCGTCAATGACTCTCAATGCTTCGTCTTTGAGGAGCCCAATGAGGCTCACGTTAGCATCGTACAGGCAGAGATGCTAACAACTCCCAAGAGCAATTCTCGTTATTATCTCTATGAGCCGAATGTCTCTTTAATGAAGGCTGGGTGCTTTGGTGCTATTTCCGAGCGGTATGAGGTAAAAATGTTGGCACAGAACTCACATCTCTTTGCGAGTGAAGAGAGTGTGGAAGGTTTCCCAGGTCGTTCCTTCCGTATCAAGGCGGTTTCATCCTTTAATAAGAAGGAGCTGAAGCGACAGTTGGCTGGTATTACCAAGGCGAATATCGCCACTCGCAATTTTCCGCTCTCCGTGGCAGAATTGAGAAAGCGCCTTAAGCTGAAGGATGGGGGAGATACTTACATCTTTGCCACGACCTTGAGCGATGAGAGCCACGTCTTGCTCATTTGTGAGAAGCTGACTTGAATAAGATGAAAGAAGCAAGCTTGAATGAAATGAAAAAATAGGCTTGAATGAAATAAACGAGTAAAAACTAATCGATAAAAACAAAACAACAAAAACAATGAAACTAAAGACAAGATTTCTTTCGCTCTTGCTCTTCGGGGCGATGAGCGCACAGGTACAGCTCTTCCTCCTCTTAGCGATGGGCATGACATCAGTACA
Organism: Lachnospiraceae bacterium; assembly: GCA_963604545.1. Taxonomy (GTDB): domain Bacteria; phylum Bacteroidota; class Bacteroidia; order Bacteroidales; family Bacteroidaceae; genus Prevotella. Next base: position 4,766 of record CAVCRI010000154.1, on the reverse strand, counting down.
GACCGTACAGGCAGAGAACTATCCTTATCGTGGCGACTATCTCTGGATGACCATCCCAGATCATACCGACTGGCTCTACCAGACTGGCGAGAATGCCAAGGTGGAAGTAACCTTCTGCAAGTATGGCATCCCTCGTGATGGCGAGGTGAAATATGAGATTGGCAATGACATGTTGCCTGCCGACAAGCAGGGCAGCTTCAAGCTGAAGAATGGACGAGCCATCGTGAACATGGGCACTCGCAAGACCCCTGGTTTCCGAGACATGCGCCTCTCCGTCAAGGTGGATGGACAGACCTACGTACACCACATCAAGGTGGGATATTCGGTGGATAAGATTCAGCCTTATACCCAGGAGCCAAAAGACTTCGACAGCTTCTGGCAGAAGAACCTCGACGAATTGAAGAAAGTTCCGATGAACTATACCAAGGAACTTGCCCCAGAGTATTGCACCGACAAGATAGATTGTTATCTCATCAAGCTTCAGATAGACAAGATGGGACATTCGATGTATGGCTATATCTTCTATCCTAAGAATGCTAAGCAGGGCAGTCATCCTGTGGTGCTCTGCCCGCCGGGCGCAGGCATCAAGACCATCAAGGAACCTTTGCGCAACAAGTATTATGCCGAGAATGGCTTTATCCGTTTGGAGATAGAGATTCACGGCTTGGATCCTCGCATCCCTAAGGCTACCTTCGATGAGATAAGCAAGACCTTCAATGATGCCAATGGCGGTTATCTTGCCAACGGTCTTCAGGTGAAAGACCGCTACTATATGAAGCATGTGTACTGTGGATTGGTGCGCTGCATCGACTTCTTGACCTCCCTGCCAGAGTGGGATGGCAAGAACGTGGCTGTGCAGGGTGGCAGTCAGGGCGGTGCCTTGGCGATTATCGCCGCTGGTCTTGATAGTCGAGTGACCCAGTGTGTGGCTAATCATCCTGCCCTCAGCGATATGGCTGGCTATGTAGAGAAAGGCAGGACAGGCGGTTATCCTCACTTCAATAAGCAGCCTGAGATTCTAGCCAACAAGGATTGCTTGGCAAATATGGCTTACTTTGACGTGGTCAACTTCGCTCGCAAGGTGAAGGCTCCTACCTACCTTACTTGGGGGTACAATGACGTGACCTGTCCTCCAACCACCAGCTATGCTGTCTGGAACACCTTGAAATGTCAGAAGGAGAGCCTGCTCACACCTGTCAACGAGCACTGGACGAGCGATGCCACCAACAAGAACCAAATGGAGTGGATCAAGGCTCACCTCGTAAAATAAAGTCGCCCTTTTGGGGCAATAACTTTCCGATAACAAGCTAGTTTATAGGCTGAATCCCTAAAAAACTGCAAAAATGATAGCAATATTTGGTCGTTTGGCTAAATATTGCTATTTTTGCATGTTTAATATCGAAAAGAATAGCAAACTAGTTTGAAATAAGATGTCATTAATAGAAATTAAAAGGGTCGAAAGCAAGAAGGACTTGAAGACGTTCATCGACTTCCATTACGACCTCTACAAGGGCAACGAATATGATGTGCCTAACCTTTTCAGCGACGAAATGAATACCCTCAGCAAGGAGCAGAACGCTGCATTTGAGTTCTGCGAGGCGGAGTATTTCCTTGCCTATAAGGACGGCAAGTTGGCAGGTCGCGTCGCAGCCATTATCAACAACAAGGCTAACAAGAAATGGAACAAGAAGACCGTGCGCTTCGGATGGATTGATTTCATCGACGACCGTGAGGTTTCCAAGGCTTTGCTCAAGGCGGTGGAAGACTATGGTCGTGAGAAGGGCATGGAGGATGTGGTAGGTCCGCTTGGATTTACCGATATGGACCCAGAGGGAATGCTTACCTGGGGATTCGACCAGCTCGGCACGATGCCTACCATCTACAATTATGCTTATTATCCAGAGCACATGGAGGCTTTGGAAGGCTACGAGGTGGACAATAAGTACGTGGAATTCAAGATGATGGTGCCAGACGAGGTGCCTGAGAAGTACACCAAGATAGCGGCGATGATAGAGAAACGCTACAATCTGCATGTGCGCAAACTCACCAAGAAGGAAGTCTTCCAAGGGGGCATGGGACAGAAGGTGTTCGACCTCATCAACGACACTTACAAGGATCTCTATGGCTATTCTGAGCTTTCGCAGAAGCAGATAGGGCAGCTCATCAAGTCTTACTTGAGCTTCCTCGACTGGAACCTCATCACTTGCATTGAGGACTGGACGGAGCCTGAGCACAAGTTGGTGGGCGTGGGCATTACGATGCCTTCGCTGGCGCATGCCTTGCAGAAGTGTCGCCGTGGCCGATTGTTCCCATTTGGTTGGTGGCATGTGTTGAGAGCCATCAAGCAGCACAAGACCAATATCGTAGACCTCTTGCTCATCGGCATCCTGCCAGAGTATCGTGCCAAGGGAGCCAATGCGTTGCTCTTCGCCGACTTGATTCCATGGTATCAGAAGTATGGATTCGAGTGGGGAGAGACCCAGGTGGAGCTTGAGACCAACGCTGGTGTGCAGGGACAATGGGGAGCCTTGAACCCTGTGATGCACAAGCGCAGAAAATGCTACAAGAAGATTATCAAATAATGCCGAATGCATTTCGGTTCATCTTTAAAATCATAAGGAGGAAATTATGCCTGAAGATATAAATAAACCAGTAGAATATACCGACGACAACATCCGCCACTTGAGCGACATGGAACATGTGCGTACCCGTCCAGGTATGTACATCGGTCGTTTGGGCGACGGTAACCTGCCAGAGGATGGGATCTATGTGCTCCTGAAGGAGGTGGTGGACAACTCCATCGACGAGTTCAAGATGGGCGCAGGTGCTCGTCTGGAAATCGAGATAGAGGACCATCTGCGTGTCAGCGTGCGCGACTATGGACGTGGAATCCCACAGGGCAAGCTCGTTGAGGCTGTCAGCGTGCTCAACACGGGTGGTAAGTACGACAGCAAGGCGTTCAAGAAGAGCGTCGGACTGAACGGCGTGGGTGTCAAGGCGGTGAATGCCCTCAGCTCCCACTTCGAGGTGAAGTCTTATCGTGACGGAAAGGTGCGCCACTTGACGTTTGAGAAGGGTATCTTGAAGAGCGACAAGACCGAGAAGACGGAGGACGAGAACGGTACCTTCATCTTCTTCGAGCCAGACAATACCCTCTTCAAGAACTATTCCTTCCACGATGACATAGTGGAAACGATGCTGCGCAACTATACCTACCTGAACACGGGGCTCACCATCATGCACAATGGCAGGCGCATCTTGAGTCGCCATGGCTTGAAGGACCTCTTGACCGACAACATGACCAACGAGGGGCTCTACGAGATTATCCACATGAAGGGCGAGGACATCGAGGTGGCCTTCACCCATACCAACCAATATGGCGAGGAGTATTATTCCTTTGTCAACGGTCAGCACACCACCCAAGGCGGTACTCATCAGAGTGCCTTCAAGGAGCACATCGCCAAGACCATCAAGGAGTTTTATGGCAAGTATGAGTATGGTGACATCCGTAACGGACTGGTAGCGGCAATTGCCCTCAATGTGGAGGAGCCTGTCTTCGAGAGCCAGACCAAGATTAAGCTCGGAAGCACCACGATGAGCCCGAACGAGGGAGAGACCATCAACAAGTATGTGGGCGATTTCATCAAGAAAGAGGTAGACAACTATCTGCATATCCACAAGGATGTGGCTGAGATATTGGAGAACAAAATCAAGGAGAGCGAGCGTGAGCGCAAGGCGATGGCTGGCGTTACCAAGTTGGCTCGTGAGCGTGCCAAGAAGGCAAACCTCCACAACCGCAAGCTCCGTGACTGTCGCATCCACTTCAGCGATGCCAAGAACGACCGCAAGGAAGAGAGTTCCATCTTCATTACTGAGGGTGACTCTGCGAGCGGAAGCATCACCAAGAGCCGTGATGTGAATACCCAGGCAGTCTTTTCTCTGCGTGGCAAGCCTCTGAACAGCTTTGGATTGACCAAGAAGGTGGTTTACGAGAACGAGGAGTTCAACCTCCTCCAGGCAGCCCTCGACATCGAGGACGGTTTGGATAGTTTGCGCTATAATAAGGTGATTGTGGCTACCGATGCCGATGTCGACGGAATGCACATCCGTCTGCTCATCATCACCTTCTTCCTGCAGTTCTTCCCCGACCTCATCAAGAAGGGACACGTCTACGTGCTCCAGACCCCATTGTTCCGTGTACGCAACAAGCGAACCAAGATAAAGAACAAACAGGCAGTGGCTGATGCTGACGCCAAGTTGGGACCAAAGGAGAAAAAGGGCGACTTCATCACGCACTATTGCTACAGCGACGAGGAACGCCAGCAGGCCATCAAGGCACTAGGTCCTGACCCGGAAATTACCCGATTCAAGGGATTGGGAGAGATTTCGCCAGAGGAGTTTGCCCACTTCATCGGTCCCGACATGCGACTGGAGCAGGTTACCCTCCACAAGAACGATCAGGTGCAGAAGCTCTTGGAGTACTACATGGGCAAGAACACCATGGAGCGTCAGAACTTTATCATAGACAACTTGGTGATTGAGGAGGATATTCCAGAAGAGGATTCTGAGCCGTTAGATTAAAAACATAATTATGAAGAAGATATTATTGTTTGCGCTCTTGGCTTTCATGGCAGTGACAACCGTGAGTGCCCAGATGCGCATTAGAATGGGCAAGAATAGCCCGATAGAGAAGCTAGGCAGGGCAGAAATCGCCATTGCCAACCTCTACGTCGATAGCGTGGATGAGAACAAGCTCGTGGAGGATG
>CAVCRI010000153.1:0-7439 GCA_963604545.1 Lachnospiraceae bacterium | reverse complement strand
CTCGTGACCTCCTGCGTGACAGGCAGGCATTCTAACCAACTGAACTAACGCACCAAAATAAGTATTAAACTTAGTCGCTTAATGCCTCGTTTCTCATTTGCGAGTGCAAAGGTACTATAAATATTTGAATCCACCAAATTTTAAAGCACTTTTTTTACAAAAAAGATTGAAAAAGGCAAGCATCCTCATAGGCATCGCCTACCGACAACCACTCTTTCAGGATTTTATCCCCTTGGAAGCCAAGCATTTTTAGCATCTTGACTGCCTTCTTGTTGCGAATGCCAACTATGGCATAAATCTGATGCAAATGAAGAATTTCCTTGGCATAAGCCTTCAGATGGCGGATGGCTGCCTGCGCCACGCCCCTGCCCTGACACTCTCGACGAACAACGATGCCCAGTTCGGCACGCAAGTGACGTGGGTCAAAATTCATCAAGTCTACTATTCCCAATGACTCATGAAGTTCGTCTTCAATGATGAAGCGCACCTGCTTGTCTGTATAGATATCGGCCGAAGACGACGTGATATAGTCGAGTAGCACTTGGCGGGAATAAGGCACACTGGTATTTCCCACCTCCCAAAGCTGCTCATCATTTTCCATCTCATAGAGAAACTCCAGGTCTTCAGGCTCCATGGCTCGCAGTAAGACCTGCTTGTTCTCCCCTTTATTGTTTTCCATAAATCGTATGTAATTGAATTTTACAACACTTCTTCACCTGTGATTATCTTTCCTATCTCTTGATGGTAGGTGCCCAGCATGAGACAATCGCCCTGTTGGCTGAGGCGTCTTATCACTTCCAACATCTCCTCATACCGCATTTCCTCGGCATCGAGCACCAGATAGTTCACCTTGCCTAGTCGCCATTGCGAAGGCTCAACCTCCTGATGGAACTCAGCGTCCAGCCCCAACCGCATTGCCAAATCCCGGCAAGCATCCAGCATTGCCTTTCCACCTACCATCACGTAATGTGCATCGCTTCTATCATGAGGCGAGAAGAAGCCCAGGCTCTTGCGCATGCGCTGCCCCATCATACCCACGAGAGCCACGAAGGCCTTGCCATAAATGGCGGTCTTGACGGGTAGGCTGAACAGCCATGACATACCCGCATAATGCTTGCGGAAGAAGATGAGCATCGCCTCATAAAAGACATGCACATAGCGAAAGCTAGACTTCTGGGTGCTCTCTCCCTTGTAATGAAGGATGTCTACTGGTAAATAATAGTTGTGAAAGCCGCTCTTGAGCACTCTATACGAAAGGTCGATGTCCTCACCATACATAAAGAAAGTCTCGTCGAGAAGACCTACTCGGTCTATAGCCTTACGGCGCAACATGCAGAAGGCACCGCTCACCACTTCTATCTGAGCAGGCTTGTCCCACGGCAGATAGCCCATATAGTATCGCCCGAAAATGCGATGGGTAGGCCATCGGTTGCAAAGTCCCAGCATTTTATAGAAGGAGACTACTGGCGTGGGCAGCCCCCTCCTACTTTCCATAGCTGGCTGCCCGTTGGCTCCCAGCATCCTCACGCCTAAAGCCCCCGCATCGTCATGTGCATCCATAAATGCCACACAACGACCAATCACTTGCTCCCCAACGAAGGTATCAGGATTAAGAAGCAAGACATACTCGCCCTGGCTCTGACGGATGGCAATGTTATTGGCTCTCGCAAACCCAAGATTGTGCATGCAGCTCACAAAGCGTATCATCGGATAGGTCGACTTCGGATAACGATGCTCCAAATATTCCACCGAACCATCTACCGAGTGGTTGTCTACCACGATGACCTCTGTCGAATCGTTCAGGACTGAGAGGGCCGCCAATACCGAGCGTAGGCATTGGTCGAGGTAATACTTCACATTGTAGTTTACGATGACTATAGAAAGTTTCATGTTGTGTCTCGTCTTTTCGATTAATCACATTTGCTGTACTATATATTAATGTACGCGCGTATATTAATATATAGATTACTCTCCAGCTGTCATCTCTTCTGTCTCATCAGTGCATCTGCCCATTGAGGGATAGATGAAGAAAAGGCACAAGAAGAGGATGATAGCCATATAGCCAAAGGCAGGAGCCATCGACTGATAATAGAGGAAAGTATTGACCAGCATTGGCAGACAGAGCATGTTGATACGTGCCGTCCCCCAGAACAAGAGAGCATCCCCCTTTTGGCTCACCAACTTGCGATGAATCGCCTTCAAGCTGAAAAGTTTCAATGCCATCGGTATCACTAGGATGGTAAGCAACTCCATGACAACTGTCAAGACAAACATCAAGGTCTCATCAGCTGCCAAATTGGTGGGAGTAAGAATCTCCGTCTCATATAGCCCCACCAGGAGCAAGGAGACGAGCACCATGAAGAGAAAGTTGGTCATCAATATGCGTTGTACTTGTTTGATATTCACGTTTTGCTTTTTGTTGTTTACGTATTTGTTGTTTACTAAATTGTATAATTCCTATATTTCACCCTTTTACCTTTCAAACGGTGTTCGGTTCAGGATGCTTCTACCCAACGTTACCTCGTCGGTGTACTCCAGCTCGTCGCCCACAGAGATTCCCCTGGCGATGACGGAGAGCTTGACTGGGTAATCGGCAAGTTTTCGGGAGATATAGAAGTTGGTCGTATCCCCTTCCATCGTACTACTCAAGGCAAGGATGACCTCCTTGATATTCCCCTCAGTCACGCGGTTCACGAGCGAGTCTATCTCCAGGTCGGCAGGTCCGATGCCATCCATAGGCGAGATGATGCCACCAAGCACATGGTAGAGTCCATGAAACTGTTGCGTGTTCTCCACGGCAAGCACATCCTGCACATTCTCTACCACGCAAATGGTGGAGGCATCCCGGCGACCATCACTGCATATCGGACACACATCTGTATCACTGATGTTATGACACACCTTGCAATATTTCACCTCGTGCTTCATCTTGGAAATGGCACTACAAAACTGGTCTACATCCGCATCACTGCGTCGGAGCATAAAAAGCACAAGGCGCAAAGCTGTCTTGCGCCCTATACCCGGCAACTTGGCAAACTCGCCAACCGCCTTCTCCAACAATGCAGAAGAATACTGCTGCATCTTGCCTCCCCTCTAAAGATAAACACCGATGCCTACCTTGAAGCCTACGGTAGAATGGTCGGCATGATTCTTGAAACTCTGGTCGTAGTAAACCGCAGGTTCGATGGTGACCTGGCGCCCCACGAAGAAAGCATAGCCAATCTCCACACCTGGCATCAAGTCATTGTAGCCTCCTGTGTGAACCAACTTGGCCCCGGCACCAAGATAGAGGCCGTTCTGCTCGATGTAATATCTGCCCTGCGCTCCGACAGAGAAATAATCCTTCACGCCATCCTGTCCCGAATGAGAGTACTCTGTCTGGCCGAGCACCATCCAGTCATTGGCAAGGAAGTAACCCGCCTTCGCCTGAACACCGAAGTTTAGGTCTTCGCTGCCATTATAACTCAAATTGAGACCCGTCAACGACGCGCCACAATATTTCTTACCACTTTCAAACTGTGCATTGGCGGTCGCTGTTGCCAGGAGAGCCAATGCCACAAGAGCTAATTTTTTCATACGCATAATCATGTGTATTTAGTTAATATTATTATTTACTTTCAATTTCTGATACTTAATCATTAATTTGTTTTCTGATACTGACGATACCAAGCAAAGAACCACACCAAAGCCAACACCAAGATGACGATGCTGCCCGTATAGCCCAATGCGCCCTTGAGACCCAACGCCTGTGGTGAAACCAACAGGAAGGTGGAGCATACCACCGTCATGAAGAGGGCTGGTATGAGGGTGATGACAAATGACTTCTTCTGCTGCACCATATACACGGTCAATGTCCAGAGGGTGAACACTGAGAGTGTCTGGTTAGCCCATCCGAAGTACTGCCAGATGATGTTGAAGCCATCAGGGTTCTCCATCTGCCATGCCAGGATGCCGATAGTGACGGCAAACAACGGGATGCAGACATAGAGACGCTTGCGCATGGTGCGCTGCTCCAAGCCGATAGACTCGGCTATGATGAGTCGGGCACTACGCAGGGCTGTATCACCACTGGTGATAGGTGCTGCCACCACACCCAGCAAGGCAAGGATACCACCTGCCACACCCAGCCAACTAGAACAAACCACCTTGACCACCATTGGCGCTGGGAAGTTCTGGAGCAAAGACTTGCCGCCATCTGCCTGGGCAATAAATTCCTGGGCGACCTCAGGGCTCACGCACTCACGCCATCCCCCATAATAGAAGAAGTACATGGAGACCGTGGCCCAAATCAAGGCGACGACACCCTCGGTAATCATCGCACCGTAGAAGATTGGGCGTCCCATCTTCTCATTCTTCATGCAACGAGCCATCAACGGACTCTGTGTAGCGTGGAAGCCACTGATTGCTCCACAAGCGATGGTGATGAAGAGGCATGGGAAGAGCGGATTGGCATCCATGTAGGTATGATTGCCCAACCATGCAGGATTCTGGTTCAGGTTGCAAGCGTCCAGATTGCTCCAGAGCTCAGGCAACGAAGGCCACTTCACAAATAGTCCTATCATCAAGGCACCCGCCATGAAGAGCAGCGAGAACGCAAAGAGAGGATACACCTTGCCTATAATCTTGTCGATAGGCAGCAAGGTGGCGATGATGTAATAGGCGAAGATGATGAGCAACCACATCATCTGGGTGCCACACATGTCCTTCAGGATGACGGCAGGGCTATATACGAACACCGCACCCACCATCATGAGGAGCAGCACCGTGAACACCAACATCACCTTCTTGGTGCTTCCGCCCAAATACTTGCCCACCAACGCAGGCAGTCCAGCACCCTCATTTCGCAGACTGAGCATACCGCTCATGTAGTCGTGCATGGCTCCAGCGAAGATGCATCCGAAGATAATCCACAGGTAAGCCACCGGTCCATACCACGCACCCATGATAGCACCGAAGATAGGACCCGTTCCCGCAATGTTGAGGAACTGAATCATAAAGATTTTCCAACTAGGCAGAACCATGAAGTCGACACCATCGGCTTTGGTCACTGCTGGCGTAGGGCGGTCGTCGGGACCGAACACATGCGCCACAAACTTTCCATAAAGCAGGTAACCCAACACGAGGGCCACCAAACTAATAACGAAACTGACCATTTTTCTTTTATTGTATTTAAATTTCTCTCTACTTTTACGCCAATTATCAAGTTTCTTGATAAATCATGCGGCAAAAGTACGATTTTTATTTGAAATACGAAAAAATATCTGTATCTTTGTTGCCAAATTAAAAGATTATGCGTAGAATATACATTTTTTTAATACTTTTAGGCTCCGTTTTGGCCGCAAAAGCCCAGAGCATCGTGTTCAACAACCAAGCTCCCAAGCATGAGGTGCGTGCTGTCTGGCTCACCACCATCGGGGGCATCGACTGGCCACACTCCTACTCCCAGTCGCCCTTCTCTGCCAAGAAACAGCAGCGGGAACTCTGCCAGATTCTTGACCGGCTCCAGCAACTGAAGATTAACACCATCCTCATACAGACCCGCATTCGTGGCACCATGATCTATCCCTCCGAATATGAGCCTTGGGATGGTTGTCTCTCTGGCTTCCCAGGCAAGACCCCAGGCTACGATGCCCTACAGTTTGCCATCGATGAATGCCATAAGCGTGGCATGGAACTTCATGCCTGGGTCGTGACCATCCCGGTTGGCAGATGGGAAGCTCTCGGCTGCAAGTCTCTTCGCCAGAAGTTCCCTGGGCTCATCCGCAAGATTGGCACCGACGGATTCATGAATCCCGAGGACCCACGTACAGGCAACTACCTAGCCAACATCTGCCGAGAGATAACCCGCAACTATAATGTCGACGGCATCCACCTCGACTACATCCGATACCCAGAGACCTGGAGCATCAAGGTGAGCCGTGACCAAGGCCGCCGGTACATAACCAGCATCGTGGAGAAAATACACGATGCCGTCAAGTCTCAGAAGCCTTGGGTCAAGATGAGTTGCTCGCCTGTTGGCAAGTACGATGACTTGAGCCGCTACTGGAGCCATGGCTGGAATGCCAACACCACAGTTTGCCAGGATGCACAGGGATGGCTCAAGAGCGGACTCATGGACGAGCTCTTCCCGATGATGTATTTCCGTGGCGAGCAATTCTATCCCTTCGCCATCGACTGGAAAGAGCAGAGCAACGGAAAGATTGTCGTGCCAGGGCTGGGCATCTACTTCCTTGACCCCAAAGAGGGCAAATGGAAAATCGACGACGTAACACCAGAGATGCAGCACACCCGCAACCTCAACATGGGCTACGCCTTCTTCCGCAACAAGTTCTTGCTAGACAACAAGCAGGGCATCCTCGACTTTACCGACCAGTTCAACCCCTACCCCTCACTCGTACCTGCCATGGACTGGGTGAGCAAGAAGAAGCCGCAACAACCTACTCATCTCAGCATCGGCAACAAGGGAGGTTATGTATCACTGACATGGGACAACCCAACAAGCTATGAAGATGGCAGCAGCATCCCTACCCCTTATATATATAATAATGTATATGCGAGCAGAGAATATCCTGTGGATGTAAATGATGCAAGAAACCTGATTGCCCCACGACATATAGGCAACAACCTTCTCATGAAACCAGAGGATAGTGAACGCCCACTCTATTTTGCCATTACCTCCATGGACGGATATGGCAACGAGAGCAAGCCTCTGCAAGAAAACGAGTGCGACAACAGCATTTATCGACCAGCCCAAGGAGCCGCTAGATGGCTACATTGCGATGGAGAATACATCTATCTGCCAGAAATAGCAAAAAGTCTAGACTCCGATGTCTATCTCGTCGAAACATTACAGGAGGGCATCGTCATGCAGGGAACGGCATCTGATAACAAATTACATATCAATCGTTTAGAAGATGGCACATACCGCTTGGTTAACGTGAACAAGAAGGGTATCAAGCATACCATTGGCACTTTCTCGAAGAAAAAATGAAAGAAAAATCAAAAAAAAGTTGCCAAAAAATTTGGTGGAATCAATTATTTGTAGTACCTTTGCACTCGCAATTCAGAAATGAGGCTTTCAAGAAGATGCACCCTTAGCTCAGTTGGTAGAGCAACTGACTCTTAATCAGTGGGTCTAGGGTTCGAATCCCTAAGGGTGTACATCTAAAGACAAGAATTGGCTCCGTAGCTCAACTGAATAGAGCACTTGACTACGGATCAAGAGGTTCAAGGTTTGAATCCTTGCGGAATCACATCCGAGAATCATTCTGATAGCAACATAAGAAATGGCTCCGTAGCTCAACTGAATAGAGCACTTGACTACGGATCAAGAGGTTCAAGGTTTGAATCCTTGCGGAATCACTCCACCCGACAACAGATAAACAAGTTGCACCCTTAGCTCAGTTGGTAGAGCAACTGACTCTTAATCAGTGGGTCTA
>CAVCRI010000152.1:5260-7451 GCA_963604545.1 Lachnospiraceae bacterium | reverse complement strand
TCAAGAAAACAACCTAAGAAATGGTGTGTTTTTAGGAATCTAAACGTAATCGTTAATGAAGCAGTCAGAAAGAGCCAGCATCATGAGAATTATAACAGATTTGATTGAGGCAGATGGCATCATAGATACACGGGAAATCATATTTCTTGAAACACTTCGAAAGAAATATGGAATCAAAAAAGAGGATGAAATATTGGCTTCATCCTTCACACTCGCTATGGCATTAAATGAACTGTCTAAGTCAGACAATAGTCTCAAACATGATTTACTTGGCGATTTCATGAATGTTGCCATGTCCGATGATTTCTGTGCTCGTGAAGAAGCATTGCTGATTCTTGCTATTAGGAATTGCTTGACAATTAACACTGGAAGTCAAGTATCGGTTCTTTCAACCAATACGTCAAATCTGAACTTTGAAGAGTCACAAATAATATATGTGGAAAGTGAGTACGACGAAGATATTAACAAGCAGATAAAAGAACACTATAGGGAAATCTGTGCGGAGATTCGCTTGTCAGGCTTTGATTTTGTTTATTTGCCTCAAATGTCTGAGCACTATAAAAGCGTGTCAGAAACCGACCTGCTGTATATGTCAGAGTTTCTTTATCCCAAAGTAAGCAAGGAACGACTTCTGCGTATTACAGCCCAACTGCGGGATTTATCTACCGAACGGTTCTGTAAAGACCAGTTGGCGGTTAAACTTAACGTAAAAGAATTTGAGTCTGTTGCTCCATCTGTCATGATGAAAATAGGCAACTCGTTGGTAAACGACCAGCAAATAGGTAATTTCCTGTTGGTAGAGATTGACAATGATGTACTGAAAAGTGTAAGGAGTATACTTGACTTGTTTGCCGAAAACTATCATAATTATCGTCTGAACTATTTGAAAGAAGAGAAAGGGCGTTTTGTGTTCAAAGGATTCTATAAGCAGATTTTCGACATACTTATGTTGCGCAAAGGTATCAGAAGTACCGTTGTGATTGACTCGTTGCGTGAACAGATATATTTCCCGGAGGCAGATGTCAAGATAGAGAAGATTCATCGGAGAGAAAAAGCTCTTTATGCATTGTTCCTGTTAGAATCAAGGAGTGGCGGCCTCAATTTCAACAAACCAACTTCTCCCAAACAGTTGGAGAGATACACTAAACGTATGGCAGCTATACAGAAAAAGTACAAGACCATATACCGTATGTTCGGTGGAGATGCGGACAAAGCACCAAATCTAGAAATATCGGAAATTCGTTTACCTATGATAAGTCTGCTTAAGAAGCAGCTTCAAAAATTGGGAGACATATTGTATCATGTGGAAGATTATACCATACAACGCAACATTTTCGGCAATTATGGAGTAAACATTCCCTTTGAATTATGTTGCTGTTGCGAAGACGCTAAGACCGACATTAAACATATTTCAGACTCCGAAACATGGCAAAGAATTTCCGCATTGTAAGGTTGCAACCCAAAGGCGTTACTTCGTGCCGCCATCGACTGCAACGTTTGCGAATCTCGAATCTTACAGGAAAAGCAATGTAATTTTGCATCAGAATCAAAAAGAATACAAACGAAACAAAAATTTACATCTATGATTAATCTCGAAAAAGGACAGCGTATCAGCATGGAGAAAGGTCTGACGCTTGTAGGAGTAGGGCTCGGATGGGATCCGAACGAAGGTACGGGTTATGATTTTGACTTGGATGCTTCGGCATTCATGCTCGGCGAGAAAGGAAAAATCCCCAGTGACGATTACTTCGTTTTCTATAACAACCAGAAGTCGCCAGACGGCTCAGTAGAATCTACGGGTGATGACCTTACGGGAGGAAGCAGTGATGGCGGTGATGACGAGACTATCAATGTTGACTTGACAAAGGTAAGTCCGCAGATACAAGAGATAGTCTTCACAGCAACCATTTACAAGGCAGAAGAACGCCGTCAGAACTTCGGCCAGGTGCGCAACTCATACATCCGCATCTACGATGCCAAGAGCAATACAGAGATTGCCCGTTATGACCTTGACGAGGACTTCTCCATCGAAACTGCCGTGGAGTTCGGTCGCCTCTATCGCCATAATGGTGAATGGAAGTTCGAGGCGATAGGCAATGGTAATAAAGGAGGTCTTCAGGCATTGGTGAATAAATACGCATAATATAATGGCTATAAATCTTATAAAAGGACAGCGAGTAGAAATCGAATC
>CAVCRI010000152.1:2436-4695 GCA_963604545.1 Lachnospiraceae bacterium | reverse complement strand
CAGGCTGTAGGCGAAGCTCACAAGGACGGACTTGAACCTATTTGCCGAAAATATGCTTCTAAATTTATGTAACTATGGCAATCATATTGGAGAAAGGTGGAGATTCCCACCGAATCAATTTGGGAAAAGCCCCTACTGGCAAACCTCTGACAGGCGAGATTGTTATCAACCTTGATTGGAACAAGGGCGGTTTCCTGAAGAGCCTCTTTGGAAATGCCGTTGACTTAGACCTCGGTTGCTTCTATGAAATGCGGGACGGCAAAAAGATGCTGATTGATGGCTTGCAGTTCTCGCATAACCGGGGTGGCAACCGTCATCAGGTGACCCGACAGGGATGTTATGACCAAGCCCCTTACATTTGGCATCAAGGAGATGACCGTGGTGGAGGCTCTTCGTCAGGCGAGACCATTCTCGTCAATCCTAATGGAGCCAACCAAATAAAGCGCATCATCGTGTACACCTTTATTTTTGAAGGTGTGGCGAAATGGTCGGAGACCAATGCCGTTGTGAAGGTCAAGGTTCCTGGCAACCAAGATGTCATTGTGGAGATGGGACAGCAAAGCAGCAACAAGAGGTTTTGTGCCATTGCCCAACTTGATTTTGGTACAGACAACTCCATCACAGTGAAGAAACTCGTCACTTTCCACGATGGGCATAGTGACTGTGACCGGACTTATGGATGGGGATTCAATTATTCACCGGGTAGTAAAGACTAATAAAATTAAAGACTATGGCTATACGATTAGAAAAAGGACAGCGCATCAATCTCGAAAAGGAGACAGGCGCAAAACTGACCAACTTCTGTGTTGGTTGTAACTGGGGCGCAATTACCGAAAAGCGTTTCTTCGGTCTCTCTACCCATGTTGTAGACGTTGATTTGGACTTGAGTTGTTTGATGTTTGATGCAGAGGGTAAGCCTATAGATCATATTTGGTCACCTCTTTATCGCTTTGGAGACCGCAAAATAGGGCTTCCAAATGGCAAGTTAGATTCTATAGACCGGGCATTGCATCATACGGGAGACGATTTGACGGGTGATCAAAACGGAGATGACGGCCTTGACAATGAGATTATAACGGTAGATTTAAAACGCGTAAACTCACAGGTCAACTCTATAGTTTTCTTCCTGAATATTTATAACAACAATGAGTACAGTGGAGATTTCTCTGGTATTCCCTATGCTTCCATAAGAATGTTTGAAGGGACTCCAGATAAGGCTCCAAAACAGGTGTTTGCATCCTATAACGTTGCCACAAAGACAGACTGCGTTGGTATGCGGGGGTTGGTAATGGGCAAACTGTACAGACGTAATGGCGATTGGAAATTTGCTGCTATAGGTGACGCTTTCCCTGACCCAACAATTGTAAATACTATCGCTCGTGTGATGAAAGATTATTCAAAATAACAAAAACTATACGATATGAGAAGATTACCAGTATATCTGCTCCTCGATACGTCGGGTTCTATGTATGGAGAACCTATCGAGGCTGTGAAGAACGGCGTTCAGACGCTCATCTCCACTTTAAGAAGTGACCCATACGCTCTTGAGACAGCGTATATCAGTATCATAACCTTCAACTCGACAGCCCAGCAAGTGGCTCCGCTCACAGAATTGGCAGCTTTCCAGCAACCTAATATTGATGCAAGCGGTTGCACGGCATTGGGTGGTGCCTTGGAATTGTTGTCGCAGAAGATTGACAGCGAGATTACCAAGACTACAGCTGAGGTAAAGGGCGACTGGCGTCCTTTGGTTTTCATCATGACGGATGGTGAGCCGACAGATTCCATCACTAAGGGACTTGAAGAGTTCAAGAAGCGTAAGTGTGGTATGGTCGTGGCTTGTGCTGCAGGTCAAGGTGCCAATACCAACACTTTGAAGCAAATCACAGAGAACGTGGTTCAGCTCGATACAGCCGACAGTGCTACAATCAAGGCATTCTTCAAGTGGGTTTCCGCATCCATCAGCACAAGCAGTAAGTCAGTTGAGGAAACTGCCGCCGAAGCCACAACGATGAGTGAGTTGCCACCTCCACCACCAGAGGTAAATATCGTAGTATAAGAACATCCCTTTTTATAGAGACCGGGTGAAGTCTTGCATAAAAGCCAAAGCCCGGTCTTTCTTTTATTATCATTATGAGCAGAAGATTACCAGTATATATACTCATTGACACAAGCGGTTCTATGAAAGGCGAGCCTATAGAGTCGGTGAAGGTGGGGCTTTCTGATATGATTGCCTCATTACGACTCGACCCATACGCC
>CAVCRI010000152.1:0-2077 GCA_963604545.1 Lachnospiraceae bacterium | reverse complement strand
CAATGTGTTTACGCTCGACACGATGGATAGCAGTACTTTCAAGAAGTTCTTCCAGTGGGTAACCATCAATGTGCAACAAGGCGGACGCACAATGGGAGTGACAGACAGTGTGGAGTTGCCGCCGCCCCCCATCGAGGTTAATCTAGTGATATAAGCGATGAACTGCAAGATAGTAGGATATGAATACAAGACTCTGGAGGTGACTCTATCGCCCGGTGAGTCTTTTTATGCGGAGCGAGGAAGCATTGTCTGGGTAGACGAGGCATTGCAGCGTGATGCGGAATGGAATGGTGGTGGAAATGGTGGCGGACTTGGCAATCTGATAGGTGGCGTATTGAAGTCTGCCTTGTCGGGTGAGTCAGTATTGATTATCCACTTTTACAATCCGACAAACACGGAGAAGAAGATGGTGTTGTCCGGAAGTCTTTGTGCTCTTGTCCCCATAAGGTTGCAAGGCGAGAACATGATTTGTCGCCGAGGTCGCTATGTGGCATCCACCAATAAGGTCAGCCTCAATCTGAATCTCAATCTTCAGGGACTGTTTGGAGGTGTGGGATTGTTTCAGAAAGTGGAAGGCAACGCCACGGTCTTCCTTGACTCGTTGGGCTCGCCGATAGAGAAAGTCTTGGCAAGAGGAGAAACGATAGAGGTTGATGAAAATCATATTGTTGCCTTGCAAGGCTTCCAGACAAACCAAATACAAGCAGGCTGGTCGTTCGGCAATGTGCTTCGAGGAGAAGGTCTGAGCCTTATGCGACTGAATGGACCTGGCAAAGTGTATCTCAGCCCGATACCGATGATAGTAACAGCTAAACAATAATTAACAAAACTATGAGAAGATTACCCGTATATTTCCTCGTTGACGTATCTGAGTCAATGGTAGGAGAGCCAATCAAGCAAGTGGAAAACGGCATGCGCCAGATTATCCAAGAACTGCGTACTGACCCGTATGCCCTTGAAACGGCATTTGTTTCCATCATCGCTTTTGCTGGAAAAGCAAAGAGTCTTTCACCTTTGACGGAGCTATATAAGTTCTATCCGCCAACATTCCCCATTGGTGGCGGTACGTCTCTTGGCACAGCCCTCAACTTCCTGATGGATGACATCGACAAGAATGTGGTGAAGACAACCGCAGAGATGAAAGGCGATTGGAAACCCATTATCTTCCTTTTCACTGACGGCACACCGACCGACAATCCTTCAGCCGCCATTGCCAGATGGCAGCAGAAATATAGCCGCAAGGCGAATCTGGTTGCCATTTCCATCGGAGACAACGCTGATACACAGTTGCTCGGACAGATTTCTGACAATGTACTCCGTCTGAACGATACGGATGAGATGTCGTTCAAGGCTTTTTTCAAGTGGGTGACAGATTCCATTAGAACAACCAGCCAGTCAGTCTCAGATATGGGAGATGACAGTTTGGCATTGGCTCCGACAACAGGTATTAATCTCGAAAAGGTTGACACCTCGAAGACATGTGTGGTAGACGAGAACTTTGCTGTACTGGTGGGCAAATGTTCGAACACAAAGAAAACTTATCTCGTGAAATATGCCAAGCGTTTGTCAGATATTGAAGGGCTTGAATCACTGAATTTGAAAGCGACAGACTTTAAACTTGTAGGCGCTTATCCTGTTGATGAAGAATCATACAACAGTTTGAGTGAGGGAAAATCTAATAGGTACATCAACACCATGTCGCTACGCGGAATACCGGCCTGTCCTTGTTGCGGTGCCCAACTTGGCGTAGTAATCTGTGATTGCGGTAACATCATGTGTTCTGACGGCCAGACTACGGCCTGTCCGTGGTGTGGTATGGAAGGTACACTTGGAGAGATAGCCGGCGGTGGTATGGACATAACGCGTGGAAGAGGATAAGTGATATGAATATAGAAAAGGTAATACAACTTCTCATAGGCACAGAAGACGAGGCAAAGGCTGAGAACTTTCTCCGTTTTCTGTCAGACAAACTATGGGGACAATATAATGACTATATGATGGACAAAGTGAAAATGGCGGAGAGTGAGATAAAATGGAATCTCAATATCCCGAATGCCAAGGAAAATCAGGAATATTC
>CAVCRI010000151.1:0-7466 GCA_963604545.1 Lachnospiraceae bacterium | reverse complement strand
TGCAGGATGTATCCTAAGATTAATGGTATGGCAAAGGTGATGATGTCTCGCATCGACGAGCCCACCGTCATGTCGTTTACATGTTGCTTGCTCATAGTTGTTATCCGTCTTTTTCCGTTTCTTTTGATTCGTTTTGCAATTCGGGTGCAAATCAAAATCTTGTAAGAATTTCTATCCGAGGATTTGGCTAGCGTGTTCCTTCACCTTGATTTCCTTCGGGCCGATGATGCGAGTGATGACACCATTCTCATCAGCGATAAAGGTTGTGCGGAAAACGCCCATGGTCACCTTGCCATACATTTTCTTCTCGCCATAAACTCCAAGTTCCGTTACAAGTGCTTTCTCTGTGTCGCAGATGAGTGGGAAAGGCAGGTTGTTCTTCTCGATGAATTTCTTGTGGCTCTTGGCATCCTGTGTGCTCACACCTATGACAACATATCCCTCAGACAAGAAACGCTCGTAGTTGTCTCTGAGATTGCAAGCCTCGTTGGTGCATCCAGGGGTAGAGTCGCGAGGATAAATGTAAAGCACTACCTTCTTGCCACTCAGTTCGGCAAGTGTCCACTCTTTTCCGTCTTGGTCAATGCCAAGAACTTCTGGTAATTTCTGTCCTATTTCCATAATCTTATGATTTTTATAGTTTTAAAATTTCACTTTAGTTCGATGATGTCACTCCATCTAGTCGTAGGGTTCTTGCTCTTGAAGTCATGCTTGATGGCATCAGAGAATTTCTTGCCTCCGGGATATTGCTGGGCGGCAACTATCATCGTTTCCGTGCCTTCCACCTTGTTGATCTTATCCACAGCCTTGTCAAGGTCTGAGAACTTCTGATGCTTGGTAGGGTCGTAGGTAAATAGGTCGGGCTGGATGGCGTTCTTGGAGGTGATGCCCATCAGCATCACACCTGCTCGCTTGTAGCAGTATCCCTGGCGATAGATGGTCTTGAGACAATGGGTTACCGCCTGAATGATTTCTAGCGTGGAGGAGGATGGCGTGAGAAGACGAGTATCCGCCATATTCCAGTATTGAGGAAGATCCTCACGAAAATGGTTGGTGTCGATGAACACCCCCACGATGGATGCCACGGAGTCTTGCTTTCTCACTTTTTCGGCACATTTCACGGCAAAGTTGACCACATGGGTCTTCAGAAGCTCGTAGTCTGAAATCATGCCATCGAAGGAGCGACTGGTGCAAATGCTCTTTTTCTTAGCCATCTCCTCATTGGGAACGCAATCGTCGCCCTGTAGTTCCCGCCAGGTTCTCTCAATCACGATGTTCCTGAACTCGGTTTGCACCCAGTCCCGATGATGCACGGCAAAGTCGAGGGCGTTCCTGATGCCCATGCCTTCCAACTTGGCGGCGTATCTCCTGCCGATGCCCCAGACCTCGTCGATAGGGTAGAGGGCGAGTGCTTTCTTGCGCTTCTCGTTGGTATCTATCAGGCAACAATGCTCATAGCCTGCATATTTCTTGGCATAATGACTTGCCATCTTCGCCAAGGTCTTGGTAGGGGCAATGCCGATGCTGACAGGCATGCCCGCAGACCGCAGTACCTTGTCGTGCAGGTCCTTGCCCCACTGCTTGAGTTCGGTGGGCATGAAGCCGTCGAGCACGCAGAATGCCTCGTCGATGGAATAGCGGAAATACTGGGGTGCCATGTCCTTGATGATGGCCATGATGCGTCCTGTTATCTCACCGTATAGCTCGTAGTTGCTGGAGAACACGGCTATCTTTTGACCGGGGAACAGTTGTGAGAGCTGGTAATAGGGCGTGCCAGCCTTGATGCCCATCTGCTTTGCTTCGGCACTTCTTGCCACGACGCATCCGTCATTGTTCGAGAGAACAACGACAGGCTTGCCCTGCAAGTCTGGGCGAAACACTCGCTCGCAACTCACATAGCAGTTGTCACAATCACAAATGGCATAATATCTCATGTCCCAGTTATATCCTTATATTACTATAGTTCTCCTTATTTATTTCCACTTCTTGATAGTCCATACCACGACTCCCCAAACCCTGAAGTCATCGAACGTTTCGATGCGGATGGGGTGATATTTCTTGTTGGCAGGACATAATTCAATATATCCCTCAGCCTTGTGCGAGAGGTCGAGGTACTTGATGGTAAACTCATTGTTGACGTATGCCACGATGATGTCTCCATCCGTTGGCTCCACGCTGCGGTCAATGACGGCGATGTCGCCATCGTTGATTCCTGCATCTATCATCGAGTCGCCCGAAACCTTGCCATAGAACGTAGCCTCTGGATTCCGAATCAAGTCACGGTTGAAGTCGAGCGAGTCTTGCAGATAGTCTTCCGCAGGGCTTGGAAATCCCGCCTTGATGGCAGGCGATATGGCGAGGTCGAGTTGTTTCTTAAATTCTCCTTTAAGTATCTTCATAGTCATTAATTCCCTTTCAAAATCTTTTAGTCATTAATATCCTTTGCATGATAGGCTTATAGTCAGCCTATTCTATGGTTCCTCTCAATCTCTCCTTCAGCTTGGTGTTCCTTTGCTCCACGGTGAGATTCCTCACGGCATAGCCCAGTGCCTTGACCTGGCCGATGAGCACGCAAATCTTCTTGGCTCTCGTGATGGCGGTGTAGATGAGATTGCGCTGCAAGAGGGTGAAGAAGCTGTAGAACACAGGGATGACCACGATGGGATATTCCGAACCCTGGCTCTTGTGGATGGTGGTGGCGTATGCCAAGACCAGCTCATCAAGCTCACTCTTCTCGTAGGTTACCTCCTTTTCGCCGAAGGCAACCAAGAGCTCGCCTTCCTCGGTGTCCACATCCATGATGCAACCGATGTCTCCGTTGTACACGTCCTTGTCGTAGTTGTTGCGTATCTGCATCACTCGGTCGCCAGCCCTGTAGGTGGTTCCGCCATACATCATACTCATGCCCATTGGATTCAATGCCTTTTGGAGCTCGATGTTCAGATTGTCGCTTCCGCAATAGGAACGGCGCATCGGGGTGAGCACCTGCACGTCGCTCACAGGTCTGCCGTAAGCCTTTGGCAGACGGTTCTTCACCAGGTTTACGATTTGGGGCACTGCATCCTGTGGCTCCTCGCATCGGATAAAGAAGAAGTCGGTCTCCTTGCCATTCGAGATATCGGGGAAGCAACCTCGGTTGATGGCGTGGGCGTTCATCACGATGCGGGAGCTCTGCGCCTGTCGGAAGATTCTTGTAAGGCGAGTTACTGGGATGACGCCGCTCTCGATGATGTCGCGCAGCACATTGCCAGCACCCACGGAAGGTAGCTGGTCGATGTCTCCCACCAAGACCAGTCGCATGGTTGGCGGTATCGCCTTCAGCAGATTATACATTAATATAATGTCTATCATGGAGCACTCGTCCACGATGAGGGCATCGCCATCCAGAGGGTTCTCCTCGTTGCGTTTGAAACCATCGGCTGGGTTAAACTCCAACAGTCGGTGAATGGTCTTAGCCTCCATGCCCGTAGCCTCCGACATACGCTTGGCGGCTCTGCCGGTAGGGGCGGCGAGGAGGATGCTGAGTCCTGCTGTTTTCCAAGCGGCGATGATGCCTTGAGTGGTGGTGGTTTTTCCTGTACCCGGGCCGCCTGTCAGTACCATCACCTTGTTTTCTGCCGCCATCATGATGGCAGCCCGCTGTACATCGTCATACTGTATGCCCGATTGCTTCTCGATGGAAGCCATGTCTACCTTCCCCTTGCTTTGGCTTTCGAATAGATTGCCTCCAGTCTTGGCGGCATTCAGTTCAAGGAGTTTCTTGGCGGTGCCGATTTCGGAGAAATAGAAGGGTGGGAGATAGATGCACTCTTCCTCAGCCATCGAATCTTTCGATGAAATCGTTTTTTCTATCTTGAGGTCGTCGGAGGCGAGCATCTCCTCAAGGGCTTGCTCCACAGGTGGGCGCATCTGAGGGGCTGGCTCTGCTGCCATCATCATTCCATCGGCTAGAATCAAAGAATCAGATGAGCTATCAGCACTAACTTGCTGTGGCTTGGAAGAATCTTCAGCATTTAGTCCCAATCTCTCGTTGGCATCCTTGATGAGTTGGTCTTGCTCAGCATAGACATGCCCTTCGTTGGCTAGCTGGTTGAGTGAGTAGATGATGCCGCTCTTGCATCTGCGGATGTCATTGTCGGCATATCCCATGTTTTTGGCGATGGAATCGGCTGTTTTGAAGCCGATGCCCCAGATGTCGTCAGCCAGGCGATAAGGATTCTCCTGTACCTTCTGGATGGATTCCTTGCCGTAGGTCTTGTAGATTTTGGTGGCGTAAGCGCTGCTCACACCATTGCCTTGCAGGAAAATCATGATGTCCTTGATGTCCTTCTGCTTTTCCCATGACTTGGCGATGAGGTCGATGCGTTTCTTGCCGATGCCATCGACTTCACCGAGCCGCTGGATGTCCTCCTCGATGACTTGCAAGGTCTCTTCCCCAAACTTAGCCACGATCTTCTTGGCATAAACGGGTCCGATGCCCTTGATGAGACCAGATCCCAGGTATTTCTCGATGCCCACAATGGATGAAGGCATTTCCTCAGTCCAAGACTCCGCCTTGATTTGTTTGCCAAACTTCGGGTCTACACGCCATTCGCCATCCACCATCAGGGTGGCACCCACCTTGATGTCGCAGAAGTTGCCAACAAGAGTCACTAAATCCTTGTAACCCTTGATGCTCACCCTGAGAACCGACCATCCGTTCTCCTCGTTCTGGTATGTAATGCGCTCAACGACGCAGCGAATTTTCTCCATCCTACAAAGTTACATTAATTATTTTATTTATAACCTATTTGCTATGGGCATCACCTTGCTCGTGTATTTAATAGCTTCATTTTCCTTGAATTGAATTCTCTTTTTTACTTTACTTCCGTCAACTTGCCCGTCACGGAGTCGATGATATAACCATGCAGGTTTACATCCTTTGGCACGAGCGGATGATTACGGATGGTGTTGACCGTATTCCTCACGGAGTCTTCCGTGTCGTGGAAACCTTCCAGCCAATGGTCTAGGTCGATGCCGCAAAGTCCGATGGTATCTATTACATCCTGATGGATGCCACGTTTCAGCATCAACTCCTTCATCTGTTGTCCGTTCATGTGGCAGGCACCGCAGTTGGAGTGAGCCACCACCATGATTTCCTCTACCCCTAGCTCATAGATGGCTACCAATAGGCTTCGCATGGCAGAGTCGAAGGCACTTATAACCAGTCCGCCTGCATTCTTGATAATCTTGGCGTCACCATTCTTCAGACCCAGAGCGGCGGGCAAGAGTTCCGTCAAGCGTGTGTCCATACAAGACAGGATGGCAAGTTTCTTATCAGGATACTTGCTCGTGAGATACTTCTCGTATCCTTTTGTGGCAACAAACTCCTCGTTGTACTTGATAATTTCCTCTATAATCATATTTTTCCTTCTATTTTTGTTTGGCATCTGCAAAGGTATAAAATTATCTCAACTTAGCCAAAAATAAAGAGAATTTTGTTGAAATTGCTCATGTTAAAGGAAAATTCATTACCTTTGCATCCGATCATATAAAAATAAGGTAAGATGCAATACAAAAATATCATATTTGACTTAGGAAATGTACTAGTAAACTTGTGCGAAAATGTGCCTTCTCGTTTAAAGTTTTTGACGCTGACGCAGACAGTCCAATTTTCCGAAATGGGAAGTTTTAGGAAGTGTGTTTGAGTCTTAAATAATCTTATATTTCTGTGGTGATTGTGAGTTGTCAGATAGAAAAATATTAATTTTGCACCCTCGAAAAGATGTAAGTCTTTCTTTTATGTAAGGATAATAGACTTTCCTTATAAGGATAATAGTCTTTTTATAAAGTAAAAAAATAGGTATGAAACGTTCGCTCAACATATTGATGGCTCTGATGCTCTCGCTCATGGTGGTTTACCTGAGCGTGGGTACTACCGTCATGCACTGCCTCCGCTATGACAAGGTGATGGTGGGGACGGTGGCAGACTGTTGCGTGAAGCGTTGTATGGACCATGACTGTTGCCAGGGCAAGCAGGGGGCACAGGTGAAGAAGCATTGCATGGATGTGAAGCAGGTGAAGCTATCGCCTACGCTCTCTATCCAGCAGGTCGATTTCGATGCGATGCCAATGTTTGCGGGCGTCGTGCCAGCTCTTTGGCAGACATTACCTCGCCCTGTTGTCTGTAGTATTCAGAAGGCAAGATACTGGAACCTGAACGTTCCGCATTCGCCCCCAAGGACTTATCTTGCCCTCCTTAACACGCTGATTATTTGATTTTTCTCTATTTGCAAATAGGTTGCAAAAGATTTTTTGTACTTTTGCAGCCAAGATTGTCGTAGGGTTAAGTGAAGAATGAAGAACGAAGAGTGAAGAATTCAACACTTAATCCATTATAGGAAAAATAAAAAAGAAAACAATGAAGAAAACAATACCAGTGATTGGCATGGCATGCTCGGTATGCTCTGCCAATGTGGAGCGCAAGCTCAACTCCCTAGAGGGCATCAATTCCGCCACGGTTTCCTTGGCAGGACGCACCGCCCTCGTCGATTATGACCCAGAGAAGATTACCCTCGAAGATATGAAGCGAGAGGTTTCCAACGCTGGCTATGATCTCGTCATCGAGGCTGACCGTAGTGCTGAGGAAATCAATCGCCGTGAATTTACCCTCTTGAAGCGCAAGACCCTTCTGTCTTGGCTCTTTGCCATCCTCGTGATGGCGTTCTCCATGGGCTGGGTATCGCTCGGCATGGAGAATACTTCCTCTATGGGCGATGGCATGATGATGGATAGCCATACCTCGGCTTTCAACAACCAGATTTCCCTCATTCTCGCCCTCTTGAATATGGTGTATTGCGGTAGGATGTTCTATGTCTCGGCATGGAAGCAACTGGGGCATCATACTGCCAACATGGATTCGCTCGTGGTTCTGAGCACTCTCATCGCCTTCCTCTTCAGTGCCTTCAACACCTTCTTCGGAGAAATGGTATGGGGCGCAAGGGGCATCGAATGGCATACTTACTTCGATGCTTCGGTGATGATCATCACTTTTGTTTTGACAGGAAGATGCCTGGAGGAAAAGGCGAAGGACGGCACGGCGGCAAGCATCAAGCAGTTGATGGGATTGCAACCGAAGACCGCACGACTGGTGACTAATGAGAGGTTGAACGGCTCGAATGGAAGTACTTCGAATGCCTTTGATGATTACAAGATGGAGGAAGTTCCAATCTCTACTATCGCATACGGCGATGTCATAGAGGTACGTGCAGGAGAGAAAATCCCTGTGGATGGCGTGGTGACCCAAGCCGAGAGCTTTATGACCCCCGATGCCGCATACGTGGATGAGGCGATGATTACAGGCGAGCCTACTCCTGCGGCAAAGCGAGTGGGCGATGAGGTCTTGGCTGGCACGATTCCGAGCCAGGGCAAGCTCCGATTGAGAGCCAAACAGATAGGTGAGAACACCGCCCTCGCACACATCATCA
>CAVCRI010000150.1:0-7489 GCA_963604545.1 Lachnospiraceae bacterium | reverse complement strand
TCTTACGTCTTATCAAATCCCTATTAATCATTCTCTAATAATTTAAAAGATTTATTATTTATTTTAACGATGCAAATTTACTCATTTCTTCGGTAACTAGCAAGAAAAAGCGCAATTATTTCTAGTTTTTTAAGCTAAAAAATGTATTTGCGGCTATTTTGCGCCCACACTCCCTCCATTTTCTGGCAAAATAAGAGATAAACTGAAAAATGTTGGCAAAAGATTTGCTCAATCCAAATAAAAGTTGTAATTTTGCAGCCGCTTTGCGAGAAAACCTCGTGGGCATGCTTAAAACAAAGCTAATCCGTGTGATGGCGAGTTAAGGCAAAAATTTTAATAACAACTTAATTTAGAGTAACACAAATGAAAGAGATTAATGTAACAGGTCAGAAGCGTACAGACCTTGGCAAGAAAGCTTCTAAGACATTGCGTAAGGAAGGTTTTATCCCATGTAACCTTTATGGTGAGAAGAAGGGCGAGAACGGTGCTCCTGAGGCTTTGTCATTCGCAGTTCCATTCAGCGAGTTGCGTAAGGTTATCTACACTCCTCACGTATACGTGATCAACCTCGTTATCGACGGCGAGAGTCACACTGCTATCATGAAGGAGATCCAGTTCCACCCAACAACAGACGCTCCTTTGCACGTAGACTTCTACGAGGTTAACGACCAGAAGCCTATCACAATCGGCATCCCAGTTAAGTTGGTAGGTCTTGCACAGGGTGTTCGCGACGGTGGTCGTATGAACCTCTCTATCCGTAAGATTAACGTTACTGCTCCTTACCAGGTTATCCCTGAGCACCTCGACATCGACGTTACAGCGTTGAAGATTGGTAAGAGTATCAAGGTAGGCGACCTCTCATTCGAGGGTCTCGAGTTGGCTACAAGCAAGGCTGTCGTAGTTTGCTCTATCAAGATGACACGTAACGCTCAGCTCGCAGCTCAGGCTGGCGACGCAGATGCAGCTGCTGAGTAATCAGTGGAATGAACTTTTTTACAACCTGAGTAAACATTCAAACATTGGATAAATATTTGATTTGTGGGCTTGGTAATCCTGGCGACGAGTACGCAGGAACCAGGCACAACACAGGATTTATGGTATTGGACGCTTTTGCTAAAGCGTCCAATATTCATTTTGAGGACAAGCGATATGGCTATATTGCCGAGACTACGCTCAAGGGGCGCAAGGTGATACTGCTGAAGCCTACCACCTTCATGAACCTCAGCGGCAATGCGGTGCGCTACTGGCTCAACCAGGAGAAGATAGACCAGAGCCGCTTGCTCGTTATCAGCGATGAGCTGGCCCTCCCTCTCGGTGCCTTCCGCCTCAAGGCGAACGGCAGCAATGGCGGCCACAATGGTCTGGGACATATCCAGCAGCTTATCGGACAGAACTATGCCCGCCTGCGCATGGGCATCGGCAACGACTACCCTCGTGGCGGACAGATAGACTGGGTACTGGGCAAGTATAGCGAGGAAGACATGAAGCAACTTCAGCCTGCCATCGACCTCGGCGTGGAAATCATCAAGAGCTTCGTGTTGGCTGGCATCGACATCACCATGAACCAGTTCAACAAACTCGGAAAGAAATAATAATTTCAATGTTAAGTGTTAAATGTTAAGTGTTAACTTAGCAGAGCCAAAGTTGAAGCAACAATTTAACATTTAACATTCAACACTTAACATTAACTAAAGATGAAGGAAAGTGCAAGAATAGACAAATGGCTATGGGCAGCCCGCATCTACAAGACTCGCAGCATCGCTGCCGATGCTTGCAAGAATGGGCGTGTCACCATCGGTGGTGTCACGGTAAAGCCATCCCACATCATCAAGCGCGGCGAGGTGGTGAGCGTCAAGAAGCCGCCTATCACCTATTCTTTCAAGGTGCTCGACTGCATAGAGCAGCGTGTGGGAGCCAAGATGCTCTTCGGTGTCTACACCAACGTGACCGACCCTAAGCAGTACGAGTTGCTGGAGATGAGCCGCATCAGTGGTTTTGTGGATCGCGCTCGTGGCACTGGTCGCCCTACCAAGAAAGAACGCCGCGCCCTGGATGCCTTCGTAGACCCAGCCATGTTTGGCTTTGACGACGAAGACTGGGACGAGGATGAGGAATAAAAAAAACGAGGATGGAATACCCGATTATTAGGGATTGCATCCTCGTTTTTTACAAACTAAACGGAAAGAGATTTCTCAATTCCAGTTGGCTTCTCTTACGAATACATGAACGTTTGCTTAGATGCTCGCTATAACATCGGATTAACAAACATTGCTAAGGATGGTGATGCTAAGAACTCTGTATTCCAGATTACATTGGGCTATAAGTTCAAGCTCTAATCAAGCATGGCGGTTCATCAAAGAGCCAAAGTGTGAGTCATAAAAATCCCCGCTCTTCCATTGTGGAGGAACGGGGATTTTCTTGTTTATATCTTAAGGCTTCTTATGTCATTCGAATCGGTTAGAACATGCGGCGACCGCCAGGAGGAGGTCCCATTGGCGGACGACCACCTCCAAATGGACGGCCACCGAAGTCTGGGCGAGGACCATCGCCACCAGGCTGTCCCTGACGGGCTGCCTTGCCCCCAAAGAGGTTGAGGCGATAGATGACATGGAGCATCGCATAGCTGTTGATGCTGTTGTACTCGGTATCCGTACGGGCTGCTGCCGTGAGCGAACGGCTGAAGTTACTCTGCTGATGCAAGAGGTCGTAGAACTGGAGCATCACGGTGAGTGGCTTGCCCTTGAGGAAGCCCTGCGAGAGCTGAGCGTTCCATACCAGCTCATCGGTGTTCATAGCATTGTCTGAGTAGCCACGGCGACTGCTGTTGCCGATGTCGGTGCTCAGGCTCATGCCCCAAGGCATCGTGGCGGTGAGGCTAGGACCGTAGGAGAACTGCCAGGTGTCCATGTCGCTGTTGGGCTGCAACTTGTTGCGACCATGGGTGTAGCTCAGGCTACCATTCAGGTTTACCTCCAGCCAACTGTTGCGGTACCCGAAGGAGAGGCGCTCTCCCACGGTGGTCTGCTTGGTGGTGTTCTTCTGCGAAGTCTTGCCATCGAGCGAGAGATAGCCCACGTTGTTGGCATAGTTGAACGTGGTGAAGGTATTGATATTCCAGACGCCCGCACTGTCGATGGCGGTGTTGAACATGAAGGCTGCGTCGGTATTCCAGTTGCCGTTGATGTTCTCTGGGCGAGTGGTCCTACCGCCGGTCTTGTCGTCGTAGGTCACCATGTCGCTGATGTTGTTGCTCGTGGTCGAGAAGTTGGCGAAGGTCATGATGGCCTGCTGGTGCTTCTCGATGTAAGTGTTGTAGAACAGTCGGAAGTTCTGGGTGAACGAAGGTTTCAGCCCAGGGTTACCCTTCTTGATGTCCAGTGGGTTGCTGTCGTCGGTGATGTCGAGCAGGTCGGTCATCGATGGCTGCGAGGTGGTGCCGCGGTAGTTGACGCGCAGGTTGCTCACCTTGCTGAAGCGATAGCGGAAGTCGAGGGTTGGCGACACGTTCACCACGTTGCGCACGGTGTCCGTATGCACGCCCTGGTAGTCCTGGATGAACTTAGAGGTCTGTGGCTGCACCATCACACCGAAGTTCAGGTTGTATTTCTTGCGCACGAATCTCATCATCATCTGGATGTCGTGGGTATAGTTGCGATACTCGGAGTAACGGCTCAGGTTCTCGTCGAGATAGCTGTCGAGGGTTCTGCCCTGTGCCATGAATCGGTCGAGATAAGGATTCCAGCCACGATAGGCGGTATTCAGCCCATCAAAAGACTCCATCTGCGATTGGTCACTGAAGTCGTAGGTGCTGCGGTCGCTCTTGCTGTAGCTATAGGTGAACTTGTAGCTGAACTGCAGGAAGGTTGCCTTCCAGAGCGGTTCGCTGTAGGTAGCCTGTGCGCTGTAGCTGTACTTCTTGGTAGGAGTCAGGTTGTAGCGGTTGGTCTGGTAGGTGGAGTCGAGTCCGTTCATGTCCTGTATCAGGAAGAGGGCTGCGTTGGTCATCGACAGGCTCTTGGAGTCGCTCTCGTTGTAGGAGATATCGGTGCGCAGGGTGAAGTTGCGGCCCATGGAGCTGAGACGGCGATTGAACTGCAACATGCCCCTTACGTTCTTGGAGTCGCTATAGCTGATGCCATCGCTCTGCTGGCGGTTCACCAGGCTGTCCATCGCCAGCATTTGGCTCTCGCTGCCTGCGTGGAGGCTTGGCAACATGCCCGCCTTGGCTGTGAAAGCATCCTTCAGCGGGTCGCTCACATACTGATAAGGGTTGGCACGGAACTGGGCAGACTGGCTGCGGCTCAGCCCATCGCTGCTGGAGATGGTGAACGAAGGACGGAACATGATGTTGGTCAGCGTGTCAGGCTTCCATTCCAGTCGCAAGCGGCCGTCCCAGCTGTTGGAGCGGGAGTAGCTTTGGCTCAGGCTGTTGGAGAAGGAAGGCGTGGTGCTCACGAAGTTCTCCGACGACACACGGCTCAAGGCATCTCCATCGCTATGGTTCCATCGGATGGAAGCGTCGATGTTGAGCTTGTTCTTCTTCTGGAAGTTATAGTTCAGTCCCACCATCTTCGAGGCGTTGAGTCCCTGTCTGCCACCGCCCCATCCACGGCCCGGTCCACCGCCAGGGAATCCCATGTCGTTGGTGTTGTTGCCCGAGGCGAAGAGCATCAGCCGGTTGTTGTCGTTGAAGTAGGCACCCATCATTCGGGCACTGTATCGGTCCTTGGTGCCCACGCTGGCGTCGATGTTGGAGAACATGCCCTTGTTCATGCCCTTCTTCACACCGAAGTCGAGCACGGTCTGTTCCTCACCGTCGTCGATGCCTGTCACCTTGGCAAGGTCGCTCTTCTCATCGTAAGCCTTAATCTTGTCGATGATGCTGGTAGGCAGGTTCTTGAGGGCGGTCTTGGTGTCTCCGGTCATGAACTCCTTGCCGTCCACGAGGATTTTCTTCACTTCCTTACCGTTGATCTTGATGGTACCGTCGTCGCTCACCTCGGCACCCGGCAGGCGCTTCACGAGCTCCTCGATGGTAGAGCCCTCAGGGGTGCGATAGGCAGAGGAGTTGTATACGAAGGTATCCTCCTTGAGCACCACCTTCTTGGCCATGGCGGTGACCACGGCAGCCTTGAGCATCACGGCGTCCGAGCCGATGGTAATCTTACCCATCGCCAGGTCGTGGTCGCCATCCATCTGGATGCGCTTCACGGTAGGCTTGTAGCCCACGCTGGTAATCTTGAGGAGATACTTGCCGTTCTCAGGGGCGTTGATGCGGAAGAGTCCGTTCTCATCGCTGATGGCACCGGTCACGTAGGTGCTGTCGCCCTTGAGCAGCTGGATGGTAACTTGCTCCACGGGATCCTTGGTGTCGCGGTCGATGATGGCTCCGCTTATCAAGCGGTCCTGGGCAAAGGATGCCATTGCTATGACCCACAACAGCATCGTCAGAATTGTTCTTTTCATTATGTCTTTGATTTTTTCAATATGTCTTTGATTTTTTCAATTTGCTATCTTTTGACGCTTAATCTATATCAAGGTTTAATCTATCATGATATAAAAAACGATAAATTCGCGCCTTTTATTTTGTATTGTGTTCTTTTTAACGTACCTTTGCAGTAGCATTTTGAGTGCTATTACGATTAACATGTTATGAAGTATTAAATTATTGAGTATTATGAGTCAAAGAGTTATCATATCAACCCATCTGGAGAGCGAGCTGGTTACCGCTCTCTCCGAGTGCGAGCACGACAAGTTATTTGTGCTCACCGATGCCACCACCCTCGATGAGTGCCTGCCGGTGCTCAAGAAGTTCTATTGCATGAAGGATGCGCAGGTCATCACCATCCCTGCCACCGATACCCACAAGGACATCGAGAGCCTGATGGCGGTGTGGAAGGGACTGCAACAGGGTGGTGCTTCCCGCCACTCGTGCCTCATCAACCTGGGCGGAGGCATGGTGACCGACCTCGGTGGATTCGCTGCCAGCACCTTCAAGCGTGGCATCAACTTCATCAATATCCCTACCACCCTGCTCGCCATGGTCGACGCATCGGTGGGTGGCAAGACGGGCATCAACTTCGGTGGACTGAAGAACGAGGTTGGCGTGTTCAACGACTCCAAGTTCGTGATTCTCGATACCGAATTTCTCAAGACGCTCGATGCGGAGAATATCTGTTCGGGCTATGCCGAGATGCTGAAGCATGGCTTGATTTCTACCGAGGAGATGTGGGAGGAGCTGGTGAGCTTCGACCTCGACAAGCCAGACTTGAAGCAGTTGCAGCGCATGGTGGGCGACAGCGTGAAGGTAAAGGAGCGCATCGTGGCTGAGGACCCTCACGAGAAGGGCATCCGAAAGGCACTGAACCTGGGACATACCTTCGGCCATGCCTTTGAGAGCTGGGCACTGAAGCGCAAGCCTATCCTCCATGGCTATGCCGTGGCGTTCGGATTGATACCTGAGTTGTACCTCAGCACAGTTAAGATGGGATTCCCTACGGAGAAGATGAGACAGACCGTCAACTTCATTAAGGAATATTATGGGGCACTGGATATTACCTGCGATGACTACGATGAGCTGATAGAACTCATGCGACATGACAAGAAGAACCAGAATGGTGTTATCAACTTTACCATGCTGGGAGGCATCGGGGATATCCGCATCAACCAGACCGCTACCATCGAGGAAATAAAGGAAGCGCTCGACTTCTTTAGAGAAGGATAATTTACCAACCACCCCGTCCCTCCTTCATAAGGAGGGCTCCACCTCACTCCCCAAGCCCCTCGCCCCTCAGGGGCAAGGGGATGTAGCTGGCTACGCTATAGCTTCGCCAGAGTTTTGGTATCGGCAGCGGAGCCTTTGCCCCTACGGGGCTGCCGATGATTTCCTACGCAACAGAGTTGCGATTGTTTTACGCCTAATCGGCGGTCTTTTGTGCGGGTGTAAACCCGCCTTGGTTATAACTTCCTTATAGCTCTTATTTTAAGCAAGACCGTTTGGGTTTTCCGGTCTCAGTAAGAGGGAGATTTCCCACATGCATGAATTCCCTTGGAATCCAATATTTTTTATCAGATAAGAGGCGGCGAACAGTCGCCTCTACTGCTTTTATGTCTTCATCCTCGGTCAGGAGGACGGCTATCTCTCCAAACTTCTCATTCTTCTTCTTTGCTAAAATAAAGGGCTTTTCCAAATGGGGCTTCAATAAAGCCTCCACCTCCTCTATCTGTATCTTGATACCACCTGAGCAAATTACATTATCCTTTCTGCCCTTTATTTGGAAACGAAGTTTGTGAGTCTGATTACCCGATTTTCCTTTCACCTTATTATATATATAGGGAGCAAGTTCCACTATATCGTTGGTAACCAATGGTTCGGCACAAACCAAGGGGGCATCTATCACGAGACAGCCCTCATCAGTCTGGCTAATCTTGACGCTATCAAAAGGCTGATACCATTCGCTTGCCTCTGGACCATTGATGCGTCGCAAGG
>CAVCRI010000149.1:0-7525 GCA_963604545.1 Lachnospiraceae bacterium | reverse complement strand
TGGTCGAGTGAAGAGTGAACGCCACCAGTAGAGGTCAAGCCCATCAAGTGGAGCTTCTTGCCAGTCTTCTGAGCATAGCTATAAGCGTTGATGATTTCCTGATTCTTCAAGATGTCACCGCTTTCGCAAGCCTTGTTGATCTTAACGAGATCCTGATATACCACACGACCGGCGCCAATGTTGAGGTGGCCTACCTCAGAGTTACCCATCTGTCCGTCAGGCAAACCTACGTTTTCGCCGCAAGCCTGGAGCTGAGAGTGTGCTGAAACTGCTGTCAAATAGTCGAGATAAGGGGTTGGAGTCTTGTAGATTACATCCCCCTTGTCATGCTTACCGATTCCCCATCCATCGAGAATCATCAAAAGAGCTTTTTTTGCCATAATTACATTAAATAAATAAAATTCGAATTTCTGCGTGCAAAGTTACAACAAAATAGGTGAAGCACAAAATAAAAAAGGCTAAAAAAGGTTGCGGATGGAGAGAAAAGAGAAGAAGACAACTCCTATTGCTACACAAAATAAGCAAAAGTTTCTCACAAGGTCGTATTTTCTTTGCAAAAAGTCCCTCATAAAAGTGTAGTGAACCATAAAAATGTCCCTCATAAAAATGTAATTGCAAATTCAAATCCTCTTCAGTTTTAAGCATAAAACACTATACTACAGACAGTTCCACTGAAGGGGCTACAACACGCATTTCTTTTCAACAAGAAAAGTCGCAATTAATAAAAAATTATGCACTACATACATACAGAAAGGAAGGTTACACTAGCAAAACCTAACGCATGCGTATTCAGAAGCGTAAGCATACACTTTCAAAGGGAGGAAGTCCCTTGCTTTTGAGGACTAGAGACTAGGATAAGAGGGACAAAGAAGTAGCTTTCGAGGACTTTTGACTACCGTGACAAGACCTTTTGACTCCAGTCAAAAGATGTTTTGACAGTAGTCAAAAGGTCTTGCGACTGCCGAGCAAAAAACCAAAAGAATAGTTCTTTGTCCCCACAAACCTAGTCTTCCATCCCGCAAAGCCTAGGCATCTGCCCCTACAGCTCCATTTCTTACTGAAATGGTATACACATTACCCATCAGCAATACACAAGATTAGCATACCAAAAGGGTTCATCTAGCCCCTTCAGTGGAATTCACTGTTTAGCAGCACGTTACTTAAAAAACTGAAGGGGGTTTCAACTTTTATCATCTACCCATACACTATACGGCGCACCATATCCTAGAACCTCCATACAGGCACAACCTTTATCTGATACCCATTCTTCTCTATCGTCCTCTCCTCATCCATCGTAACAATCTGCAAGTTATTGCATTTCAATTCCCCAGCACACTCTATGAGGCTATCGACCTCTCGCCTCAGCGTGCGCTCAGAAGACATATCATAACATACTTGTATCAAGGCATCAACCTTCGTGCCTTGGCGAGTAACGAAATCGGTCTCCTTATCATTGCGAGAACGATAATAGAACAAGGATTTCTCCGTGCTATATCCCCTGCGAATTAACTCTATGAAGACCTGGTTTTCCAGCAATCGCCCCAAGTTCTCACTCAGGCTGAAAGCCTTGGCCTCCACAAAACCATTATCCACCATATAGACCTTTTGAGGAGCCTTCTTCATCAATTTCAACTTGTTGTTGTATCGAGGAAGATAATAGAAGAGGTATGGCTCTCGCAAGTATCCCATAAACTTCTTGGTCGTCGCCACACTCGAAAAGCCCAACTCGTCAGCCAGTTCGTTGGCACTAAATGGATTGCAGAAGTTAGAGACGAGATACATCGCCAAGTTATTCAAGTCTTCTATGTTGCGAACATTATGACGCTTGGCAATATCCTTCCAAATGATGGAATCGAAAAGAGTAGAGAGATAGCTCTGGGTGAGCGACCTAGCCTCAACTGTCTCAGGGTAACCACCATGATGCAAATAATCTTGGCAAAGGGACATCACAGAAGTATTTCCATCCTCCGAAGGGGATGGAGATTCCGATTCGGAAGAAGACTGCAAGTTTCGATGATTCCAAGCAAAGAACTCCGCCAAACTAAAAGGCAGCATCTCTATCTGGATATACCGACCAGTGAGCAAAGTTGCCATCTCGCTACTCAGCAATTTAGCATTGCTTCCCGTTATCACCATATTGACTCCGAGACGATAAAGTTTAGATACCCACAAGTCCCAACCATCAAGATTTTGAACCTCATCAAGCAACAGATACTCGAAATCGGGATAAACAAGCTGCAACGTCTCCCACACTACATCATCATCCCAGTTAGCCAACAGCTTACCTTCATCAAAATTCAGATAGGCAAAGTTCTTACCTTTCAGCATCAGCAAAGCCTCCGTAGACTTGCCCGTTCTACGAGGTCCTGTTATCAACTTGATTTGCTTACTAGACAAGAGTTCCGTCACATCATACTTGGTATGACGTGAAAGGTAAGGACGAGCAAGCAGCAAGTCTCGCTCCTTTCTTTGGTTGGCGATGATAGTTCTCATAATCGAATACTTTTGCTATTTGGCTGCAAATATAAGCAAAAATATTCAAAAAACACGCCGTATTGAATAAAAAACGTACTATTTTATTCAATACGGCGTATAAAATGTATAAAATCTGATGTTTTAGCCATGATAGGCATTGCCCCAATATCGGAAGGAACTTATTTCTGGCGAAGATAGTTCATCTGCACATTCACTGGGCAAGCGTTGCTTACCTTCTCTGTGTATTCTGCCACCTTCAATGTAGCAGAACCCTTGATGTTCTCCACATCGGTACCTACCTTGAAGATATAGTTACCAGCATCCACCTTCCACTGGCTATTAGCCTCATCGAAGCTAGCGAGGTCACGCTTTTCGAGTGTCATCTTCAGTGTCTGACTCTCACCTGGCTTCAACTCCTTGGTCTTGCCGAAGGTCTTGAGTTCCTTGGCTGGCTTCTCGTAAGCGCCCTTAGGAGCGGTAACATATACCTCGGCTACCTGCTTACCTGCAACCTTACCCGTATTCTTCACATTGACAGTTACCTCGATGTTGTTGCCATTAGCCTTAACTGAAGGCTTGCCAAACTCGAAGGTGGTATAGCTCAAACCATAACCGAAAGGATAAGCCACGTTCTTCTTGAAGGTATCAAAGTAACGATAACCTACGTAGATGTCCTCCTCGTGGTTGTTGAAGTCAACGCCAGGGATAACACCCTTGCCCCAACCTTCCATATTCTTATAGGTGTACATGTCGTAGTCCTTGGCGAAGTTGGCTGTAGATGGGTGGTCAGTAGCGGCGATAGGCCAAGTCATGGTCAACTTACCTGAAGGATTTACCTTACCTGTCAAGATGTCGGCAACAGAGTTACCACCCTCGATACCAGGCTGCCAAGCCACGAGGATGGCATCCACACGGTCTCTCCAACTAGCTGTCTCCATCACAGAACCAGAGTTGATGATGACTATCACCTTCTTGCCCTTGGCATGGAAAGCATCAGATACACGGAAAATCATATCCTGCTCTGTCTTGCTGAGGTTAAACTCGCCATCTATCTGACGATCCAATCCCTCACCAGCTTGACGACCGATAGTGATAATCGCAGCATCTGCCTTTGGCTCTTCGCTAGCCACGCAACGCTCGGTAATCTCAATCTCATCGAGCTTTGGCTGACCTTGGTCGAGGAACCACATCATCGGGTTCTTGTCTGCCTTGAGCTTAGCCTTGGCATACTTTACATAGTTCTGATAAATCTCTGTGAGCTGAGGAGTGGTAGCCACGCCGATATTCTTCAAGCCTGTCACCATATCCACAGAATAGCCAACGTTGACACAACCACTTCCGAGACCTCCAGACATAAAGTCGTAAGAGTTGACACCGAAGAGAGCCACGGTCTTCAGGTCCTTGATAGGCAGCGTGGCATCGTTCTTCAAGAGCACCATACCCTCGGTACTGCTCTGACGAGTGATGGCTGCATGTGCCTTCAAGTCTGGCTCACCACTATACTTATATCCCTTGAAACGAGGAGTCTTAACGATATATTCGAGCATACGGCGAACATTGCGGTCCACATCGGCGATGTCGAGCTTGCCATCCTTCACAGCCTTGACGATAGCCTCCACCTGAGTAGGATAACCAGGCATCATCAAGTCGTTACCCGCAGCAACCTCCTGCTCCAATGGCAAATCCTCACGGATACCAATCCAGTCGGTCTCCACAATACCCTTGTATCCCCAATCATTGCGAAGGATGTCGGTCAAGAGTCCCTTGTTGCCCTGGGCATAGACACCGTTTATCTTATTATAGGAAGACATGATAGTCCAAGGATTCGCCTTGCGCACCATCATCTCGAAGCCCTTGAGGTAAAGTTCACGAAGGGCACGTTGGCTAACTCGCTCATCCACTCGGGTACGGTCACTCTCCTGAGAGTTTACCGCAAAATGCTTGGCACTCACACCTACCCCTTGGCTCTGCACACCCTGTACGAAAGCTGTACCCATGAGACCAGTCATAATAGGATCTTCAGAATAATACTCGAAGTTACGGCCACAGAGAGGGTTGCGATGCAAGTTCATACCAGGACCGAGGATGACATCACAGCCATACTCCAAGGTCTCGTTACCGATAGCCTCACCCACCTTGCGCATCAAGTCGGTGTTCCAAGAAGATGCCAAGCAAGTACCGATAGGGAAACCTGTGGCATAATAAGTGCGGCTGTCACCGTCACGATGGGTATCAATATGCACACCAGCAGGGCCGTCAGCCTGAACGGTAGCAGGGATGCCGAGGCGAGGTATCTCCACGGTAGTACCCGCAGCACCCGGAACATACTTCTTCTGATGTCCGAGCATGGCGCCACTGCCCACGAATCCATCGTTACCACCGCCCACCAAGAGTTGGGCCTTTTCCTCCAAGGTCATTGCCTTGAGTACTTCGTCAATGTTGTTGGCATTGAGCTTAGGTGCTGATTGTGCCATCATTGTTGTTGCTAGAGCTCCTGCCGCAACGGTAAGAGCGAGTTTCTTGTACTTCATATTTATGTTATTCGTTAGTTATTATGTTTATATGTTCTTTTAGTTGTCTAAACTTGGTGCAAATATAATAAAATAAGGTGGAAACGCCAAGCATTTCCACCCTTTTCTTTATCTTGTTTACGATAAAGCCGTATGAATTTAACATATCAAGCATCAACCTTGAGGATATACCCCTTCTTGATGACAGGTTCAATACTAACCGCAGCATCCAAACTTAGTGCTCTTCGCAGATAAGTAATCTGCACATTCAGAGCCAAGGAATTGGAATAGGAATCATCGCCCCATACCTCATTGAGGATAGTTTCTCGCTCCACAAGTTGGTTCTGATGAGTAGCCAAGAGTTTGAGAATCTCTGCTTGGCGAGAAGTGATAATCACCCTATCATTCCCCATTCGCAATTCATTCTGACCATAATAGAAGTCGATGATGCCGATAGAAATAGCGGATTCATCGGCATTATTCTCCATGGCAGGTTGCTTCATCTCATAAATCATGTTCTTCAAGAACTCATGGCGAAGCGCATCTATTCGCTTCTGAAAGACGATGGTCTTGACGAGATAATAGAGACAAGACGCAAGAATCAAGAAGAGCAAGACGCTACCTACCAACTGCCAAAGCATGGACTTTAGGATATTTGCTGCAGAGATAGGTACAACGAAACTGATTCCCTCATGAAGGATAGGATTCGTCTGATAGTTTACCACGACCGACTTTTCCCATTTGCCTTGTACAGCATATCTCGCCTCCAAGAACACCTTTTTATATTTTATCTCACGAAAATCCGTGATTTCATCGTATCCTTTCTTTCGGAGCGAAGCCTGGCAAACAGCAAGAGAAGGTTTCTTTGCCCGACTCGCCAGATAGCGAGAACACATCTCATAGGCATCATCGCTTGTAATATCGGGTTCGCAGATACGTCCCAAGAACTTTCCTCTATCCCAGTAAGTGATGGTAGTCATGCCATGTTGGTCTTTTCGAGAGTCATAACTATTCTCGATTTTCATCGTAATCACATGCTCGCGACCTTTCTTTGCATTTCTATCAGCTACGAACTTTCGCTTTCGCAAGTCTTCCTTCAACATAGAATTACAATCTTCCTGAAATTGCTCCACACGCTTGTCCAAACTATATTGATACTGAGAGATGAGCCAATAGGCTTGCGTGCAGAATAGCAACAAGATTGCCACACTGCCTATCAACCATACGACCTTGAGACTGCGATTCTTATTCATTTCGTTTGCCTTGTTTATATGTATTTACTTGAACTTGTTTGGCTGTACCTCGTACTAACCAATTGCAAAAGTACTGATTTTTCCGAGAAACACCAAGGGAATAATAAGATAATAATAGGAGAAATATCCACAGAATAATAACAGAGTAACAAAAACTAGCGATTTCATCGGAAAGATTGAGTACTTTTGCAGCAGAATTTAAAATGTATTGCTATATGAAGAAAGTATTATTCATCGCATGGATGGCATTGGCAAATGTCTTCACGACCCAAGCTCAGATGGTCAACCTTTTCAACGAGTCAAGCATTGGCATGGGCGACTCCATCGACTGTGAGAAATATCAGATTGTCTATGATGCCAAATACATCTATCAGATTAAACCAACAAAAGATGACATCGACACAGCTGTCGTCAAAGAAAGGATGCTCTTGCAAATCGGCAACAAGTATTCTGCCTTCTACAGCTATCCCATATTCCAGAGGGATTCGCTCATTAGCTACAATATGTCTAAAGGTATCAACGCCGACTATCCAAGCACCAACCAAGGCTCCATCAACTGGAAAGTCTATAAGAATTATCCTGCACAAGGCAAGACAGCCTTTCTTGATTTCTTTGCCGCAGACAGATATTGTTGCATCGAACCAATAGAGCCTATAGACTGGCAACTCACCGATGGAACCGACACTATCTGTGGTTATCCTTGCCATCAAGCCGTGGCAAAATTCAAAGGCAGGACATGGACAGCATGGTATGCCGAAGACATTCCGCTCGACAATGGTCCTTGGAAACTAGGCGGTCTGCCAGGATTGATTCTCAAGGCTTGCGATTCTGAGAACGATTATTCTTTCACTGCCGTAGGCTTGAAGAAAGGCAACTCCGCTACACCTATATATTATAAGGGAAACACCTTCGAGCCTATCGACCGCAAGACACTCACCTCGCTCTACAAGAAATACTATGCCGACCCTATCGGCTATCTCTTGCAAGATGCCAAGTACGCCAAGATTGTGAAGATAAAGGATGCCAACGGCAATATCCTCACCCACTCCAAGCAAGCCGAGCCTTTTAATCCAATAGAGCGATAAGAATATGAACAAAAAACTTAGCTGTTAGTCCACTGAAAGCACATTTTTTAGTTTACTTTTTCATGCTTCCTTCGTCTTGCCTTTAGAACAAATAACTATCAAGAGAGAAAAAGCATGAAAAAGTATTTAAAGATTCTCGCCGTCCTCCTAGCCATAGGCAACATGGCGGCAAAGGCACAAATGAGAATGGGCGTGGACACCC
>CAVCRI010000148.1:0-7528 GCA_963604545.1 Lachnospiraceae bacterium | reverse complement strand
TTACTATTATCTCTCGCCACATGCCTCTTTACCCTAGGCATGATGGCACAAACGCAAGTGAAGGTGGCAGCAGGTATCCTTGAAGGCAAGGACATCTCAGGCATCAAAGTATTCAAGGGCGTTCCATTCGCCGCTCCCCCTGTGGGCAATCTCCGTTGGAAAGCTCCACAAGCCGTGACTCCTTGGGAGGGCATTCGCAAGGCTACGGAATATGGTCCGAACCCGATGCAGGAAGCACTCTTCGGCGATATGAACTTCGGAACAAAGGTAAATAGCGAGGACTGCCTGTACCTTAATATATGGACTCCAGCCAAGACGATGAAAGAGAAACTGCCTGTCTTGATTTACTTCAATGGCGGTGGTCTGATGGCTGGAAGTGGAAGCGAACCTCGATATGCTGGCGATGCAATGGCTAGAAAGGGTATCATCTCCATCACTGCCAATTATCGTGAGGGAATCTTCGGATTCTTCGCCCACCCTCAACTCTCCAAGGAAACCAGCTACAAGGGAAGCGGAAACTATGGTTTCATGGACCAAGTGGCAGCAATCCGATGGGTGAAAGACAACATCGAGGCATTCGGTGGAGACCAAAACCGCATCACCATCGTAGGAGAATCTGCAGGTTCGATGTCGGTCAGTGCGCTGATGGCTTCCCCACTCTGCCAAGGACTGTTTGCTCAGACAATGGGTTCAAGTGGTTCAGTGATGGGATTCCAAAAAGTTACAACCCTGCAAGAAGCCGAACAGAAAGGTGTGGCTCTTGCAAAACAGATGAGATACAAGAGCATCAAGGAACTCCGTGCCCTCCCTGCCGAAGAACTCTTGAAACTTGCTGCCGTCAAAGCCGTTCCTACCTATAACATTGATGGCTATTTCCTGACCGAGCAACCTGTAGAGACCTTTGCCAAGGGCAACCAGACCAAGGTTCCTCTACTCATCGGTGGCAACAACCAAGAGATGACTCCATGGGCTGTACTAGCCGGCAAGCAACCTACCGTAGAGAATCTCAAGGCTGGTGCCAAGCATCTCTTTGGTGAAAACGTAGATGAGGCATTCCGTCTCTATGGCATCAATAGCGACAAGGATGTATTGGAGCAACCAGGTGTCAACCTTGCTTCCGACCTTTTCCTTGATTATTCCACTTGGAAATGGGGCAACATGCACAAGTTGACCAGCGGTCAACCAGTTTATCGTTATCGCTATTGCCACCCTCGTCCAGCCATGGCTATCAAGGGAAAAGTGGCAGGATTGGCAGGAGGCGTAGTGGATGCCGAGGATGGACAACCAGCGATGCCACAAGACAAAGGTGCCGTTCACTCTGCCGACATCGAGTATGCGATGGGTACACTCCCTACCAACCGCATCTACGATTGGCAGCCAGAAGACTACATGGTAAGCGACATCTTCAGCCAATACTATGTAAACTTCGTGAAGACTGGCAATCCAAATGGCTTGGGACTCGTAGAGTGGCCTTCGACCAATGGCAAAGCTATCGCCCCTGTGCTCCAGATTGATGTCAACACAGAAGTGAAGGCTGACGAACAGATGGAAAAGCGATATGAGTTTATCGACAAACTATTTTGGAAATAACAATAAAAGGGCGATTGCCATCTCCTACAAGAGGGATGAGCAATCGCCCTTTTATTTTCATTATCAAGATTCAGAGTGAAGAGCATTAGAATTCTTAACTCTTCGTTCTTCACTCTTCACTTCATTTACTTCCAAGGATTCTCTGTTGGGTAAGGAAGGCTTGCTGGCTGGTTGTAAGCGATATCCTTGATGCCAAGATACTTGAATACCTCGAACAAGGTCTTACCTACGTGAGAGAATGCTACGGCTCCGTGGTGTGGATACCCCTTCTGAATCAATACGTGACGATAGAAGCGGCCCATCTCGTTGATGGCGAAGATACCGATACCACCGAAAGAACGTGTAGGAACGTCGAGAACCTCACCCTCAGCGATGTAAGAGCGGAGGTTACCCTCTGAATCGCACTGCAAACGATAGAATGTGATGTCAGAAGCAGCGATGTCACCCTCCAATGTACCACGTGTGAAGTCTGGCTTGCCACCGTTCTCCAACAAGCGGTTCTGGATGAGCTGATACTTAATC
Organism: Lachnospiraceae bacterium; assembly: GCA_963604545.1. Taxonomy (GTDB): domain Bacteria; phylum Bacteroidota; class Bacteroidia; order Bacteroidales; family Bacteroidaceae; genus Prevotella. Next base: position 5,416 of record CAVCRI010000148.1, on the reverse strand, counting down.
TTACGGTTAGAGCACATCTTGCACTGTGGAGTGTTACCGCAGTGGAAGCCCATGAAGGTATCGGTCAACTTATAGTCGTACTTGCCCTTGATGTCCTCGTCGTAGATGTACTGAGGTACAGAGTTGTTGATGTCAAGCAATGTTACAGTATCGTCAGAAGCACACATACCGATATACTCAGAGAGGGCACCATAGATATCTACCTCGCAAGCTACAGGGATGCCACGGCTAACCAAGCGGCTGTTGACATAGCAAGGCTCAAAACCAAACTGGCTTGGGAACGCTGGCCAGCACTTGTCGGCGAATGCCACATACTGGCGAGAACCCTTGTGAGCCTCTGCCCAGTCGAGCAATGTCAACTCAAACTGTGCCATACGGCGGCTGAGGTCTGGATAGTAGCACCCCTCGCCCATCTCCTTGGCCATATCAGCACAAACGTCGTCGATACGTGGGTCATTCTCGTGCTCCTTGTAAGCAACGAGGAGGTCGAGCTCAGAGTTCTCCTCAATCTCTACGCCAAGCTCATACAAGCCCTTGATAGGAGCGTTGCAAGCAAAGAAGTCCTGAGGACGTGGACCAAATGTGATAATCTTCAAACCCTTCAAACCGAGGATAACGCGAGCCACTGGCACGAAGTCCTTAATCATCTTAGCTACATCCTCTGCTGTGCCAACAGGATACTCAGGGATATAACCCTTCAAGTGGCGCATACCGAGGTTGTAAGAGCAGTTGAGCATACCGCAGTAAGCGTCGCCACGACCATTGATCATGTCGCCATCCCCCTCAGCAGCTGCTACGAACATAACAGGACCATCGAAGTTCTTTGCAATCAAAGTCTCTGGAGTCTCAGGACCGAAGTTGCCAAGGAACACTACCAAGGCGTTGCAGCCCTGCTCCTTAACATCGGCAACAGCCTTGAGCATATCTTGCTCGTTCTCTACGGTTGTCTTGCAGTTGTACAAGTCACCTTTATATTCTTTTACGATGTTCTCACGGCGCTGAGTAGAGAGCGCGATTGGGAAACAGTCACGGCTAACGGCGATGATACCGAGCTTGACCTGTGGAATGTTGTTACTTACCATATTAATATATTATTTAAGTTTTTGTATAAATACTAAAATTAGTTTATTCTTTGTTTGGTTGATTGTTGGTCATTTGTCTATTCTCGTGACACAATATCTGTGCACAAAAGTACAAATTATTTTTGTAACGGCAAGCGTTTTAAGATAAATTATATCGGAAAAACTATCAGAAACTGCTGATTTTCTGACGAATGAAACATACGATAAACTTCATGAAACATTTTGCACACCTTGTAACATCGAATGTTACAAGGCATACGGCACTAATATCTCCTTAAAGGTCGATACTTGATGGTATAAATCTGATTGAAATAAGGCTTCCACACATTTTCCTGCTTATCATCATCACGGATAATTCGAAGTCCATAAAACCTAGTACCCGTCTCTCGATACTCCTTCAGCTTGTCGAACATCCACTGCGGTGGGTCTGGAATCAAGAAGTCGGTTATCCACAACACGTCGGCGTTGACATAGCGAAGGCCATCATTGTCGAGCAACTCAAACATCAGCTTCATCATCTTCTTAGCCGAAGTACCACCTCCGATAAAAGGAAGATGGGTCGTAGAAGCCTGTCGACGAACCGAACGCCCCGTATGTGCTAGTCCTAGCGAAGCAAAATCTGCGCCATCTGCGGAATCTGCGGGAGATTTTAAATCCGTGAGATCCGTGGAATCCGTGTGAGACTTTGAATCCGAGAGAAAATAATCCTCCGTGAGATCGATTCCGATTTTCCTCAAATGGTTAGCCTTTCGTTTCTCCATGAGGTCGATGGCACGGATGCTAACCGAGAAATCTATCAGGAAGCAATCACGCTCCAAGTCCTCTGCCGTCTGTTCGAGCAGGGATACAAGCGTGGAGGAGATGCGTTCTGGAGTGCCATACATACTTGCCGATGTGTCGATACAGACTATCATCGGTCCCTTTCGGGAGGCATGGGTAAAGCCGAGTTTGCGGGACGGCTTCGACATCTCACTCTTATACTTGAAGGTCTGTAGTCTTCGCGTGCGATACTTATAGATAAAGAGCCCCTCCATATCCTCGTCGCTGTACTGGGCGAGTTCTAGCGGAAGGAGCGAGTTGAGGTCATCGCCCACGGTGATTCCCTCGATGTCACTTCCAGCCGAATGTTCCATCTTCATGTCAACACCAGAGGCTATGGTAAGTCGGTCCTTGCCATTGGCATCTGCCACTCTTCCCATCTTCGCCACAATCTCCTTGATTTCGGGATAGCGGTCTTGCACCTTCATCTCATTGAGTTTTCTCTCAAACTCAGTCTCGGTCCATGCACCCTTCATCATTTCCCAGGCTTGCACGGCACGTTGTTCCGATACACCTTTCGTCTTCATATTGCGGGTCACCTGGTCCATCATTCTTACCAGTCCCGTCTCGAAATTATTCTGTCGGATAGAGATAAAGTTCTTCAGTTTACTAAGAGTCTGTCGCTCGATGCAAGCCTTCCAGTCACGCACCAGTCGCTCCCAGTTCTCAGTTTTGGCCGCACCACCGTCTTTCATCAGACGGACAAAGAAAGGCTTGTCGAATCCATCGTCGCCATGCTCCTGCTCCAGTTGGTCGAGCAGCGGATGCCACACTTTCTCATCCATTCGCTTGAAGTTAGTCCAGTCGAGCACATTCTCCGCCCGATGGTTCTCCGTCCAAGCACGCTGACGTTGGAATCGGATATGATGCACACATTCCACGATAAACTTTCCCAAGCTATCATAGAACACCTTGCTCTTTATTTTGCTGTTCACCACCTGGCGGCAGAACTTCTGCACCTCCTCACCAGTCTCTGGGATAGTAACTTTGAGGGTAAAGAGATGGATGAGATAATCCTTCAGCGGGTCTTCCTGCGTATTCCAGGGCATAACGTTCCCCGACTGTTCAGGTATCATCACCTGACCAGTCTTACAGAAATCGCCCAGCATCTTCAGGTAATACTGGGCTTCCGCCAAGTCCTTGTTATTTTGATACTTCATAATTGACTGAGAGTATCAAGCTTTTCCCTTCTCCATCAAATACTCAGCGAAGATTCTAGCAGCACTCTCCACCTTTGCAGCACAAGGTCGAGACTTGTAATATTCCGCCGTGCGAGCAGAAGCCACATAGCTAGACTGCGCTTTCTCATGTCCCTTCAATCCGAGGATCTCGGCACAGATGATGCTGCCATTCTGTTCCTTCGACTTGGCGAGCAAGTCCTGCACCACCTTATAGCAAGCCGACTTCCCCTCACGGTCATCCCCCTCGGTCTGTCCGCAGTCCAAGCCCACGAGCACGACGATGCCAGATACAGCCCCGCACATCATTCTCATCCTGCCTACTCCACCGCCGAAGCCAGCACCGATGCGCTTCGCCATCTTATCATCGAGTCCATACAAGTCTGCAAAGGCTGCCACCACCGACTGGCAGCAGCCATATCCCTGCATAAAATTCTCAACCGCCTGCTGCACTCGTGCCTCCAAGTCGGGAGATAAAGTCATTTTATCTTGTTCCATATTTCTATTCAAACCAATAACACACCATCGCTTATATTGCTTATTTCAATCTAAGCAACATACTCACTTTATCTGAAATTTCATAAACCTTCAAGCCTTTGACTTTATGAGGTGAACGTAGTTTTTCTAACTCACTTGCCAAATATTCTATAGCATCAGAGTTGTGGTTCTCATCTTTTTCATAACCATCCTCTATAAAAACAAGCAATTTCTTACAATGATAATCATTTAATCCTATGCCGTGTACTTCGAATAACATAGCATTTGCCATACCACATTGACATACAGTAAAACTAACATTACATTGTTTGTAATACCCAGGAGTTTCACCAGATAGGTCTTTTGCCTCTTGAAAGGTCATAGGGCGAAGTGTTTCTTTACTTTTTAGGGTGAAAGAAAGTGAACCATCATTATTTCTGACAACACTCTTTACTATTCCGTCTGTGTTTCTCATTGATGGATAATCGTAGCCTCCAGAACTTGCCATATAAAGATAGTTATCTACTAAGTCTCCGAAAACTTTGAGAATGTACTTATTTACATTTTCCTCCACTTGCGCCTTTTGCTGGTGTCCTTCCTCTTGTGCTTTTCTTTCCTGCAACTCTCGTTTCTTTTGCTGCGCTTGTAGTTTCTCTTCATTGATTAATGTATTGACTCTGCTGTTTAAATCCTGCTCATCTGTGGCATATACAAATTTTCGGATGCAAATATCGATAGGATTGCCATTCTTGTATTTGATGCAGCTAACCCAATTACCTTTATCATCATACTCATAATCGAATGTTATTTTTTCCATTTCTTCCGATTTATATGTGACCAAAGATTTGCCAACAGAAACACCTTTTAAATCTATTCCCGATTTAATAATAGACAAAGTATCACCATGTTGATTGTAAGCAAATACCCATGTAGGATTATGCTTCGCCTCCGTTCCACGATAAGCTATACATAAACGCCCACGTTCATTGAAGAACTCTACGTATGGATACCCAGTTGAGTATGGATTAAAAGGACTTTTTTCTTTAGTTGTAGTTTTGCGGCCTTCTTTTGTTATGCTTTTCCATGCAATTTCATCCCCATTCCCATTGTATGTGGCTATAGTTGTAGTATTGCCAGAATAGGAGTATTTGGTCTTTTCTTCAAGATACCAGCTTGCATCATATTCTTCATCTCCCACAGGATGAGGATGCTTATAGGTGTTTATTTCTAAAACTTGCCCAATGGTAGAACGAATGTAATCTTTCTTACTGATGGTATCACCTTGGGCTGCAGCAAAAGAATTTGGGTCTTCCTGCTGTGTTTTCAAATTGAAAACATGAAGTAGTCTTCCTTTGCTATCATACTCATAGCTGCATTTTATGACTTTATATTCACGCTCATCAGAATAGTCCATAATATCACCTGTTGGATAAACGACATATTTACGAATGGAATTTCCTTGTGCATCAAAGACAAAGAGGGTGCTATCCTTTCTGCTGCCAGTCTTCCATTCCCCAAACTTTTTAACAGGGTGATAGTGGTTTTCTGTCATTTGAAACACTTTTCCCTTTGGCTTTTGAGCATAAGAAGTAACAAAAGCCATCAAAACCAATACGACTGATAATATTTCTCTCATAGCTAACAAATTATGAATATTTGACATTTATGTTATTACATGGCAAAGGTAATACTATTATTTGAAAATACAAAATATAAAGATGGAAATCATATAAAAGTAAGGTACTTCTCTTAATTCTTCGCCTTGCTTACCCCAAAAACTTCCAGCCCATAATGTTTTACCCCTTGTTTTTGATTTCATTCTCCAGATTCTCCAAGAAGCGCAAGTCCTCCTCATCTGCA
>CAVCRI010000147.1:0-7732 GCA_963604545.1 Lachnospiraceae bacterium | reverse complement strand
TGGCATTCAAACTGCACAAAAAAGCAAAGAATGAATAATAAAAATCGTCCGCAATGATTATTGTGGACGATTTTTATATTCTTTTAGATGTTTTTGTTCTTCAATCTCGAATAAATTGTGTTATTTTGCATAGTAAAATAATAACAATATTTATGAAACTAACAAAATCTATGTCTTTGGTAGCGATGGCACTCCTAGGGTCTATCGCTGCCCATGCGCAAAACTTCGATGATTATTTCGAAGATAAGACGCTGCGCCTCGACTATATTGTGGCGGGTGACAGCGTAAACCAATCCATCTGTTTCGAACAGGCTTACACCAACCCTACCTGGGCAGGAAGAAAGACACGGTTGGCTGAGAAATTCCTGAATGGAAACGGGCAAGTCACCGTCTATGAGCATGGCACCAACAAGGTGCTCTATGTAAACACATTCTCTACGCTCTTCCAGGAATGGCAGCTTACCGCTGAGGCTAAGCATCTGCAAAAGGCATTCGAGAGTAGTTTTCTCGTTCCTATGCCTAAGAAGGCTGTCGATGTAAGCATCACGCTCACCGATACCCATCAGAAGGTAACCTCGGAACTCAGGCACACCGTAGACCCATCGGATATTCTGGTAAGGCCTCTTGGTGAGAACGGAATACCTTACCGATACATCGTGAAGAGTGGCAATACCGCCGATTGCATCGACCTAGCCATCGTGGCTGAGGGATACAGGAAGGACCAGATGGATAAGTTCTATAAGGATGCACAGCGAGCAGCCGATGCCATCTTTGAGAGAGAGCCTTTCGCCTCGTTGAAAGGTCGCTTTAACGTGGTGGCTGTGGCTGCACCTTCGCAAGATGAGGGACCAAGCATTCCGCATGACGGCAAATGGAAGAATACCTTTGCTAACTCGCATTATGATACGTTCTATTCGGCTCGTTATCTCACCACCAGCAAGATACATCGTATCTACGATGCACTGAGCAATGTGCCTTTTGAACAAATCATCGTGCTCGTCAACTCGGAGACCTACGGTGGCGGGGGCATCTACAACCAGGTGACGCTCTGCACTTCCGACCATCCTACCTTCAAGAAGGTGCTGGTGCATGAGTTCGGACATGGCTATGCAGGACTGGGCGATGAGTATAGTACCGACGAGTACGACCCGATGTATCCTAGTGACACCGAGCCTTGGGAACCAAACCTCACGACGCTGGTAGACTTCAAGAGCAAGTGGGAGGACATGATGCCGAAGGGCGTGAAGGTGCCAACCCAACCGGCTAAACTTCCAAACCACAAAGGTGTACTTACGCCAAAGATGCAGAAGCAACTGAATGATGCCGTCAAGAAGGTAGGTGTGTTTGAGGGGGCTGGCAACCAGAGCAAGGGTTGCTACCGTCCGGCACAGGTGTGCAGAATGCGCATCAACGAGGTGGATGATTTCTGTCCGGTTTGCGAGCGTGCCATCAAGCGCATCACAGACTTCTATACAGGAAAGTAATCTAAAGGTAAAAAAGTAAAAAGGTAAAATAATAGATAGTTTATAACTAAAAGATAAAATAATGAAACATCAGATATTGACATGGTCGATGGGACTGGGCATGGCACTGGCTATGCCCGCTACGACAGCTTCGGCACAGGGAACTTTGGAAGATTACAACAGGGCTTATGCCTTGAGACACCAGTTTCATGTAGACTCAGTCTACCACTGGGCTAGACAGACTGCCTGGTGTGACTCTACCCATGTGTTGCACTATCAGATCTCCACAGCCCAAGGCAAGAAGTACATTACTTACGATGCCGACAAGGAGGAGCTGAAAAGCTATGACTCGCAAGAGGCGATGGAGAAAGCGCTGGGCATCAAGCCTCGTCCTGTACAGAAACCTCAGTTCGGTCGCCCTCATGAGCGCCACTGGATGGAGGTAGACGAGGAGCACGAGGCTTATCCAGTGGCTTCGCCAGATGGCAAGATGGAAGCCTATATCGAGGGCTACAATGTAGTATTGCATGAGGTTGGCAAGCCTTATACCCAAGCCAAGCGCATCTTGACGCAGGATGGTACCATCGGATGTTATTACTCTAACCGCATCCAGTGGAGTCCGGATGGCAAGCACCTGTTCGTCTACAAGCGCATCCCTGTGGAGAAGAGGTACGCTTACTATGTGGAGTCTTCTCCTGCCGACCAGTTGCAACCTATATTGCATAAGCAGGAGTATGCCAAGCCTGGCGACCAGTTGCCACAGCGCCTGCCGGTCATCATCGATGTAGCCACAGGCAAGAAAGTGGAGGCTGACGCTCATCAGTTGGAAAACCAGTATGAGCTGGAGTGGATGCAGTGGTCTCCTGATGGCAAGGAGGTGACGATGGAGTATAACAAGCGTGGTCATCACTTGTATCAGCTATTGGCGATGGACGCTGAGACGGGCAAGTTGCGCACCGTGGTGGAAGAACGTTCGGATAAGTTTGTGAACTATGGCAGAATTTGGCGCCAGTTTATCCATGACGGCAAGCAACTGCTCTGGACCAGCGAGCGAGACAACTGGAACCATATTTACCTCTATGATGTCGCCAAGGGCAAGGTGATTCGCCAGATCACCAAGGGCTCCTGGTTTATGAAGGAGGTGCAGCGTGTGGATGAGGAGAAGGGAGAAATCTACTTCTCCGCTTGTGGGGTGAATCCAAAGGAAGACCCATACCTGATACATTATTACAAGATAGGCATGGATGGCAAGAACATGGTGGCGCTTACCCCAGAGGAGGGTAATCACAGCGTACAATACACTTACGACTATCGTTACCTGCTAGACACCTATTCGAAGGTGGATGCCGCTCCAGTCACCGTGTTGCGTGATGCTCAGACCGGCAAGCTCGTGAAGACGCTGGAGACGGCCGACCTTTCCAACTTGAAGAAGCATGGATGGCAAGCTCCAGAGGTGTTCGTGGCAAAGGGAAGAGATGGGAAGACCGACATGTGGGGCATCATACAGCGCCCAACCAACTTCGACCCACAGAAGAAGTATCCTGTCATCGAATACATCTACTCTGGTCCAGGCGATGCCTATACCCCGAAGAGCTTCATGAATTACAACTGGTGGACTACCTCGCTTGCCGAATTGGGATTCATCGTGGTGCAGCTCGATGCGATGGGCACCTCGTATAGGGGCAAGCAGTTTGAGGAGGTTTGCTACAAGAACCTGAAGGATGCCGGCTTCCCAGACCGTGAGTTGTGGATCAAGGCAGCTGCCAAGAAGTATCCATACATGGATGCCGACAATGTGGGTATCTATGGCTGCTCGGCAGGAGGACAGGAGAGCACCACGGCGGTATTGCTGCATGGTGATTTCTATAAGGCTGCCTACAGTGCCTGTGGTTGTCATGACAACCGTATGGACAAGATATGGTGGAACGAGCAGTGGATGAGTTGGCCTGTAGACTCCAGCTATGTGGAGTGCAGCAACGTGGAGAATGCCCATAAGCTGGAGCGCCCACTGATGCTTGTCGTGGGTGAGATAGATGACAACGTGGACCCATCAAGCACCTATCAGGTGGTGAATGCCCTGGAAAAGGCCAACAAGGACTTTGAGCTGGTGGTGATTCCTGGAGCACATCATACGATGGGTGAGCTCTATGGCGAGCATAAGCGCTACGACTTCTTCGTGAAGAACCTGCTCGGGGTGAACCCACCAAAATGGAATCTGGTGAACAGTAAATAAGAACCATACGATTTTTTAGATTTAAATAGTAACTAATGAGAAAAATAGCTATCATGATAGCTGCTGTGCTTGGCATGGCATTGCTGGGATCGGCTGCTTCGGGCACTGAAGACCATTCGGCTTCTCTAGCTCGTACTATTACAACTAACAATGGGTTGCCCAACAATGCCGTGCGTGGCATCGTGCAGGACAAGAATGGTTTCCTATGGTTTGGTACCGACAACGGATTGTGTCGATACGATGGCTATGGGGTACAGACTTTCTATAATGCGCAGCAGAAGTTCGACCAGTATGTTAGTGCCCTTGCCACATGCGACGAGGGTATGCTGGTGGGAACTTCCAAGGGGGCCTATCTCTTTACTTTTGACAAGGAACAGTTCCTGAATCTAGATGAAAAGATAACTTCGTCGGTGGCAAACTTCTCCTTGGATGATGACAACAACGTATGGATTTCGACCAATGGACAGGGCATCTTCCGATACAATCTTGCCTCGCATGAGTGCAAACGCTATCCCATGAAGCCTTTCGGTGGCAGGGTGGCAAGCACATTGGTGGATGCCAACAACCAAGTGTGGGCACTCAGCAACTCGGTGAGGGGAGGACTCTATCGACTGAACAAGTCGAACGACACCTTCGAGTATTTCCCTCTCAAGGACAAGACCTTACAGCTGGACGGTATGTCGATGCTAGCCAATTCTGACGGAAGCATCATGGTGGGCACTTGGGACCAAGGACTTTACCAGGTGAATACCGATGGCAGCACAGAACTCCTGCTCAGTGCATCGTTGACCAATGCCGTGCATCACATCCATACGCTCTACAACGACCGTGGCCTCTATACCCTGATAGGCAGTGACGACGGAATGGTGGAGTATGACATTCAGAAGAAGAGTTGGCGCATGCTCTCTGAGGTGAACGATCCGAGCCGAAGCACGATGGAACGATTCGTGTACAGCATAGCTTCCGACCGTGAGGGCGGCTTGTGGGTAGGTACCTTCTATGGGGGTGTGAACTATCTGCCAGCCAATAGCTTCGAGGACCGTTTCATACCTTATCGTGCCGGCGAGAAGGGATTGATGGGCAGCGTGGTGGGGCGATTCTGCGAGGATGGTAACCATCACGTCTGGGTGGCTACCGATGATGGGGGACTCAACTGCTACGATCCCCTGAAAGACCAGTTTGTGGATTACCCAGGTCATCAAATCATGAGCAAGTATAATGTACATGGACTTTATGCCGATGGCAATGACCTCTGGGTGGGTACTTACGGCAGTGGAATCATCAAGATGAACATAGCCACAGGTGCCCAGCAAGTGTTTCAGTTGGACGGCAGAACCTCAGGCAGTAGCAGCTATTGCCTGTATCGTGACAGCAAGCGTCGTCTATGGGCAACCTCCATGGACGGTGCCTACGTGCTGGACGAGGCTACTGGGGCATTCAAACAGGTCAAGTCGTTCAAGAGCTTGACCATCGACATCACTGAGGATGGAAAAGGCAACGTATGGTTTGCCACCCAGGGCAGTGGTCTGTGGCGTTTGCACCCTAACAATACATGGAAACAGTATGTAAGCATTGAGGGTGACACCACGACCATCTCCAGCAACCAGGTGAACTGCGTATGTCGGGGAGCCAAGGGTGAGTGTTATGTGGCGACCGACCATGGCATGTGCGAGTTCTTGCCAAAGACGGGCACGTTCCATCGTTTCCATATAGATGCCCCATCGCAAGACATTTCCAGCATCATCGCTAGCCAAGGAGACTTGTGGCTCTCCACGACCAAGGGCATCGTCAAGCTGGTGCCAGGCGAGGAGACCCTGGTGTTCAATCGTTATGATGGACTCACAAGCGACTTGTTCTTGCCTAACGCTGGACTGATGGCTTCGGATGGACGCATCTATTTCGGTACAACGCAAGGCATCAACAGCTTCTACCCTTATCATATCAAGATAAATAAGGTGACTCCTCCGGTGGCCATCACATCGCTCGAGATATTCAACCAGCACGTGGAGGTGGGTTCGGATAAGTTGCCTGAGTCGCTGAGCCACATCGAACAAGTCGACTTGTCGCACGATGACAACATGTTCAACATCTCCTTTGCGGCGCTCAGTTATGTGTCGCCAGAGAAAAACCTCTATAGCTATATGCTGGAGGGATTTGACAAGGAATGGATAACCACCAACGAGCATCGTGCCACCTATACAAACCTGCCATACGGTACCTATACATTCCGTGTCAAGGCAGCCAACAATGATGGCGTTTGGTCGCAAGATGAGGCTCGACTCAAGATAGAGGTGCATCCTCCTTTCTGGTGGTCATTGCCTGCCAAGTTGCTCTACCTGCTTCTCCTGGGTTATCTCATCTATATCATCACCCAGGGTCGCTTGAAGCGTGAGAAGCGTCGCCACCAGCGAGAGCTTGACCAGTTGGAGGAGAAGAAGGAGCAGGAGGTACGTGATGCCCGTCTGCAATTCTTTACGATGATAGCCCACGAGATAAGGACTCCTGTTACCTTGATTATTGGGCCATTGGAGAACCTGAAGGAACAGTGGAAGCAGGTGAGCCAGCAAATTCAGGCTGGCGAAGCCATGTCGCAGACTCTGGATGTCATCGACCGTAATGCCCAGCGACTCCTGCTGCTCGTCAACCAGTTGCTCGACTTCAACAAGGTGCAGCAGCGAGGCATGCAGGTGCATTTCCGCTTGCAGAACATCGCTAGGATGATGCACGCCGTGGCAGAGCGATTTGAGCCGACCTTGCGGCAGAAGGGGGCTAAGTTTGTGGTGGAATATCCTGCCGATGATTTTGCCGCCATTATCGATAACGAGGCGATAACCAAGGTGATAAGCAACTTGATGACCAATGCCAGCAAGTATACCCATAACTTCGTGCGCTTGGCTTGCAAGCCTTTAGAGGACGGTAGCCATTTCTGCATAGAGGTGGAGGACAACGGAATGGGAGTGAGCCCTGATGAGCAAGAGAAGATATTCGCTGCCTTCTATCAGGCTCGTGACAATAAGCCTGGAACTGGTATCGGACTGAATATCGTCAAGAACTTGGTGGAGGCTCACCATGGCATGGTGGAGATTAAGTCTGAGGTCGGCAAGGGTGCTACGTTTATCGTTACCCTGCCTATCGATCAGCCAGACGCTGTCGTGGAGGAGGCCAATGATGCCGCCATATCGCAAGTGCTGGACCAGCAAGACCTGGAGATGGACATACCGGAATCAAGTAAGGCTGAGGAGCCTGCAGCACCTATAGAACAGGCAGAAGAGGCTTTGCCAACCATGCTTGTGGTGGATGATGACGAGGACATGCGTAACTTCATCAAAGCTCATTTTGAGAAGAACTATAGGGTGCTTGTCGCAGAGGATGGCAAGCAGGCATTAAGGGTGTTAGAAAAGCATGAGGTGACTTTGATTGTGAGCGACTGGATGATGCCAGAGATGGATGGTTCGGAGTTCTGTCGTCGAGTGCGCCAGAATCCGAATACCAGTCACCTGCCATTTGTGATGCTCACGGCAAAGACCGATGATGCAAGCAAGACGGAAGGTATGAATTGTGGTGCCGACATCTATATCGAGAAACCTTTCTCCATGAAATATCTGGAGGCAAGCGTTAATCACCTCATTGAGATGCGCCGTTTGTTGCAGTCGAAGTTCTCACATACGCCTTTGGAGCCAATCACGGAGATTGCGCCTACTAAGATGGACACAGACTTCTTGGAGCGAATGACCAAGATTATCGAAGAGAACATCTCCAATCCTGAGCTCAATGTGGTCTTCTTGGCTGGCAAGATGGGCATGAGCCGTAGCTCTCTCTTCAATAAGATTCGTGGCCTTGCCGATGTCACTCCTAACGAGATGATTCAGTTGGTGAAACTGAAGAAAGCAGCCCGACTCCTCAAGGATGGGCACTATCGAGTGAGCGAGGTGAGCTACATGGTGGGCTTCAGCAGTCCAAGTTACTTTGCCAAGTGCTTCCAAAAGCAGTTTGGCGTGAAGCCTATGGACTTCGTGGAAATAAAATAGCAGGCGGT
>CAVCRI010000146.1:0-7837 GCA_963604545.1 Lachnospiraceae bacterium | reverse complement strand
ACCGTTTATGGTGCAAAAACTGTTGAGGGACTCGCGCCATGCGCAATAGATACAACTGGTCTCGCTGCCGCTTCCAGAGTCGTTGTCGTCATCATCAGATGAACAACTCGTCAACACCAATGAACTTGCAGTCATCAGCATTGCAAAAAAGAAAATCAAATACTTTTTCATTGTTTTGTAATTTTAAGTGAATAATATAGATTAGTGAACACTAATTTTTGTTGTCCGTTTTATGGAATCCCACAGACCTTTAAGAATGCCTTCATCTGAGTGGGTATACGTACTATGCTTGCCAGTAGATTTTACTGGTTCTTGATTCGAAGATTCCGTATTCTCTATTGTTCTCTTGGAGTCTTTTACTTTCTTGCCCTCTTTGTCAATTTCCCAAACTTTATTGTTTTTGTACACCTTACATGTACCATCTGCAAATTTGTCGACTTTGTCATATTCATGTGGCTTGATTACAATTCCACCTGCTTTATTGATAAAAAGGTACTTTCCCTTTTCGTTTTTTACCGCGGCAAGTCCATCTGAGAAATCATCGGCACTAAAGTAAATGAATGGGATGCTTTCTTTACCTTCATTGTCTATATAACCGTATTTTCCTGTTTTCTCTGCAACAATCATGTTCTCGGAGTATTCTCCAAGAGAATCATATTTTACAGGTATCAATTCAGTGCCATCCATACGAAGCATTCCCCACTGCTTATTGATGCTCACGTGCATATTGGCGCGTAAAAGCCCATTGGGAATATGTGTTTCCGATAGGTTCTCTTTTGCTACTTCAACCGTATCATAAACTGCTTGCTGTATAGTTTGGTTGTCCTGGCTTACAATTCCCCACTTTCCGTTAGTTTTGTAGAATAACTTCCCATTGATGACAGGAGACAAGTGGTCATATACACAGGGTAGAAGTGTATTGCCTGTATAGCCGTCCATTAGACCAGTTCTTCCATCGCATACCGTGAAAATGTAGTTGTCTGTCAGGTCTGGGCAATCTCCAAAGGCTATGGATTGCTTATCTCCAGTGGCAGCCAATTTATATAATTCTGTAATATTACATGGTTGTAACTGTTGTCCGTCTTTGTCATAGAAACCATACAGACCGTTCTTTTCAACCCAAATGACTCCATTGTCATTGAAAGTTGCAATTTCATCGAATTCAAGAGGGACGATAATATTGTTTTTGGAGTCAATGAGACCCTTTTCCCCCATGCAACTAACAGGTATCGGCTTACTGACAGTATAGTCGCCGATGCTGCTATAAAGGCAGGGAATTTTAATTGTAACGCTTTTGGTTTCATTCAGCAGGATGTAACCGTATTTCCCATTTTTAGATGTCTTCCAAATATTGCCTTTTGCCTGACTGATATGGCTATATTCACAAGACAGAAGTGTAGTGTTCTGTGAGTTAACCAAACCGCATTTGTCATTGATGGTACATCTATAAACATTGTCTTTATATCCGCTACCTTCTTTTATAAGGTCAAGGTTGTCATAGATGAAGGAAACATATTCATGTCCTTCTTCATCCACAACGCCATGTTTCGCCCCTTCACCCTCAACATACAGCACCGCTTCAGCCAAACCGTTTTTGAAAGTATACACAGCTGTGTATTTGTGCAGTGGATTCTTCTCTTCCTCAGCCTGCCTGGTAAGGTCGGCAATGGATTGGGCATGGCTAATTGTTGAAATTAGCGCCAACATGATAATATAAAATGCTCTTCTCATGACGGATGATTTGCTTATCAATAGTAGTACGTGTCTCCGTTGTTGTTGTCTACAAGTCTGTTGCCGTCTCTTATCACAGTTAAGGATATGGACGGATGTGCCTTAATAATTCCTTTGTTGAACGATAATTTGCGGAATACAGGCTTAGACGTTGAAATCTTGTTGTCGTTTGCATACACGGCTTCGTCAGTAATTCTGAGCGTAATGCCATTACATGAATAACTGTTGCCTACGACGTAATCCAACACATCTGCATTGGACTTGAAACCGATTTCTTCTTCAATATTTTCACTATAGTCACTTGATATGGCAGAATCTGCAGCCACAACGTAACAACTATCAACGGCATTAGGGTCTACCACTTCTGTTGTGTCAGCCGCACAGGAATCGTAAGCAACTGTATCAACAGCACTCGTGTCAATTGCAAATTTCAATGTCTTGCCGTTGTAGTACCGCTTGCCGCTAAAAAGGAAGCCGGCAAAAACAAGTGCTATAAGAGTCAGTACGCCCACTAAGCCCAGCAATCCGCGATTGGCATTTTCTGTATTTGTACACACTTCTTCTCCTGTGTCAAGCCTGGTGGGTTGAGAATCCTCTTCACTCTTTGAATTGTCATTGATGTTAACTGCCTTTGCAGCATGCGGATCACAACCGCAATGAGGACATACATTCGCTCTGTCTGAAACAGGACGTCCACAATTATTACATTTAATCAGTGCCATAACCTAATCGTTTTTAGAATTGAACTTGTTTTCTAATGCCCACTTGGCATTGGGCAGTCCTTGTTCTGCCGCCTTTCGGCATAGCTCCTTTGCTTTTTTATAGTCGTGAGTTACTCCTTCTCCGTCATAATAAATCTTTGACAACTCATACTGTGCAAAAGGCGATCCTTGGTCTGCAGCCAATGTGAACCATTCAATGCCCTTGTCAACATCTTTTTTTATGGCATTGCCACCATGATAGTATAAATCTGCGAGATAGCATTGAGCGTGAGGAAATCCTTGCATCGCTGATTTTTCAAGATACTTGAGACCTTCTATTGAATCCTTTTCTACAACAATACCGCTTAGGTAATAACATCCTATATTGTTTAGAGCGGCAGGGTCATTTTCGCTTGCTGCTTCTTTATACAATTCAAACGCTTTTTGCCAATTTTGGGGAACGCAGTAACCGATTGCATACAGGATCCCAAGCATATTCTTGCCGTACGCACAATTCATGTCGGCAGATTTTTGCGCAAGTTCAAGCACTTCTTTATGGTTTGATTCACGGTTTGCCCGCAACATCTTTTCACTTAGCACCGCCATGGCGTATGCGTCGCCGGTTTCAGCCTTTTGCCTCAGTTCACTTTCTGACATGTTCTCATAAGTGGCAACGTACACTCTCTTTCTTACAAACAATCCATTTTCAGAGGAATACAGGTCGTAGCCGAAATAAACGCACAACTCTCCGCCTATTGCAATAACCATCAATACGGCGACTATCGTCAATAATACATTCTTGCTATTCATAGTCCGTTTATATTTATCAAGCCTTCATGGCCTTCCAATATCTCTTGTTGATTCTTCGCCACGTTCTGTGTATGCTTGGCCAATAGCGGTGGAGGGCTTTGCCTATAGCACAAGCCTGGATGATAAGAAGCAAGATGCCGAGCGGAATGACTATGACAAACATCATGGCTAAAAAGCCCATCCATCCCAAACCTACAAAGGCGAAAAATTGGACCAAATACAAGAGAAGCAAAAATAGAAACCCTTTGAAGAAAGCCCACAGGATAGCATATGCCCATGTTTTGAAAATCAGATTGAAAAAATAGAAAATATTATTGATTACGGCATATTCTTCTTTTTCATCCTTGCTCTTGCAGGTGAGATACCAAGGACCGAAGAGCCAACCCCAAAATGGGTGTGCCTTTTCAAACATCTTTCTTTCAGGATAGTTGCTTAACGGCCAAGGTGTAGTGAAAAACCAGGATGTGGACGAGAATGGGGAATACTGACCGCCCTCATTGAAATCATCCTCACGGGAATTCACTGTTTCTTCAGGTGCTTTAGGTTGCGGTTCTTCTTGTTGGGGTTTCCAATTATCATTGGGGCAGCCGCAGTTAGGACATGAGTGCATATCTTCTGTGAACATCGCACCACAATCGGGGCATTTTATCTGATTCATTGTTTGTATTGTTTATGGTGTAACGAATATTATTCTATAGATGTATGAGGCTGCTTGCAAAACCAGATGGAGTTTTGAAAGCAGCCCCAAGGATTATTCTTTTGCTCCATCATAGATGAGAGAACCATTGACGGTCACTCGTGAGTTGTCGCTCTTGTTTTCAAGGACAACGTCGCTCAAGGTAAGCGTCACCAAAGACCCGCTTTTAGCGGTGCATGAGATTGAGCCGGAAATGTATTTATCATGGCTCTTCTCCTTTCCAATATCTTCACGAAACCAGACATGCACTTTGTCAGTTCCGTTTTCGAGCAGTAGCTTCTGCCCCACTGTCACATTGTTGATTGAGGAACCTGAACTCTTGCTTAAATTGATGACGATGTTATAGTAGTCACTAACTGCCAGAGCACCATTGTCTCTGTGCAATTCCGTGTCCATGTAGCTTCCTCTCTCTGTACCTAAATACTGCGGTGAACTTGTTCCGGTGTGGTACCTCACGCCGTTTATGGTGCAAAAACTGTTGAGGGACTCGCGCCATGCGCAATAAATGCAATTGGTTGTACTGCTGCCGTCAGAGCCGTTGTCGTCATCATTACTGCATGATGACAACGTTGCGGTACAACCCAACAAAAGCAATACGGCTGCTGATAAATGCTTGATTGTTCTCATAATGGTATGATAAAACTGAAACACATTTTAGTCCAGTGGCTCCATACCGAACAAATTACTTATTAACGGGTCTATACATACGCAAAAACGTGGAGCCTCTTGTCACTCGTTCCACGTTCTGAAGGCTCTCGCATTGCCCTGTAAGTCGAAACGAGCAACGCCAAAAGCCCCGAGGCTTATGATGGTTGGTCAGTGTCTACGGACGCTATGTAGGTATACGACAATAATAGGCAACGAACCGCTTGATTTTGCAATCATCTTGCTCGCACCTATGGCGTGAAAACCTTGCCGTAATGCCTACGTCATTTTACAGATGACGGAAAAATCCTTAATTTATTGCAAAATAACAACAAAATCTACACATTGGGGCGTTTTTATCCGGAAATCATACTATTACAAGCAAAAATTCCGGCAAAACGACACGAAACAGAGGTTGCACATCTATTGAAAGTGTGCTTATGGCAACTTCTCGCAGATTTCTATTTTCCGTTGCCCGGTTGTTGTGCGCAGGTTCTTGCGGATGGTGTCAAGGGTGCAGTTGGTGAACCACTCATTAAAAGTCTGCATGACAAACTGAGCGGTGATGTCGCCACCAATATTGTATTGGAATGCGATGTTCCACGCAAAGTTCTTTAGGTCAATCTGAGTAACGGTCACTTTTCGTTTGATGCGCATGTCGGTTTGGGTCAGCACCTGTTGGTGGGTGATGAAGTAGCGCACACTCTCGCAGATTTGGTAAACCTCGGCTTCTTCAAATTCCAAACGCCTGAAAGTTTCCCGTGCGTATCGCATAACGGCTTGCATCTTTTCGTCCTCGGCTTTCTCCTTCTGCTGACGGTATTGCTGTTCCTCTTGTCTGTACTCGCTGTGAAACAGCTGCATGCGTTGTCTAACCAAGTCGTCGCTGCTTGCTTCTGCGTCCTCACCAAGAACAGATGTGCCACAATTATCTCCGCCAAGAATAGTTCTTTTATCCTTCCGCTTTTGCGCGAACAAGAACTTCATTGACGAGGTTTTACACAGACAGTAAATGCCCATGATGGCAACCTCGGCACAATCCTTCGGAACGGAAACAACCTCGCAGATGCAGTTGTATACCATAGCGGAAAGCCACACCATCGAGCCTTCTGCTATCAGGGTAAGGATATTGTCGATATTTCTTTGCATAGTTGCTTGTCGTTATGTTTACGACCGCAAAGATATTGTAAATCAATAACGAAACCATAAACAAGCATAAAGGTTTAAGACACTTTACGCATCATACTTTTGAGTATGGTTTTCAAAGAAAATAAATGCAAGCAAATGACACAAACAGAGATGAGCGCCACCTTCTTGATGAAAGTGACGCTCACGGACAATATTAGTTCATGAAGTCGGCATCGAGCCTTATTGCATCGGCTGCCTGTTCTTTCTTCTCATCCACAATCTTGGCATAGATTTGCGTGGTGGATACTTTTTTATGCCCAAGCATCTTGCTCACGGTATAGATGTCTGTCCCGTTGGTAAGTTGCAATGTGGCATAAGTATGTCGGAAGCAATGAAAGGTGATGTGTTTCTGTATTCCGGACTTGGCTATCCATCGCTCCAATGGCTTGCTGATCCATGAAGGGTCTTGCAAACCTTCGAAAACAAGCCGGTCAGGGTCTCGCCGCTCGCCACAGAGCTGATAGGCTTGCACAGAGATTGGCATATACTCTGTACCTTTGGTCTTCTGTTGGGTGAACAATAGGCGATAGTGGTCTTCATCTTTTACCACTTCCTTCCATGTGAGTTTTTGAATGTCGCTATGTCGCAATCCGGTGAGAGCGGAGAATAGTGCCGCCCTTTTGAGTATGGGACTGTCGCATGGTGTGGATGCAAGACGATTCAACTCCTCGGTGGTTAGGTATTCCCGTTGACTTTCCTGGTATTTGATATTCTTGACCTTTGCAGCCAAGTCTACAGTCAGGTATCCATCGATGAACGCTTGATGGAGTCCAGCCTTGAAGATGGAGAAATAGGTTGATGCCGTATTCCTTGAAATCGTCCCTTTCTTACCGCCCGCTTGGGGAGCATTAACGAGAAATTCCTTGAAATTCTCTATCAATGTGACATTGATGTCCTTGAAAAGTATCGGTTCGCCCTGGCTAAACTCTTTCAGAAGAGTTGTTTCACGGTTCCAATTGGTTCTTATGGAGTTGGAACTGTTGGCATGGCGGCGGTCAGTCAGTTTTTCGAAATATCCAATGAAGTCGCAATAAGAACGCTCATTCTGCGCCATCTGCTCTGCCTCGGTATCGGTGTAGAGATAGCGGTTGTCATACTCATGTTGGCGGAGCGCGCGCACTTGCTCGGCAAAGATGCACGACTGTTGGTCTTGTTGTGAGCGGCATTGGATAATACCGTTGTTGTCACGTTTGGGACGATAGTATTTCTTGTCGTTGCGTGTCTTGCTGACGCTGTTCTTGTCCCATATGGGCGTAGTGATATATCTATTCAATGTCTCGTGCTGTCGAACAGGAGTTTTCTTGTTTGCTACAAACACGGGGAACGCCTCTATATACAAAGACCATTCCTCTTTGTAGTCCATCTTACGGAGTTTTACCGTGAAGACGGTTCTTTTCATTGCTGTCTTCATTTCTTAATAGATTTATAGAGGTTGTCAATTTCCTTCTTTGGTACATAGACATTGTTGCCTATTTGTCGCATCGGTATGGAATACTTGCGGATATGCTTGTAAACGGAACTGTCGTCAAGCCTGTATTTTTCGCCTACCTCTCCAATCGTATAACAATCTTTTGGCTCCATGCTGAATGTCTTCGGAATGGGCTTGGCGGTTTCTTTCCTCACCTTCTTGCGAGTTGGATATAGTGCTTCCAAATCCTCGCGTCTTATTCTCAAGGTCTTCTTTCCTAAGTTTACCGACGTTATCCTTCCGAGGCGTATCATGCGGTAGAGTGCCGATTCTTCTACGGCATAGACGGCAGCCGCTTCTTTCACGGAAAGGAGGTCTCTTATGTCAGGAATTTCCTTTGCCAGTTCATCCAGTTTCTTTTCGTGGGCTTCCCTGTCCGCTTTCCTCTTGAATGCAACTTTGGAACAAGCAGGAGAGCAATAGACTGAGTCTATCGTTTTAATTCGGAAAACAACACCGCAGACTGGGCATTTTCTTCTGATTTCGTACTTCATTGCAGGCATAGGCGTTGGCTTTTTAAGGGTTCTACTTCTGTTTTTACATCACGTCTACTTATTTTTTACGTTTACTTTATGGCGCAAAAGTACGATAATTATA
>CAVCRI010000145.1:0-7906 GCA_963604545.1 Lachnospiraceae bacterium | reverse complement strand
CAGACGAGACCCAAGAGGCGTTAAATATAATTAACGTTAAAAAATACACTCAAAGCTTGCTCAATTAGAGTAAAACAGGGCGACATAAACCACACTAACATTACCCCAGGGTGTCGCTTCGCTTGCCCTGGGCTAAGTGCTTCCGCCCTTTCAGGGCGTATAGGCAATTTCAACCGGTCGAAAAAGGCCTCGAAAGAAAAAAAAAGCCCTCGCAGGTTTTCTTAGCCTGCGAAGGCTTTTTTTGTTTGGTTTATCCGAGAGTTTCGCAAAACTTCTCACCCAGCGCGAAACCCTCCTCGTACAGGCGTTCCAGCTTGACCGTGTCCTTCTCGATACGCCCCACCTCCAGTGGCCGCATCGGACGGATGCAGGTTATCCTGCCCGCAGCCTCCAAGTCATCGACCAGCTGAATCTGCTCGTTATAGCTGCGATGGCGATGGCTCAGGGCGACACGCAAGCGAGGATAGTGCTTATATAAATAAGGTAGCTTGCGGTCCTTGCCGCTATCCCTCCACCCCTTGTTGCGGGTCAGGATGACCACATTGCGCTCATGCCCCATGTCTATCGCATGCTGCACCGGAATACTGTCGGCGATGCCGCCATCAAGCATCGGGATGCCGTCCACATCCACCATCTTGCTCACGTATGGCAAGCTGCTGGAGGCACGCACGATGTCGAGCGCACGCTGGCGGTCGTGGGCTTCCGAGAGATACATCGCCTGCCCAGTGAGGCAGTTGGTGGTAACCATCTCAAAGGTATGGGCATAACGGAAATAAGTATCGAAGTCGAACGGCAACAACTGGTTGGGGAACTTGTCGTACAAGAGCTTGCGGTCGAAGATGCACCCCTGCGTCACCAGATGGCGGATGCCAATGTACTGGTAGCGAGCCAAATAGTCGATATTAGAGATACGGGCACGGCGAGGCTGGCGACTGATGTACGACATGCCATTGCAGGCACCTGCCGAAACCGCCACCACATAGGGGAAATATACATCGTGCTTCATAAACGCATCGAGCACGCCACTCGTAAACACGCCACGCATGCCTCCTCCCTCCAAAACCAAACCTGTGTTACTACCTAACTTCATAAATCCTTCAAAACTGCCTTTTAGTTACTCTTCGCCTCCAACAGGGGACACTTTTCTTATAATTTGTCCCCCATCCGGGCATTTTTGTATTAATTAATTATAAATTCTTACGATTTTTACATTTTTGCTTGCAAAGATAATACTTTTTTGGGAAATAATTGCTAACTTTGCACCAAAATAAAGTAAAATTCTAAAATTATGTTTAGTAAGGACACTTACATCAGTCGCCGCCAAGAGCTGAAAAAGCTCGTCAAGAGCGGTGTGATTATTCTCTTCGGAAATAACAATTCGCCTTGTAATTTCCCTGCCAACGGTTATTACCCTTTCCGTCAGGACTCCACTTTCCTCTATTATTTCGGACAGCAGCGAGACGGACTGGTCGGCGTAATCGACATAGACAATGACATCGAGACACTGGTCGGTGACGACATCGACCTGGTCGACATCGTATGGTATGGCAGCGTGGACAGCGTCCATGACCTGGCAGAACAGGTGGGCGTGAAGAACAGCGCACCGATGAAGAGCCTCAAGACCATCTGCAACGACGCCATGGTCAAGAAGCGCAAGATACACTTCCTGCCTCCTTATCGCCATGACATCATGATACAGATATTCGACCTCCTGGGCATCCACCCTAGCCAGCAGAAGGAAGAGGCATCCATGGACCTCATCAAGGCAGTGGTGAAGATGCGTTCCACCAAGACCGCCGAGGAAATCGAGGAGCTGGAGCGTGCCGCCGTCATCGGATACAAGATGCACACCACAGCCATGAAGCTCACACGCCCAGGCGTGACCGAGAAATACGTGGCAGGACAGGTGACAGGCATTGCCGGCTCATACGGCGCCATGGTCAGCTTCCCTACCATCTACAGCCAGCACGGCGAGATACAGCATGGCTATCCTTCCATGAACGTACTGGAGGAAGGCCGCCTTGCCCTGTGCGACGCAGGTGCCGAGACCATCAACAACTATTGCTCCGACAATACGCGCACCATGCCTGTGAGCGGCAAGTTCAGCCAGCGACAGCTGGAAATCTACTCCGTGGTAGAGGCTTGCCACGACTATGCGCTCCAGGTAGCCAAGCCAGGCGTGAAATGGGCTGACGTGCACTTCGCCATCTGCCGCCTGCTGTTCGACCGCATGAAGGAGCTCGGACTCGCCAAGGGTGACACCGAGGAGGCTGTAAAGGCTGGCGCACACGCCATGTTCTTGCCTCACGGACTGGGACACATGATGGGCATGGATGTACACGACATGGAGAACCTCGACCAGATAAACGTAGGCTTCGACGAGGAGGTTCGCCCTAACCTGGAGCAGTTTGGCACCAACTGCCTGCGCATGGGGCGTCGACTGCAGGAAGGTTTCGTCGTTACCGACGAGCCGGGCATCTATTTCATCCCTGCGCTCATCGACGACTGGAAGGCTTCAGGCCATTGCGCCGAGTTCCTCAACTTCGACAAGATTGAGACCTACAAGGACTTCGGTGGCATCCGCATCGAGGACGACATACTCATCACCAAGGATGGCTGCCGCTTCCTCGGCAAGGACCGCATACCTTACCATCCAAAGGATGTGGAGGAGTTCATGGCCGCCAACCGTGAGTAAGAAGGTTGCCCACACGCACCAAAGCTAGAGGCATCCCCCACGAGAGACATAAGTCCCCACGAGAGACATAAGTCCCCACGAGAGACATAAGTCCCCACGAGAGATATAAGAATAATACAACATTATCAAAAATAAAAGAGAAAAATTTTCATGAAGAAGACAATGATCGTCGCAGCCATGATGGCTCTTATCGCCACAGGCGCAAACGCAAAAACAGCAGCCGACTCAGCTGCCATCGCCAAGAACAAGCCAGTGTTCACTGTTGTGAAGCAGAACCCTATCACCAGCATCAAGGACCAGAACCGCAGCGGTACGTGCTGGGCTTACTCTACACTCAGCTTCTTTGAGAGCGAAATCTTGAAGAATACAGGCAAGACATACGACCTCAGCGAGATGTTCGTAGCCAACAAGACATACATGGATCGCGCCACCATGGCTGTGAGAATGCACGGCGACGTGAGCTTCTCACAGGGCGGCAGCGCCTACGATGCGCTCTACTGCTTGCAGCACTATGGCATCGTACCAGAGACAGCTATGCCTGCTCCAGGCACATTGACCGGCGACTCCCTCGCAAACTTCGGCGAGTTCTTCAACGTGATGACTCCATACGTGGAGGCTGTAGCCAAGAGCAACGCCAAGAAAATCTCTTCTGCATGGAAGAGCGGCCTCCAGGGCATCATCGACTCTTACATCGGCAAGGCTCCTGAGAAGTTCACTTACCAGGGCAAGCAGTACACTCCACAGAGCTTCTGCCAGAGCCTCGGACTGAACCTCGACGACTATGTCACCATCACCAGCTATACCCACCACCCTATGTGGAGCAAGTTTGCCGTAGAGGTACAGGACAACTGGCGCTGGCCTTTGAGCTACAATGTGCCAATGGAAGACCTCTGCAAGATTATCGACAACGCCGTTAACAATGGCTACACCGTAGCATGGGGCGGCGATGTGACAGAGGATGGCTTCACCCGCAAGGGCCTCGGCATCGCATACGACGTGAAGAAGGTTCGCTCTATGTCTGGCACCGACGCCGACCACTGGTTCAAGCTCTCCAAGGACGAGAAGAAGGAGAAGTTCGACTCACTCGGTGTCAACGCCCCAGAGGTAGTGCCTACACAGGCAATGCGCCAGGAGGCATTCGACAACTGGGAGACCACCGACGACCACGGCATGCACATCTATGGCATCGCCAAGGACCAGAACGGCAAGGAGTACTATATGGTGAAGAACTCTTGGGGCGAGTATGGCGACTACAAGGGCACTTGGTACATGACCAAGGCATTCGTAGCCTACAAGACCATGGACTTCATGGTCAACAAGAATGCCATCCCTAAGGACATCCGCAAGAAACTCGGCATCTAAAAATACATCATCAAATACATCAATTTTTCTAAATAAGGGGCTGCAATTCCGTTTGCAGCCCCTTATTTAGTTATTTTTATGAAAAACATTTCCATTTGTCATTTTATTTTTGTAATTTTGGAGGCAGAAATAAAAAATAACTATATGCACTTCAAATGGAATTACGAAGCACCTACACCAGAACAGCAGAAATCGGCTAAGGAACTAGCCGACAAGCTAAGCATCAGCCCTATCCTGGCTCACCTGCTCATCCACCGAGGCATCACTACGGAATCGGCAGCCAAGAGATTCTTCAGACCCCAGCTGTCAGACCTCATCAACCCTTTCCTCATGAAGGACATGGACATCGCCGTAGACCGCCTCAACGATGCCATGGGCCGCAAGGAGCGCATCCTTGTGTATGGCGACTATGACGTGGACGGATGCACGGCAGTGGCACTGGTCTACAAGTTTCTGCAGCAATTCTATTCCAACATCGACTACTACATACCCGACCGCTACGACGAAGGCTACGGAGTCAGCAAGAAAGGAATAGACTTTGCCCACGAGACAGGTGTCAAACTCATCATCATCCTGGACTGCGGCATCAAGGCCATCCAGGAGATAGAATATGCCAAGAGCCTTGGCATAGACTTCATCATCTGCGACCATCACGTGCCCGACGACGTGATGCCACCAGCCGTGGCCATACTCAACCCGAAGCGACCAGACGACCCGTTCCCATTCAAGCACCTCTGCGGATGCGGCGTGGGATTCAAGTTCATGCAGGCTTTCGCCAAGAACAACGGCATCCCATTCTCGCGACTCATCCCGCTGCTCGACTTCTGTGCCGTGAGCATAGCCGCCGACATCGTGCCTGTGGTCGACGAGAACCGCATCCTTGCCTTCCATGGCCTCAAGCTGCTCAACACGAACCCGAGCATCGGACTGAAATCCATCATCGACATCTGCGGGCTCAACGGCCGTGAGATTTCGATGAGCGACATCGTGTTCAAGATCGGACCGCGCATCAACGCCTCCGGACGCATGGAAAACGGCAAGGTGAGCGTCGACCTCTTGGTGGAAAGGGACTTCGGCCATGCCCTGCACATGGCGAAGCACATCAATGAATACAATGAGCAGCGCAAGGACATCGACAAGCAGATGACCGAGGAAGCCAACCTCATCGTCTCCAGGCTGGAGAGCCAGAAGCACAATCCCAGCATCGTGCTCTACGACGAGGGATGGAAGAAGGGCGTGATAGGCATCGTGGCATCACGACTCACGGAAATCTACTTCCGCCCTACCGTCGTGCTAACCCGAGACGGAGACGTGGCGACAGGATCAGCCCGAAGCGTAACGGGATTCGACATCTATTCCGCCATCAAGAGTTGCCGCGACATACTGGTAAACTTTGGGGGACACACCTATGCGGCAGGACTCACCCTGAAGTGGGAGCATGTAAAGGAGTTCAGAGACCGTTTCCAGAAGTATGTAGAGGAGCATATCGCTCCCGAGCAAACGGAAGCCATCCTGGACATTGATGCCGTGATAGACTTCAAGGACATCACCAAGCACCTCTATGCCGACCTAAAGCGCTTCTCGCCATTCGGCCCTTGCAACCCCAAGCCTATATTCTGCACCCAGCAAGTGTATGACTACGGCACCAGCAAGGTCGTGGGCAGGGAACAGGAGCACATCAAGCTGGAGCTGGTAGACTCCAAGTCAAGCAACGTGATGAACGGCATCGCCTTCGGACAGAGTGCCGCCGCCAGATACATCAAGAGCAAGCGTAGCTTCGACATCGCCTACACCATCGAAGACAACATCTTCAAGAAAAACCAAGTGCAGCTACAGATAGAAGACATCCGACCCAACAATGGATAAAAGAATAGTTCGACCTAAAAACAAAGAATAAAAATGGCAGATAAATTTCAAGAAATACTGCAAAAATACTGGGGGTATCCTGACTTCAGAGGCATTCAGCGCGACATCATCGAGAGCATTGCCCGCCGTCAGGATACCCTCGGCCTTATGCCAACGGGCGGTGGAAAGAGCATCACTTTCCAGGTACCTGCCTTGGCACAGGAGGGCGTGTGCATCGTCATCACACCACTCATCGCCCTGATGAAAGACCAAGTACAGCACTTACGTGAGCGTGGCATTCAGGCTGATGCCATTTATGCCGACAAGTCAAGAAGCGAAATCATACAGACACTCGACAACTGCATCTTCGGCGGCGTAAAGATACTATACGTTTCTCCAGAAAGACTTTCCTCTGAACTTTTCCAGGCAAAATTGCGCCATATCAACGTGAGCTTCATCACCGTGGACGAAGCCCACTGCATCAGTCAATGGGGCTATGACTTCCGACCTTCCTATCTGCGGATAGCCGACATCAGGGACATGAAGCCCGGCATCCCCATCCTAGCCCTCACGGCGACCGCTACACCCGAAGTCGTGGACGACATCCAAGACAAGCTACGTTTCGCCCAGAGAAATGTCTTCAAGATGAGCTTCGAGCGCAAGAACCTGGCTTACGTGGTGCGCACCACCAACGACAAGTCAAAGGAGATGATACATATCCTCAGGAACCTGGAAGGCTCTGCCATCATCTATACACGCAGCAGGAAACGCACCAAGGAAATGGCGCAAGAACTCATCGAAAATGGCATCACCGCCACCTACTATCATGCGGGGCTTGACCCAAGTACCAAAGATGAGCGACAGAAGAGTTGGCAAAATGACGAGGTAAGGGTCATGGTGGCAACCAACGCCTTCGGCATGGGCATCGACAAGCCAGATGTGAGAATCGTAATCCACATAGACTGTCCCGACTCGCTGGAAGCCTATTTCCAAGAGGCTGGCAGAGCGGGAAGAGATGGCAACAAGTCATACGCCGTGCTCCTCTATGACAAGAACGATGAGATGAAGCTGCTGAGAAGGGTCGACGACAACTTCCCCGACAAGGAGCTTATCAAAAGCGTATATGAGCACTTGGCTTACTTTTACCAGATAGGAATAGAAAGTGGATGCGGAAAGACCTTCGAGCTTGACATTGCCAAATTCTGTTTCACCTATAAGTTTTTCCCTACCAAGGTAGACTCTGCCCTCAGAATCCTGGAGCGTTGCGGATACATCCACTACGAGGACAACCCAGACGGGAAAGCTCGCCTGATATTTCTTCTCGCACGCAACGACCTCTACTTTCTCGACAACCTATCCCCCAACGAGGATGCCGTCATCACGAGTTTGCTGCGCAACTACGGCAGTTTGTTTACCGACCTAACCTTCATCGATGAAAACTTGGTGGCAAGCCAGGCAGAATTGACCATCCAGCAGGTATATTTCATCCTCAAGAATCTTTCCGCCCGACACATCATCAAGTTCATACCTCGTCGCAAGATACCTTACATCACCTATCTGCGTGACCGTATAGACGGCGAGAAAATCATCATCCCCAAAGAGGTATGGGAAGACAGGAAGGAACAATACGTGAAACGCCTGCAAGGCATCATCAACTATGCCAAGAGTGACGAGATTTGCCGCTCTCGCCAGTTGCTGCTATACTTTGGAGAAGAGACCAAGGGGAACTGCACCCAATGCGACGTTTGCCTATCCCATCAAGAGGAATGGAAGGATATTGCCACCGAGCTGACAGAGAAAATCATGCAGTTGGCTGCCGATGGAAAATATGAAGAAATAAGAAAGCTAAACGACCTAGACTACCCTCCATTCCTGATGTATGATGTCATACATCGTCTCGTTGCGGAAGGAATATTGGATATTTCAATATAAAGTGCAGGATATTTAAATATAAAAGGGAGCCATAAGGCAAAAAATATAAGAAAACGAATAAGGCACATAAAT